>NZ_JACVUR010000044.1:0-52569 GCF_016516495.1 Delftia sp. S65
GCCGGACTGTTAATCCGTAGGTCCCTGGTTCGAGCCCAGGTTGAGGAGCCAGATGAAAAGCCCGCATGCCAACGCATGCGGGCTTTTTTGTTGGGTCAGGCTGCACGCACCATGCCCACGGTGGGCGTGTTCGGTGGCGATGGAGTTGCGGCGGGCTCCACGGTGACGGGCTTGCTGTGCCTGGCATGTGCGCGGCGCGAGACATGGGCAGCGCGGGATTGCTCGACACCCTCTTCCCATGCGCGCAGCTCTTCTTCCAGCCGTGCGGCACGTTCCGCATACATGTCAGCAGAGGACTTGTAGTACTCCGCGGCAATGGTGTGCTCGAGCATCGCCATGCGGGCTTCCTGCAGGTAGGCCCGGGTGCGACGGATATAGCGCGGCTCGGCAAGGCTTGCGCCAAAGATTTTGCTGAAAAACATCGCTCATCCTCCTTCGATGCCTTCACAGCGAAAGCCAAGCATCCGCAAGAAGACGGAACCAGCATAGCCCAAGCCTGCCAGACGGCACTGTCCCCTGGCGCGACAAGGCCGCGTAGGAGGTTCACTTACCCCGGCCAGGCGATGCCCTCGCATCCACGCAGCCCTCTTGCGCATGGTTTGTGCAAGACTGCGGCTGCAGAGAATACGAATCCATTTCCTCCGTCCGCACCCGATCATGTCCCATCCCCTCCCATGGCTCATCCCCCACCAGGCCTTCCCTCCTGTGGAAACGGCATGGGGCCCCAACGATCCCATCCCGGGCCTGCTGGCCGCAGGCGGCACGCTGGATGCGGCGCACCTGCGCATCGCCTACAGCCAGGGGATTTTTCCCTGGTTCAGCGAAGGCCAGCCCACGCTGTGGTGGTCGCCCGATCCCCGCATGGTGCTGCAGACATCGCAATTCCGGCTGCACCGCAGCCTGCGCAAGACATTGCAGCGCTTTCGCGCCACGCCGGGCTGCGAGATCCGCATCGACAGCGCGTTCGAGACCGTGATGCAGCACTGCGCCCAGACGGTGCGCCACGACCAGGATGGCACCTGGATCGTGCAGGAAATTCTTGACGCCTATGCCGATCTGCACCACCAGGGTGCAGCCCACAGCGTGGAGACCTGGGTGGACGGACGCCTCGTGGGCGGCCTGTATTGCGTGGCACTGGGCCGCGCCGTGTTTGGCGAATCCATGTTCGCGCATGCCACCGACGCATCCAAGATCGCGCTGGCGGCCCTGGTGGCGCTGTGCAGACACCAAGGCGCCGTGCAGATCGATTGCCAGCAGGCCACGCAGCATCTGGCCTCGCTGGGGGCGCGCGAAATGCCGCGCGCCCGGTTCCTGCAAACCGTGGCCGAGCAAAGCCAGCTGCCGCCCATGCGCTGGCAGTTCGAAAACGTATACTGGGACGCGTTGCTGCCACCGTCCGGCGAGGCTGGCGACACATCACCGGCTGCCGCCAGCACACCATGACGCACCCGAACGATCTTCCGCTGCAGGCCCTGCAGTTCTATGCCACCGCCGCCTACCCCTGCAGCTATCTCGATGGCCGGCTGGCGCGTTCGCAAGTGGCCACACCCAGCCACCTGATCCAGAACAGCGCCTATTCGGAGCTGGTTTCACTGGGTTTTCGCCGCAGCGGAATGTTCACCTACCGGCCGTATTGCGACGGATGCCGCGCCTGCGTGCCGATGCGCATCCTGGTCCATGACTTCCGCCCCGACCGCAGCCAGCGCCGCGCCGCCGCGCGCCACGCCAATCTCACGGCATCGATCCAGCGCCTGCACTACTCGAACGAGCACTACCAGCTGTACCTGCGCTACCAGCAAAGCCGCCACAGCGGCGGAGGCATGGACCATGACAGCGTGGACCAGTACACCCAGTTCCTGCTGCAAAGCCGCGTCAACTCGCGCCTTGTGGAGTTCCGCACGCCCGCAGCCGATGGCGGCATCGGCACGCTGAAGATGGTCTCCATCCTCGATGTGCTGGAAGACGGGCTGTCTGCCGTCTACACCTTCTACGAGCCCAACGACCCCGCCAGCTACGGCACCTTCAATGTGCTGTGGCAGATCGACCAGGCCCGATCCATGAGCCTGCCCTATGTCTACCTGGGCTACTGGATCGCCGACAGCCAGAAGATGAATTACAAGGCGCGCTTCCTGCCCCATGAAGTGCGCGTTGACGAGCGCTGGCAGCGAGTGGATCAGCTGCCGCGCTGATACAGCGTCACTCCACGCCTTTTCAGCGACATTTCTTATGCGCATAGCCGCTGTTTGCTGGCGGCACATATGCCGCCATGCCATGGCCGCCGCTAGAATGACCGAATGCCGAAACTCCACTCCGCCTCATGAAAAAAAACGATAACGCGGCCTCCCCCAAGCCCAGCGTCCAAGTCCTGGAACGCATGTTCACGTTGATCGACGTGTTGGCCTCGCGCGAGGAAGCGGTATCGCTCAAGGAGATCAGCGAGCGCACCGGCCTGCACCCCTCCACCACGCACCGCATCCTCAACGATCTGGCCATTGGCCGCTTTGTCGATCGCCCCGAATCGGGCAGCTACCGCCTGGGCATGCGCTTCCTGGAACTGGGCAATCTGGTCAAGGCCCGCCTGAGCGTGCGCGAAGCGGCCCTGATCCCCATGCGCCAGCTGCACAAGCAGATCCAGCAGCCGGTCAGCCTCAGCGTGCGCCAGGGCGATGAAATCGTCTATGTGGAACGCGCCTACAGCGAGCGCTCCGGCATGCAGGTGGTGCGCGCCATCGGCGGCCATGCGCCGCTGCACCTGACATCCAACGGCAAGCTGTTCCTGGCGGCCGACGATGCGCAACAGGTCCGCGCCTACGCCACGCGCACCGGCCTGCCCGGCAAGACGCACTTCAGCATCACGCGGCTGGCCGACATGGAAAACGAACTGGACAAGGTACGCCACCATGGCGTGGCCCGCGACAACGAAGAGCTGGAGTTGGGCGTGCGCTGCATGGCCGCCGGCATCTACGACGACCAGGGCAAGCTGGTGGCAGGCCTGTCCATCTCCGCTCCCGCCGACCGGCTGGACGAGAGCTGGATGTCCAAGCTCCAATCCACCGCACAGGAGATCTCGGGCGCCCTGGGCTTCAACGCAACCCGCCCGGCAGCACCGCCACCCAACCCCTACGCGCGCAGCAGCCACTGAACAGCCGTCGGCCCCATTGGCATTGGCCAGGGGCCATTGGCAACACAGTCCTCTGCCCCCAGAAACGACAAAGGCGCCATCGGCGCCTTTGTCGTGAGGGGAAAGAAAACTCAGCCCTTGACCTTGTGGATCATGGGATCGCCAGCCACCTGTCCCATGGACTCCACCCAGTGGCGCACGCGCTCGGCATCGCCGAGGCGGCTGAACTTTCCAGCCGAATCCAGGAAGACCATGATGATCTTGCGGCCAGCCACCTGCGCCTGCATGACCAGGCAGCGGCCTGCCTCGGAGATGTAGCCGGTCTTTTGCAGACCGATGTCCCAGGTGGGGCTCATCACCAGGCGGTTGGTGTTGTTGTACTGCAGCGTGCGGCGGCCCACGGCCACCTCATAGCCGGGCGAGGTGGTGTACTCGCGCACCAGCGGATCGCTGTGCGCCACATTGACGAGCACGGCCAGATCACGGGCGCTGGACTGGTTGCGACTGGACAGCCCGGTGGGCTCCACGTAGCGGGTATCGGTCATGCCCAGCAGACGGGCCTTGGCATTCATCTGCTGGACAAAGGCATCAAGGCCACCAGGGAAAGTGCGGCCCAGGGCATGGGCAGCGCGGTTTTCGCTGGACATCAGGGCCAGGTGCAGCATTTCACCGCGCGTGAGCGTGGTGCCGACGGCCAGACGCGAGCTGCTGCCCTTTTCGGTATCCACGTCGTCCTGCGTGATGGTGATGGTTTCATCCATCGGCAGATGGGCCTGGGAAATCAGCAGGCCGGTCATCAGCTTGGTCAACGAGGCGATGGGCAAGACGGCATGGTCGTTCTTGCTCAGCAACACCTCATGGGTGTCCTGATCTAGGACCAGGGCCACGCTGCTCTTGAGATCCAGAGGATCGGCCACCGCATGCAGACCGGCCATCTGGCCGAAGGACAGGCGTGGCTCGTAGGCAACGGCGCGAATGGGGCTGGCCACGCTGCGTGCAGCGACGCGGCTGGGCTGGCGCGCGCTCTTGGCAACGCGCTTGCCCTGGGGAGCGGCCGTGGCGCGCTCCTTCACCGCCTTCTTCTTGACAGGGGCCACGGCCACCTGTTTCTTGGCAACTTTCTTGGCGGGCGCGGCATATGCGCCCGGAGCAGCAAGAGCACAACTCAGGGCCAGAAAGGACATGACCTGAGCAAATCGACCGAGGCGGGCACGGCGTAGGGTGGGCATGAGAAATGCTCCAAGCAGCAAGAATTTGTGACTAGACCTTACATTAATCGAAAAAGTCGCACTGTGACAATAACTTGTGCGACTTTTCGATAATTTAAGTGAAATTATAAGGCGAGTGCTTACCCCTGCGCAGCCACGATCTCTGCATTGCTGTGTAATTTGTTCAACGCGCTCAGATAGGCCTTGGCAGAAGCCACGACGATGTCAGGGTCGGCGCCCACGCCGTTGACCACGCGCCCGCTGCGCTGCAGGCGAACGGTCACTTCGCCCTGGCTTTCGGTGGAGCCGCTGATGGCGTTGACCGAGTACAGCAGCATCTCGGCACCGCTCTTCACCTCGGATTCGATGGCCTTGAACGAGGCATCGACCGGGCCATTGCCGTCGGACTGGGCCTTGATCTCTCGGCCGTCGCGGCTGAACACCACCGACGCGTGTGGGCGCTCACCTGTCTCGCTTTGCTGGGCCAGCGAGATGAACTGGAAGGGGTCGGCCTGCTGATGCGCGTCCTGCTCGGTCACCAGGGCCAGGATGTCCTCGTCGAAGATCTCGCTCTTGCGGTCGGCCAGCTCCTTGAAGGCGGCGAAGGCGGTATTGATCGCGGCTTCGCTGTCCAGCTCCACGCCCAGCTCGTGCAGGCGCTGCTTGAAGGCGTTGCGGCCGCTGAGCTTGCCCAGCACGATCTTGTTGGCGCTCCAGCCCACGTCCTCGGCACGCATGATCTCGTAGGTGTCGCGCGCCTTGAGCACGCCGTCCTGGTGAATGCCGGAGGCGTGGGCGAAGGCGTTGGCCCCCACCACGGCCTTGTTGGGCTGCACCACGAAGCCGGTGGTCTGGCTGACCATGCGGCTGGCGGCCACGATGTGCAGGGCGTCGATGTTGACGTCCAGGCCAAAGTAGTCCTTGCGCGTCTTGATGGCCATCACCACCTCTTCCAGCGAGCAGTTGCCGGCGCGCTCACCCAGGCCATTGATGGTGCATTCGATCTGGCGGGCGCCGCCGAGCTTGACGCCGGCCAGCGAGTTGGCCACGGCCATGCCCAGATCGTTGTGGCAGTGCACGCTCCAGACCGCCTTGTCGCTATTGGGCACGCGCTCGCGCAGGTTCTTGATGAAGGCGCCGTAGAGCTCGGGAATGGCATAGCCCACGGTGTCGGGCACGTTGATCGTGGTTGCGCCCTCGGCGATCACGGTCTCGATGACGCGGCACAGGAAATCCGGGTCGCTGCGGTAGCCATCCTCCGGGCTGAACTCGATGTCGGCAATCAGGTTGCGCGCAAAGCGCACGGATTGGCGCGCCTGCTCCAGCACCTGCTCGGGCGTCATGCGCAGCTTTTTCTCCATGTGCAGCGCGCTGGTCGCAATGAAGGTGTGGATGCGCGCGCGGTTGGCGTCCTTCAGAGCTTCGGCCGCACGGGCGATGTCACGGTCATTGGCCCGCGCCAGCGAGCAGATGGTGGAGTCCTTGATGGCGCGTGCAATGGCCTGCACCGACTCGAAGTCACCGTTGGAGCTCGCCGCAAAACCGGCCTCGATCACATCGACCTTCAGCCGTTCGAGCTGGCGCGCGATGCGCAGCTTCTCGTCGCGGGTCATGGAGGCACCGGGCGACTGCTCGCCGTCACGCAAGGTGGTGTCGAAAATGATCAATTGGTCGGTCATGGGGAGTCTCGTCTTTCTTGTGGATGCGAAGCCCCTGCCCACGGGCAGGCGATGAAAAAAGCCGGTGCGCTTGTGGCTGCACCGGCTCGGGAACGAAATTCAGGCGGCGACCGCCTCCTGCGCCACCGCATTCTCGGCGGAGGGAACACGCTGCAAGCCCGACATGATGGCCCGGAACGAGGCAGAGACGATATTCGCATCGACCCCCACGCCGTAGCACACGTGGGACTCGTCCACGCGCAGTTCCACATAGGCGATGGCCTTGGCGTTGGCGCCTTCGCCAATGGCGTGCTCGGCATAGTCCAGCACTCGCACCGCGCGGCCGCTGTGCTCGCTCAGCGCCTGCACGAAGGCGTCGATCGGGCCCGTGCCCTCGGCCTCAATCGTGCGCTTGCCGCCCTCGACGGCCAGGTCGGCCGACAGGCTGACCACACCATCGTTCTCGCTCAGCCGGTAGTGCGGCGCCTGCACGGATTGCAGGCCGTATTCGCGCTGGAACAGATTCCACAGGTCGGCGGCAGCCAATTCCTTGCCGCTGGCATCCATCTCGCGCTGCACGACCTGGCTGAACTCGATCTGCAGGCGGCGCGGCAACTGGAGGCCATATTCGCTTTCAAGCAGATAGGCGATGCCGCCCTTGCCCGACTGGCTGTTGACGCGGATCACGGCCTCATAGCTGCGACCGAGGTCCTTGGGATCGATGGGCAGATAGGGCATGTCCCAGACGTCGCCTTCCTTGCGGTCGGCGAAGGCCTTCTTGATCGCATCCTGGTGCGAGCCAGAGAACGAGGTGTAGACCAGGTCGCCCACGTAGGGATGGCGCGGGTGCACGGGCAACTGGTTGCAATGCTCGACCGTGCTGCGGATGCCGTCGATATCGGAGAAATCCAGCCCGGGCGACACGCCCTGGATGTACATGTTCAGCGCCACGTTGACCACGTCGAGGTTGCCCGTGCGCTCGCCGTTGCCGAACAGGCAGCCTTCGAGGCGGTCGGCACCGGCCATCAGCGCGAGCTCGGCCGTCGCCGTGCCGGTGCCGCGATCGTTGTGGGGATGGACGGACAGCACGATGGAATCACGGCGCTGGATGTGGCGGTGCGTCCACTCCACCATGTCGGCAAACAGATTGGGCGTGGAATGCTCCACCGTGGTGGGCAGGTTGATGATGCACTTGCGCTCGGGCGTGGGCTGCCATACATCGGTGACGGCATCGATGACGCGCTTGGAAAACTCCAGTTCGGTGTCCGAATACATCTCGGGCGAATACTGGAAGGTCCATTGCGTCTGGGGGTAGCCGGCAGCGATCTCGTTGAACATGCGGGCATTGGTGGTGGCCAGCTCAACGATCTCGTCTTCGCTCATGTTCAACACCACGCGGCGCATCACGGGCGCGGTGGCGTTGTAGAGATGGACGATGGCACGGGGCACGCCTTCGAGCGCTTCGAAGGTACGGCGGATGAGGTGCTCGCGCGCCTGGGTCAGCACCTGGATGGTCACGTCATCGGGAATGCGGTTTTCCTCGATGAGCTTGCGCATGAAGTCGAACTCCACCTGCGAAGCGGAGGGAAAACCGACCTCGATCTCCTTGAAGCCGATCTTCACCAGCTGCTCGAACATGCGCATCTTGCGATCGATGTCCATGGGCTCGATCAACGCCTGGTTGCCATCGCGCAGATCCACGCTGCACCAGATCGGAGCCTTGGTAATCGTCGCGTCGGGCCAGCTGCGATTTTGCAGACGCACGGGAGCGAAAGCGAACGGACGGTACTTGGTCGAAGGGTTTTGCAACATGGCTGAAGTGCTTTCTATCGTCTAGGTAAAAACAAGACCCACCTGCTCCAGCGACCCCACAAATGCAAAACGGCCCGTCGCTGGTGCAAACGGGCCGTGAAAGTAGGTATGTACGCGCGCGCTACTGTCTCTGCCCGTTGGACATCAGTAGTAGAGCTAGCGACAGGTATTGCATTCGGACGACTTTAGCACAGGTTCACAAAGGCTGTGAAGATGCTGCGCCGCATCACTTGTGCAGGCCGCGCTCCTCGGGCTCGTCGGTCGAGGTGCTGATGACACTGGTGCGCTGGCCCTTGGCCTTGCGCCAGGCGTAGACGCCATAGCCCGAGAAACCGTAGAGCAGGAACACGCCGAACAGCACGATGGGCGGGTGGATGTTGATGATGGCAATGCCCAGCGCAATCAGCACGATGGCGGCAAACGGCACGCTCTTCTTGAAGTGCACGTCCTTGAAGCTGTAGAACGGCACATTGGTGACCATGGTCAGGCCCGCGTACAGCGTCAGGAAGAACATGATCCAGGTGATCTGCGTCCAGCTCAGCCAGGCATCCTGCCCGCGCAGCAGGCCCGCCTCGTCCAGCAGCCAGATGAAGCCCGTGACCAGCGCCGCCGCAGCAGGCGAAGGCAGGCCCTGGAACCAGCGCTTGTCCACCGTGCCGGTATTCACGTTGAAACGCGCCAGCCGCAGGGCGGCGCAGGCGCAATAGACAAAGGCGGCAATCCAGCCCCAGCGACCAATGCCCTTGAGCGCCCACTCATAGGCGATCAAGGCGGGAGCGGCGCCGAAGGACACCATGTCCGACAGCGAGTCCATCTGTTCGCCAAAGGCGCTTTGCGTATTGGTCATGCGTGCCACACGGCCGTCAAGGCTATCCAGCACCATGGCGCAGAACACACCTGCGGCAGCCAGTTCGAAGCGGCCGTTCATGGCCATCACGATGGCGTAGAAGCCACCGAACAGCGCAGCCAGCGTGAACAGGTTGGGCAGGATGTAGATACCCTTGCGGCGCTTGCGCACCACCACGCCCTCAATCTCGTTGGACTCATTGTGGTTTTGCATCAATCCAGCCTCCAGCACAGCGCCTACGGGCGCGGGCAGCTATTAAAACGATAGTATTCTAAGGGAGCGGACCGCGCCGCCCCGAAAGGGTCAGTGTACCTGCGTGCCGCACCCCTTCCCTGCACGAAAAAGGCCACCCGTCGGGGTGGCCTTGTCCTGCACCTTGCGTAGGCCGCTTGCGCGACCCAGGCAAGATGGAATGCAGCAATCTCAGTTGCGGCTCTGGTCAACCAGCTTGTTCTTGGAGATCCAGGGCATCATGGCGCGCAGCTGGCCACCAACCTTCTCGATGGCGTGGTCGGCGTTCATGCGGCGACGGGCCGTCATGCTCGGGTAGTTGGTGCGGCCTTCCTGGATGAACATCTTGGCGTATTCGCCGGTCTGGATGCGCTTGAGGGCAGCACGCATGGCTTCGCGCGACTTGTCGTTGATGACTTCGGTACCCGTCACGTACTCGCCGTATTCGGCGTTGTTCGAGATCGAGTAGTTCATGTTGGCGATGCCGCCTTCGTACATCAGGTCCACGATGAGCTTGAGCTCATGCAGGCACTCGAAGTAGGCCATTTCGGGAGCGTAGCCGGCTTCGGTCAGGGTCTCGAAGCCCATCTTCACCAGTTCCACCGCGCCGCCGCACAGAACGGCTTGCTCGCCGAACAGGTCGGTCTCGGTTTCTTCCTTGAAGTTGGTCTCGATGATGCCGCCCTTGCCGCCGCCGTTGGCCATGGCATAGGACAGGGCCAGGTCACGGGCCTTGCCGGACTTGTCCTGGTACACAGCGATCAGCGAAGGCACGCCGCCGCCCTTCAGGTACTCGGAACGCACGGTATGGCCAGGACCCTTGGGGGCGACCATGATCACGTCCAGATCGGCGCGGGGCACGACCTGGTTGTAGTGGATGTTGAAGCCGTGGGCAAAGGCCAGCGTGGCGCCTTGCTTGATGTTGGGGGCCACGTTGTTGTTGTAGACCTCGGGGATGTTCTCATCCGGCAGCAGGATCATGACCAGGTCGGCGGACTTCACGGCGTCATCGACTTCCGCGACGGTCAGGCCAGCCTTGGCGACCTTGTCCCAGGAAGCGCCGCCCTTGCGCAGGCCGACCACGACCTTCACGCCGCTTTCGTTCAGGTTTTGCGCGTGTGCGTGGCCCTGGCTGCCGTAGCCGATGATGGCAACGGTCTTGCCCTTGATCAGGCTCAGGTCACAGTCCTTGTCGTAGAAAACTTTCATGTTGGCTCCAGGCTTCGTGTGTGTAGGGGTTGAAAAGGGGAAGGGGACAGGTTTCAGGTGCGTTGCAGCGCATCAAACGCGCAGGATGCGTTCGCCGCGGCCGATGCCGCAGGAGCCGGTGCGCACGGTTTCCAGAATGGCCGTGCGGTCCAGCGCCTGCAGGAAGGCGTCGTTCTTGGATTGGTCGCCGGTCAGCTCGACCGTGTAGCTCTTTTCGGTCACGTCGATGATGCGGCCGCGGAAGATGTCCGCCATGCGCTTCATCTCCTCGCGTTCCTTGCCCACGGCGCGGACCTTGACCATCATGAGCTCGCGCTCGGTATAGGAGCCTTCGGTCAGGTCCACGACCTTGACGACTTCGATCAGGCGATTCAGGTGTTTGGTGATCTGCTCGATCACGTCTTCGGAGCCATTCGTCTGAATGGTCATGCGCGACAGCGATGCGTCTTCCGTGGGGGCCACGGTCAGCGATTCGATGTTGTAGCCGCGGGCCGAGAACAGGCCCACCACGCGCGACAAGGCTCCCGGCTCGTTTTCGAGCAGCACGGCAATGATGTGTTTCATGAAAGAAAGATTCCTCTTTTCGCTGCCCTCCCCCGGCGCCGGTAAACGTCGGGCTTGGCAGGCAATAGATTCGTCAAAGGGGCCGCCTCGAGGACGGCTCACTGGAACGGATGCGGCAGGAATGAACCCGGGCAGATCCCGCAAGGGACCATGCTCAGAGGTCGTCAGCTCCCAGCAGCATCTCGGTGATCCCACGGCCAGCCTGCACCATGGGGAACACATTCTCGGTGGGATCGGTACGGAAGTCCATGAACACCGTGCGATCCTTGAGCTTGCGTGCCTCGCGCAGGGCGGGTTCCACGTCCTCGGGGCGCTCGATCAGCATGCCCACGTGGCCATAGGCCTCGGCCAGCTTCACGAAGTTGGGCAGCGAGTCCATGTAGCTGCTGCTGTAGCGGCCCGAATACTCGATCTCCTGCCACTGGCGCACCATGCCCAGGTAGCGGTTGTTCAGCGACACCACCTTGACCGGCGTGTTGTACTGCAGGCAGGTAGCCAGCTCCTGGATATTCATCTGGATGGAGCCTTCACCCGTGATGCAGAACACCTCGGATTCAGGCTTGGCCAGCTTGATGCCCATGGCGTAGGGCAGGCCCACGCCCATGGTGCCCAGGCCGCCGGAGTTGATCCAGCGGCGCGGCTCGTCAAAGCGGTAGTACTGCGCGGCCCACATCTGGTGCTGGCCCACGTCGGACGTGATGTAGGCATCGGCGTCGCGGGTCATGTTCCACAGCGTCTCCACCACGTACTGCGGCTTGATGACCGAGCCATCGCCACGGCTGTACTGCAGGCAGTCGCGGCTGCGCCAGCCTTCGATGGTCTCCCACCATTGGCCCAGGGCCGCTGCGTCGGGACGGGCACTTGCCTCGCGGATCATGGAGATCAGCTCGGTCAGCACCTCCTTGACGTCGCCCACGATGGGCACGTCCACCTTCACGCGCTTGGAGATGGAAGAGGGATCGATGTCGATGTGGATGATCTTGCGCTCCACCGACATGAAATGCTTGGGGTTGCCGATCACGCGGTCATCGAAGCGTGCACCCACCGCCAGCAGCACGTCGCAGTTCTGCATGGCATTGTTGGCTTCGATGGTGCCGTGCATGCCCAGCATGCCCAGGAACTTGCGGTCGCTGGCCGGATAGGCGCCCAGGCCCAGCAGCGTATGCGTGACCGGGTAGCCCAGCATGTCCACCAGCGTGCGCAGCTCATTGCAGGCATTGCCCAGCAGAACACCGCCGCCCGTGTAGATGTAGGGTCGCTTGGCGGCCAGCAGCAACTGCAGCGCCTTGCGGATCTGGCCGGCATGGCCCTTGCGCACCGGGTTGTAGGAGCGCATCTCCACCTTCTCGGGGTAGCCGGCGTAGAGCGCCTTCTTGAAGGACACATCCTTGGGGATGTCCACCACCACGGGGCCGGGACGGCCGGTGCGCGCGATGTGGAAGGCCTTCTTCATCGTGTCCGCCAGCTCGCGCACATCCTTCACCAGGAAGTTGTGCTTGACGATGGGGCGGGTGATGCCGACGGTGTCGCATTCCTGGAACGCATCGGTGCCGATGTAGGCCGTCGAGGTCTGGCCGCTGATCACGACCAGGGGAATGGAATCGGTGTAGGCGGTGGCAATGCCGGTCACGGCGTTGGTCAAGCCGGGACCCGAGGTCACCAGGGCCACGCCGACTTCACCCGTGGCACGGGCAAAACCGTCTGCCGCATGCACGGCCGCCTGTTCATGGCGCACCAGCACATGCTGAATGGAATCTTGTTTGTAGAGGGCGTCGTAGATGTACAGAACCGCACCGCCCGGATAGCCCCAAAGCTGCTTGACACCTTCGGCCTGCAGGGACTTGACGAGGATCTCGGAGCCCATCAGCTCCTGGGATGCATGGGACTGCGACGCCGCTGCTGCCGCGCTGGAGTACTCGGCTTTGGAAATTTCCATGATCAACCTTTGTGAATTTCTCTAACGAAAAACCTTGGGTGCCCCTTGCCTGAAGCCCTTGTGAGGCCGGTGCGGGACTTAGGACCAACAGACATGGGCGAGTGAGTAAACGCCGGACCGTGACCCGTTTGCCTTTTTGAATTGCAGCAGACATTATCGCACTGCAACAAGCCTGCGCACCATCCTGCGAAAAAAATTGACAGTGCGGTGCGATAATCAGGCCCCGCACCCGTTCAGCCCCTCATCAACGAGCCCCTCATCCGGGCCTGCGTTCCTTTTGGCAACCGAGCAAGAACTATCCGACTTCCTCAAAAGCGTAGAAAAGCGAGCCTTCAAGCGCAGCTTTTTTCACGTCCGGGATGAGGAGGCGGCGCTGGACATCGTGCAGGACAGCATGCTCAAGCTGGCCCAGCACTATGGCGACAAGCCCATCAACGAGCTGCCCATGCTGTTCCAGCGCATCCTGTCCAACAGCACGCTGGACTGGTTTCGCAGGCAAAAAACGCAGAACGCCCTCTTCACCCGCATGAGCGACCTGGACGCGTCGGCCGGCGACGATGCGGACTTCGACTGGCTCGAAACCTATGCCGATTCCGGCCAGAACGGCGAAACCGCCCGCAGCGCCGAAGATCTGACCGAGCGGGCCCAGATTTTGCAAAGCATTGAAAAAGAGATACAGGAGCTTCCAGCACGTCAACGCGAAGCTTTCCTGATGCGTTATTGGGAAGAGATGGACGTCGCGGAGACCGCTGCCGCGATGGGGTGTTCCGAAGGAAGTGTAAAAACACATTGTTTCCGCGCCATCCAGACATTGAGCAAGGCACTGAAGGCCAAAGGAATCGAGCTATGAAGACTGCGCCCACTCTCACTCTCCACAGCGAAATGGCGGCCGACCGCATCGCACGCCGGATCACCGCGCGCCTGGGTGATGGCGAGGCGTTGCTGCCATACGACATCACCGAGCGGCTGCGCGCTGGGCGCGAGCGCGCCCTGTCCGTTCGCCGGCGCGAGCTGCGCGCTGCACCGCTGCAGACCGCCAGCGCAACCCAGGGCCAGGGCGGCACGCTGACACTGGGCTCCGGCGACGAGGGCGGCACCTGGTGGCGCGCGCTGATCTCGGCCGTGCCGGTGCTGGCGTTGATCGTTGGCCTGGTGGTCGTCAACGTGCAGACGGACCAGACAGGTCTGACCGAGGTTGCCGAGGTGGATACCGCCTTGCTGACCGATGATCTGCCGCCCGCCGCCTACGCCGACCCCGGCTTCATCCAGTACCTGAAGACTTCGGCCACCAACACGGAACGCTGATCCCCGCCTTGCCTGCCTGCATGCCCACTGATTCACGCGCCGCGTTCCACCGCTCAGCCGCCGCCATCCTGGCGGCGGTGCTGTTGATGGCGCTGGCCTGGACCGGCTGGCGCGTCGTGCAGCAGGTACGGCTGGCACCCAGCACCGTCTCGCCGGCCACGATCGCAGCCTCCAAGACCCTGCACGGTGATGCAGCCACGCGCCAGCGCGCCACGGACCTGGCCTCCGGCCCGCGCTGGGCAGAGCTGACACCGGCGCAGAGCAGCGTGCTTGAACCCCTGTCCGAGCGCTGGTCCATGATGGATGCGCTGCAAAAGCGCCGCTGGATGGCGCTGGCCGAGGGCTGGGACAAGCTCAGTGAAAAAGAGCAGGAAAAGCTGCGCGATCGCATGCAGACCTGGTCCAGCCTCAGCGCCCAGCAGCGCAGCCAGGCCCGCCTGAATTTCGCCCTGACCAACCGCCTGGCCACGGACAAGCGCGCCCAGTGGGAGGCCTACCAGGCGCTCAGCGACGAGGAAAAACGCCTGCTGGCCGCGCGCGCCGCGCCCAAGGCCAAGGGCGCCGCCACCGCCATAGAGCCCGTGGCCCCCAAGCGGCTGGCGCGGATTCCTGCGGCCTCGGTGGCTCCGGCCACCATTCCGAATCCGCCGAAGATTCCGCCCGCCACCATCTACAACCCGCCGCTTCCGGTACCCCCTGCCCCATCCCCTGCGGCCGTGGAAACCCATCCCGTGCGCCCGCCGGCGCTGGTGGAGACGGCGCCGGTGGAAGTGCCCTCGGCCACGCCCATGCCTTTGCCGCCCATGGAACTGCATGACAGCCCCGATGCTGCATCCCAGCCATCGCACGGCGAAGCGCCCCTCTCGCATTGACGCACTGACGCACCGATCTCCCCGTCCGCATGACGAACGCCACATCCCCCGCCTCCACCACGGCAGCCGCAATCGCAGCCTCCCCACAGATGGCGCCGCGACTGGCGCGGCGCATGGCCTGCTGGCTCTACGAGGGCATGCTGCTGTTCGGCGTGGTCTTCATTGCAGGCTATCTGTTCGGCACCCTGTCGCAGACACGCAATGCCATGGACAACCGCCATGCGCTGCAGGCCTTCATGTTCGTGGTGCTGGGCATCTATTTCGTCTGGTTCTGGTCCAAGGGCCAGACGCTGGCCATGAAGACCTGGCACATCCGCCTGGTGGATGCGGCAGGCCAGCCCGTCAGCCAGTTGCGCGCACTGCGGCGCTATGTGTTCAGCTGGATCTGGCTGCTGCCGCCGCTGGCGGCTTACTCGACCGGCGTGCCTGCACTGACCACGCTGATGCTGCTGGTGCTGTGGGTGGCGCTCTGGGCACTTCTGAGCCGCTTTCATCCGCGCCGCCAGTTCTGGCATGACGCATGGGCTGGCACCCAATTGATCCATCAGGCACCGGCACCCAGGAAAAAGCGCTGACAGGCCCAGAGGCAGCGTCGCATCTCCTACACTCGCAAGCATGCCCGCCGCATCTCCCGACCCGACCGACAGTGCACCTGTCAATCCCCAGAAAAGCCGCACAGGCCTGACGCGTGTCTGGCACGCAGCAGGCTATTCGCTCTCAGGCCTTCGCGCCGGATGGAATGAAAAAGCCTTCCGCCAGGAAGCGCTGGCCGCCATCGTGCTGATCCCTGCCGCCTTCTGGCTGGGAAGCAGCTGGATCGAGGTCGCACTGCTGGCGGGCACGGTCTTGCTGGTGCTGATCGTGGAGCTGCTCAACAGCGGCATCGAGGCCGTGGTCGATCGCATAGGCCCCGAATGGCACGTTCTGTCCAAGCAGGCCAAGGACATGGGCAGCGCGGCCGTGATGCTGGCGCTGCTGCTGTGCGCCGGCGTCTGGCTGGCCGCCCTCTATCAACGGTTCATTGCATGACAAATCCCACGTTTTCCATTTGTGTGTATTGCGGCTCGCGCCCCGGCGACCAGCCCGGATTCATCGAGGCGGCCCGCGCCACCGGCCGCTGGATCGGCGAGCACGGCGGCCAGCTGGTCTATGGAGGCGGCCGCAGCGGCCTGATGGGCGAGGTGGCCGAGGCCACACGGCAGGCCGGCGGCCGCGTCGTGGGCGTGATCCCGCAGGCGCTGGTGGACAAGGAACTGGCCAACCATGCCTGCGATGAACTGCACATCGTCCAGACCATGCACGAGCGCAAGGCCATGATGGCCGAGCGCAGCGATGCCTTCGTCGCCCTGCCCGGCGGCATAGGCACCTTCGAGGAATTGTTCGAGGTCTGGACCTGGCGCCAGCTGCGCTACCACGACAAGCCCATCGGCCTGCTCAATGTGGATGGCTACTACGACAGCATGCTGCAGTTCCTGCAGACCTGCGTGGGCCATGGCTTCATGGGTGAGTGGCAGATGGGACTGATCGAAAGCGGCAGCGACATCCCCACGCTGCTGCAATCCCTGGTGCAGAACGCCGGCACGGGCCTGGAGACTGCGCCCTTGCGCGCCGTGATCTGAACAGCAGCGGAAACGGAAACGGCCATCCTTGAGAGGATGGCCGCCAGCGTCCAGATATCAGGAATGCAGGGCGCCGAATGCGCCCTGCCCTGCTCTCGGACTCAAATGGCTCCGTCGTCGAGCTCGCCGGTACGGATGCGCACCACGCGCTCCACGGCCGTGACGAAGATCTTGCCGTCACCGATCTTGCCCGTACGCGCCACGTTGACGATGGCGTCCACGCAGCGGTCCACGTCCTCGGTGCGGACCACGACCTCGATCTTCACCTTGGGCAGGAAGTCCACCACGTACTCAGCACCGCGGTAAAGCTCGGTATGGCCCTTCTGGCGGCCAAAGCCCTTGACCTCGGTGACGGTCAGGCCGTTGACGCCGCAGTCGGCCAGCGCCTCGCGGACCTCTTCCAGCTTGAACGGCTTGATGATGGCGGTGATCATTTTCATGGGGTGAACTCCTAGGTATTACAAATGTGAGGGCCACACAAGATCGGCAAGACCCAAGTCACTGGCGCGCCCCAAAGTCAGGGACAGCGAGCAAGGGCAGCCCCGCAGCGAGGCTGTCGTCTCCCCCGCGAAGCGAGAGGGGGAAGGCGCGAAGCGACTCAGGGGGATATTCATTTCAAGCGCGAAAGCGGTTGGTGATGGGGTAGCGCCAATCCTTGCCGAAGCTGCGGCGCGTCAGTCGCGGCCCCACGGGCGCCTGGCGGCGTTTGTACTCGTTGATCTGGATCAGGCGCGTCACTCGCTCCACATCGGCGCTGGCGTATCCGTCGGCCACGATGGAGGCGATGCTTTCGTTATTTTCCATGTAACGGCGCACGATGGCATCGAGCACCTCATAAGCGGGCAGGCTGTCCTGGTCTTTCTGGTCAGGGCGCAGTTCGGCGCTGGGCGGGCGCGTGATGATGCGTTCCGGGATGGGGTCCAGACCTGTGCCGAACGGATCGTTGGCATTGCGCCAGCGCGCCAGAGCAAAGACTTCGGTCTTGAGCACGTCCTTGATCACCGCAAAGCCGCCCGCCATGTCGCCATAGAGCGTGCAGTAGCCGGTGGACATCTCACTCTTGTTGCCTGTGGTCAGCACCACGGAGCCGAACTTGTTTGACAGGCCCATCAGCAGGGTGCCGCGGATGCGGGCCTGCAGGTTTTCTTCGGTCGTGTCCTCGGCGCGGCCCGCGAAGGCCGGGGCCAGGGCGGCCTTGAAGGCTTCGAACTGGGGCGCGATGGAGATTTCGTCATAGCGCACGCCCACGCGCTCTGCCATGTCACGCGCGTCGATCCAGCTGATGTCGGCCGTATAGGGCGAAGGCATCATCACCGTATGCACCTTGTCCGCTCCCAGGGCATCGACTGCAATCGCCAGCACCAGGGCCGAGTCGATACCGCCCGACAGGCCCAGCAGGGCGCCGGGGAAACGGTTCTTGCCCACGTAGTCGCGCACGGCCAGCACCAGGGCGGACCACAGCGCCGGCAGGTGCCCTGGCTGCGCAATCACCTCGCCGACCAGCACCAGCGCATGCCCGCCCGTGCGGACCTCCACCCGCGGCAAGGCCTCGGCAAAGGCCGGCGCGCGCGCGGCAATGGAGCCGTCCGCCTGCACGGCAAAGGAGCTGCCATCAAAGACGATTTCATCCTGGCCGCCGACCAGATGTGCGTAGACCAGGGGCAGGCCGGTCTCGCACGCACGCGCGGCCAGCGTGGCTTCGCGTTCGGCCTGCTTGCCCTCATGAAAGGGCGAGGCATTGATCACGGCCAGCAATTGCGCACCGGCCTGGGCGGCGGCGCGTGCGGGTTCGGGATGCCAGGCGTCCTCGCAGATCAGCAGGCCCACGCGCACACCCTGCACTTCGATCACGCAGGGCGATTGGCCGGCCACAAAGTAGCGCTGCTCGTCGAACACGCCGTAGTTGGGCAGGCATTGCTTGGCATGGCTGCATTCCACGCGCCCATCGCGCAGCACGCTGGCCGCATTGCGCAACGCGCCAACGGCGCCCTGGTCGCGCCAGGGATGGCCCAGCACCAGCGCCAGGCCCGGCCATTGCGCGGTCTCCAGCGCAAGCTGCTGCACGGCCTGGTCGCAGGCATCCAGAAAGGCGGGGCGCAGATACAGGTCTTCGGCCGCATAGCCGCACAGGGCAAGCTCGGGCGTCAGCAGCAAGCGTGCTCCCGTGGCATAAGCTTCACGGGCTGCGGCAATGATTTTCTGGACATTGCCGGGCAGGTCGCCCACGACAAAGTTGAGCTGGGCAGTGCAGATGGAGAGCGTCATGGAATGCAATGGAGCCAACAGGGCCGACAAGGCCACCCCACAGCGAAAGGCGGCAGCGCGCGTCACACCGGCCTGCAAGGAATGGCATGGCTGAAACCGCAATTATCACCCGCGTGCTGGACAGCGTGCAGCAGCTCGATGCCCAGGCCTGGAATGCGCTGCTGGCATCGCAGGCCGCGCCCACTCCCTTCATGCGCCACGAGTACCTGAGCGCGCTGGAATCCAGCGGCAGCGCCGTGCCGCAAACCGGCTGGGCCGGCCGCGTGGTCACGCTCTGGCAGGGCGGCGAGCTGGTCGCCGCCTGCCCGGTCTACGCCAAGGCGCACTCCTATGGCGAGTACGTGTTCGACTTTGCCTGGGCACGTGCCTACGCCCAGCATGGGCTGGACTACTACCCCAAGGGCGTGCTGGCCGTGCCTTTCACGCCCGTGCCGGGCAGCCGCCTGCTGGCGCGCACGCCCTTGCTGCGTGCAGCCCTGGTGCGCGCGGTGCGCGAATGGGCCCAGGCGCAGCAGCTGTCTTCGCTGCACCTGCTGTTCAGCGATGCAGAGGATCTGGCAGCCTGCGATGCCGACGGCTGGATGCAGCGCAGCACCGTGCAGTTCCACTGGACCAACCAGGGCGCCGATGGCGCCGGGCACGGCGATTTCGAACACTTTCTGGCGACGCTGAACCAGGAAAAGCGCAAGAAGATACGCCAGGAAAGGCGCAAGGTGCATGAGGCCGGCGTGCGCTTTCGCGCCCTGCACGGGCCGGACATGAGCGCACAGGACTGGGCCTTTTTCTACCGCTGCCACGAGCGAACCTACCTGGAGCATGGCAACGCCCCGTACCTCGAACCGGCCTTCTTCGAGGCCATGGCGCGCCAGATGCCCGAGGCCTGGCTGATGTTCATCGCCGAGCGCGACGGCCAGCCCATGGCCTGCAGCCTGATCGCGCTGGATGCTGCGGCCGCAAGGCTGTCAGCGGGCCATCCAGGCGGACGCGCCCACGCGCCGCAGACCCCGCAGGGAACGGCCTACGGCCGCTACTGGGGTGCACTGGAGCGCGTGGATTGCCTGCATTTCGAGGCCTGCTACTACCAGCCCATCGCCTGGTGCATAGAACGCGGCATTGCGCATTTCGAGGGAGGTGCCCAGGGCGAGCACAAGATGGCGCGGGCGCTGCTGCCCGTGGTCACCCCCAGCGCCCACTGGATTGCCCACCCGTCCTTTGCCGATGCCATCTCGCGCTTTCTGGACCGCGAGGGCGAGGGCATGGCCGGATATCTGCAGGAGCTGCAGGCCCACAGCCCGCTGCGCCAAGGGTAGGGATCAGAAGGTTTCCCAGTCGTCATCGCCCTGGCCGGGCTGGCGCGGTGCCGGCTTGCCGGCCTGCGTGGGTCCGGCGCGCGGCCGGATGGGGGGCGTGGCATCGCGCTCAAGCCGGCGTGCCAGCGTCTCGCCGCCTGCAGGCGCACCGCCGCCGCCCAGGGCCGCAGGCCGCGCAGGGCTGGCGGGTGGGGCAGGCCGGACAGGCGGGGCTGCGGGGCGCGCTGCGGGGCTGGCCGGTGCCGCCACCCTGTGCGGCACATGCGCATGGCTGTCCGTGGCGCCACGGGGCAACTGGAAGACGGCCACGGCCTCGACCAGGTCCTGCGCCTGCTTGCGCAGCGAGGCAGCGGCGGCCGCGCTTTCCTCGACCAGGGCCGCGTTCTGCTGCGTGGTCTGGTCCATCTGCGTGACGGCTTCGCCAACCTGGGCCACGCCGGAGCTCTGCTCGGTGCTGGCCGAGCTGATCTCGCCCATGATGTCGGTGACCCGGCCGATGGCGGCCACCACTTCGGTCATGGTCGTGCCTGCGCGGTCCACCAGTTGCGAGCCCTGCTCCACACGCTCCACGCTGGCCGTGATCAGCGCCTTGATTTCCTTGGCGGCCTCGGCGCTGCGCTGCGCCAGCGATCGCACCTCGCCCGCGACCACGGCAAAGCCCCGACCCTGCTCACCTGCGCGGGCCGCCTCCACGGCGGCATTGAGCGCGAGGATGTTGGTCTGGAAAGCAATGGAGTCGATCACGCCGATGATGTCGCCGATGCGCCGGCTGCTGTCGTTGATGCCCTTCATGGTCTCCACGGCCTCGGCCACCACGTCGCCGCCACGGCGCGCAACGCTGGATGCATTGAGCGCCAGCTGATTGGCCTGGCGTGCGTTGTCGGCGTTCTGGCGCACGGTGGAGCCCAGCTCCTCCATGGAGGCTGCCGTCTGCTCCAGGGCGCTGGCCTGCTCTTCCGTGCGGCTGGACAGGTCGGCATTGCCCGAGGCAATCTGCGCGCTGGCCGAGGCCACGCCTTCGGCGTTCTGGCGCACGCTGCGCACGGTCTGCACCAGGCTCGATTGCATGCGTTGCAACGCCCCCAGCAGCAGGCCGGTTTCGTCATTGCGGTCGATGCGAATGGTCCCGCCCAGGTCGCCGTTGGCCACGCGGTCCGCGGCATCGACCGCATGCGCCAGCGGCGCGCGGATGGAGCGCGTCAGCCACAGGCCGGCCAGCACGGCCAGCAGCACGGCAGCCAGCGCGGCCACGCTGAGGACGACGACCGAGCGCCCGTACACGGCCTCGGCATTGCGGCTTTCCTGCAAGGCGGCATCACTGTTGAGCTTGACCAGCAGGTCCAGCGTGTTCGACGAATCGTTGTAGAGCTTCAGCGACTCGCCGCCCAGCACCGCCTGGGCCTTTTCCTTCTCGCCCTGGCGCGACAGCGCCAGCACCTGCTGGCTCAGTTGCTGGTAGCGCTCGCGTTCCTGGACCAGTTGCGCGTAGAGCCTGCGTTCTTCGTCCGATGACAGCAGCGGCTCATAGGCCTTCTTGCGCTCGGCCAGGCGGCGCTGCAGTTGTTCCAGCTGCTTTTCCGAATCGGTCTTGTAGGCGGCATCGTCATTGTTGACATGGCGCACTTCCAGAAGGCGCGTGCGCACGACATCGGTGCCGATCTGGTTGATCACTTCCACGCTGGGCATGGCGTTGCCCGTGATGACTTCCATGCTGGCGCGCATGGCGCGCAACTGCACCAGCGCCGCAGCCACCACGGCCAGCAGCAGCACCACCAGCAGGCCGAAGGTGCCCAGCATGCGCGTTGAGATCTTGAGGTTTTTCACGTTCGTCTTTCTTGTCGAAGTCCTGCCATCTTGTTGTGCCTAGCTTTGTGTTGCGCCATGGACAGGCGTCAGCCAGGCCCGGCGCGGACTTCGCAAAAATAGATCTGCCGCAACCGCGCAAGTCGGCTTGTGGGCAAGGATTGGAGAGGGAGGGCCACCGCGGTGGCGCGGTCCGCTGGAAGACTGATTGCCGCCAGGCGTGGCGGCCATGAGAACAAGGTGATCACGGGATACCCCTTCGTTCCTAGGGAGCGGCACCAGAAGCCGCCATTGTTCACGCTGTAAGAATAGGACTACATCCACTTACATTCTGCCAGTATCCAGGCATTGTTCAGGACAAGTTCAGGGACTGGCAGTAGGCAGAAACCTTCACTGGCAGATTTGTGCCACAGCCTCTCGCTCCCGTCTTGCGCCAGCTCAGCGCCAGACGCAAAAGGAAAGCGGCCCCATGCAAAGCATGGGGCCGCCAGAAAAGGAAGCCGAACTGCGCGTGAGGCCTCAGAACGCGGCCCACTCCTCCTCGTCGGCGGTGGTCGTCTTGGCGGCCTTGGTGGCCTTGGCCGGGGTGGCCGCAGCGATTTGTTGTGCCGTCCCGGCGGCCATGGGAGCCAGGGCCGGACGCGATGCCAGGGAGGCAATAACCGTTGCGCGCGATGCTGCGGCAGTCGCCACAGTGACAGCTGGCGCATCGGCAGCCGCCGTGCGAAATACCGAGACCGAGGCCACCATGGCCTGTGCCTGCTGCTGCAGCGACTGGGCGGCGGCGGCGCTTTGCTCCACCAGGGCCGCGTTCTGCTGCGTGGCCTGGTCCATTTGCGTGATGGCATCACCCACCTGGGCCACGCCCGCGCTCTGCTCGCTGCTGGCCGCGCTGATCTCACCCATGATGTCCGTCACGCGCCGGATGGCGGTGACGATTTCCGACATCGTCTCGCCCGCCTTGTCCACCAGTTGCGTGCCCTGCTCCACGCGCTGCTCGCTGGCCTGGATCAGCGCCTTGATCTCCTTGGCCGCCTCGGCGCTGCGCTGGGCCAGCGAACGGACCTCGCCCGCCACCACGGCAAAGCCCCGGCCCTGCTCGCCAGCGCGGGCCGCCTCCACGGCGGCGTTCAGCGCAAGAATGTTGGTCTGGAAGGCAATGCCGTCGATCACGCCGATGATGTCCGCGATCTGGCGGCTGCTGTCGTTGATGCCCTTCATGGTGTCCACCACCTGGGCCACGACTTCGCCGCCACGCGCGGCGATGCCCGATGCGGAGGCCGCCATCTGGTTGGCCTGGCGCGCACTGTCGGCGTTCTGCCGCACGGTGGCGCCCAGTTGCTCCATGGAGGCTGCCGTTTCCTCCAGCGCGCTGGCCTGGCTTTCGGTGCGCGCCGACAGATCGGCATTGCCCTGGGCGATCTCACCGGCGGCCAGTGCCACGCCTTGCGCGTTGCCGCGCACCTCGCCCACCAGCTCGGCGAGCTTGCGGCGCATGTCTTCCTGTGCGTTGATGAGCTGGCCCATTTCGTCGCGGCGGCGGCTGGTGACCGGCGTCTCCAGATGGCCGGCCGCCACGTTGCGCGCCACATGGACGGCCTGGGCGACGGGGCCGGTCACGGCACGCGTGATGGCCCAGCCCACCAGGGCGGCAATGGCAACCACCACGGCCAGCGTGCCCAGCACCCAGATGCGGGCGAGGTCAAAGCCGGCCTGCGCCTGCTGGCGGGCCTGCTCGCCCGCCTCGCGCTGCAGGGTCAGCAGGCGGCCGGCGCTTTCGGCCAGCTTGCCGAACTGCGCCTCGGATTCGCCGGCGAACATCAGCCCCATCTCGTCGGCCATGAAGGCCTGCTCCTCGGTGGTCGAATAGTTGCCGGCACGCGCGCGCTCCAGCAGGCGCGCATGCATGGCCAGGAACTGCTGCTTGAAGCCGAGGTAGTCGTCAAAGGCCGCGCGCAGGGCATGCTGGTCGATCAGCGCACGCAGAGCCGTCTCATGCTCGCCGATGGTCTGCAGCCGGTCCTGCACCTGCTTGGCAAAGCCATCGACCTCGCCCAGGCTGCGCGCCGAGGCGATGCCGGCCTCGTGGCGGCGCAGGCGGTTGTACTCGGAGCGCATGGCGCCCGCATGGAACATGCTGGGCAGGGCCACATCCGACAAATGCAATGCGTTGCGGTGCATCTGCGCCAGTTGCAACCAGGCCACCGCCCCCAGGATGGCCGAGAACAGGACCATGACGAGGAATCCCATGCCCAGCTTCGTGCCCATGCGCCAATCTGCCAACTTCATTTGCTCGCTCCCGGGCTGATGGCTCGCACCAGCGCCTGATTGATCTGCCAAAACCCTGATCCACGACAAAACAAAAAACGCACCCGGCGCGTAGGCAACGGGTGCGTTTCAAATTGTATCAACTGCGAAGCGGGCATTTACCTCAGCGCAGTTGAGACTCCCTCAACGGGAGTGAAAAGGATCAGCCCTTGTAGTTGGCGATGCCGTCCACGACTTCCTTCTTGGCCTCGTCCACGCCCTTCCAGCCCAGCACCTTGACCCACTTGCCCTTTTCCAGGTCCTTGTAGTGCTCGAAGAAATGCTGGATCTGCTTGAGGGTGATCTCGTGGATGTCTTCCAGCGTGTTGATCTTGTCGTAGGCGGGCAGCAGCTTTTGCGTGGGCACGGCCAGGACCTTGCCGTCCACGCCGGACTCGTCTTCCATCAGCAGGATGCCGATGGGGCGGCAGGCCACGACCACGCCCGGGGGCAGCGGGAAGGGCGTCATCACCAGCACGTCCACCGGATCGCCGTCGCCGGACAGCGTCTGGGGCACATAGCCGTAGTTGGCCGGGTAGTGCATGGCCGTGCCCATGAAGCGGTCCACGAAGACGGCGCCGCTTTCCTTGTCCACTTCGTACTTGATGGGATCGGAGTTGGCCGAGATCTCGATGACCACGTTGAAGGTTTCAGGAGCGTTCTTGCCCGGTGTGACTTTGTCGAAAGACATGATGGATGAGGAGAGTTGAAACAAAAAAGCCCCCGCAGGGGGATAGCAGCGTGATTTTAGGCGCAGGCACACGCCCCCACGGATGGCTCCGCAGGAACGCCTGCCATGCTACGGCGCCAAGCCTGCTCCAAGCTTGCAGCGCCCGGGCCGTTTTCAGGCGTGTGCGCCGCCCGCGCGCCGTTGCACGGGCCCGCTGCGCTGCTCCACCGCATGCTGCACTTCGCGGCGCAGGCCCAGGGCAAAGCCCAGCTCGGCCAGCACGAACAGCGGCCCGATGACCAGGCCCACGATGTCATCCAGGAAAGCCGGCTTGCGGCCCTCGTAGTAATGGCCCACGAACTGGATCACCCAGCCCACGGCGAAGATGCCCAGGCCCCAGCCCAGCCAAGCCCCCATCGGCAGCATGGCGATGGGTTGGGCCAGCGCCAGCATCAGGGCAAGCACCAGGGCCATGGCGATGCCGTAGCGCAGGTCCAGCAGACAGTAGTAGATGCCTGCCGCCAGTGCCGCCAGCAGGGCCAGGCTCAATGGCAGCTCGGGCAGGCCGTCACCCAATGGGGCAGCCCACTGCAGGCGGGCCAGCAAAATAACCACCGCCCACATGATCAGCGGCACGCCGACGAAGTGCGTGAGGATGTTGCGTGGATCACGGTGATAGTCCGCGTACTGGGACAGTTGGTCGATGAGGGTTTTCATAGGCTGCACCTGCGGTGGATGTTGCGCAACCATGGTGGTGTCATCAAGGATTGGCGTCTGTCATGGATCCGACACAAGCCTCATCGCACACCTCGGGCTTACCCGCACCCGCCCCGGCAGCTCCGGCAGCCCACGCCGCCCCGCGCGGCATACGGCGCCGCGCTGTGGCCGGCCCCCCGGGCATGGCCGATCTCTGGGCCACCATCGAGGCGGGCCGCTGGTTCCACGCCCTGCCTCCGGAGCTGGGCGCACAGCTCAAGGCACTGGCCCAGCCCCGCACGCTGGCGGCAGGCGACTGGCTGTTCCGGCGCGGCGACCCGCCCTGCGGCCTCTATGCGGTGGCGCGTGGTGCGCTCAGCATCTCGGGAACGGCCGCCTGCGGCGAGCAGGCCCGCACGGCACTGCTGACCCTGGTGGAGCCTCCCATGTGGCTGGGGGAAATCGCGCTGTTCGATGGAGCCGAGCGCACCCACGATGCCCAGGCAGCCACGGCCTGCACCGTGCTGCACGTGCCCCAGGCCCCATTGCAGGCATGGCTGGCGGCCCATCCTGAACACTGGCAGGTGCTGGCCTTGCTGCTGACCGACAAGCTGCGCGTGTGCCTGATGGCGCTGGAGGAGCACACGCTGCTGCCTGCGCCGCAGCGCCTGGCGCGGCGCCTGGTGCGCATGGCCGAAGGCTTTGACCAGTGGCAGCCGGACGGCCAGGGCCGCCAGCGCTGGCGCCGCGAGCTGGATGTTTCCCAGGAACAGCTGGCGCGCATGCTGGGCCTGTCGCGCCAGACCACCAACCAGATCCTGCAGGAGCTGCAGCAGGCCGGTTGCCTGCAACTGCGGCGCGGCAAGATGGAGGTGCTGGACCGGCAGGGCCTGCGCGACGCGGGCTGGCCCGAGGACTGAAGCCACTGAAACCGCTGTAGCCGCTGGAGCCACCAAGGCGAGCGAGGGGACGCAGCAACGCCCGGGACTGGACAAGCGGCGCGGGCACCCCACAATCGGGCTCCATGCAATACCACTACATCGGCAATGCGTCCGTGCCCACGGAGTCGGGGCGCACGATCCCCGTGCTGGACCCGTCGGACGGGCAGGCTTTCGACGAGCTGCAGCGCGGCTCGCCCCAGGACATCGACCTGGCCGTGCGTTCGGCGCGCGAGTGCCAGGACAGCGTCTGGAGCAAGCTTTCTGCCGCAGAGCGTGGGCGCCTGCTGATGCGCCTGTCGGGCAGCGTGCTCCAGCATGCCGATGAGCTCACGGCCATTGAGCAGCGCGACTGCGGCAAGCCCACGCGCCAGGCCCGTGCCGATGTGCTGGCGCTGGCGCGCTACTTCGAGTTCTATGCTGGCGCTTGCGACAAGCTGCACGGCGAGACCCTGCCCTACCAGCAGGGCTACAGCGCCCTGACCTGGCGCGAGCCCCACGGCGTGACCGGCCACATCGTGCCCTGGAACTATCCCATGCAGATTCTGGGCCGCAGCGTGGGCGCGGCGCTGGCCGCGGGCAATACCTGTGTGGTCAAGCCCTCGGAAGACGCCTGCCTGTCCGTGCTACGCGTGGCGCGGCTGGCCACCGAGGCAGGCTTTCCAGCCGGCGCCTTCAACGTGGTCACCGGCCTGGGTCACGAGGTGGGCGAGGCCCTGGCGCGCCATCCCGGCGTAGACCACCTGAGCTTCACAGGCAGCCCCGGCGTGGGCACGCTGATCCAGCAGGCCGCTGCCGAGCGCCACTGCCCGGTCACGCTGGAGCTGGGCGGCAAGAGCCCGCAGATCGTGTTTGCAGACGCGGACCTCGATGCCGCCGTGCCCGCCATCGTCAACGCCATCGTGCAGAACGCGGGCCAGACCTGCTCGGCAGGTTCGCGCGTGCTGATCGACTCGCTGATCTACGAGCCGCTGCTCGAACGCCTGGGCCAGGCCTTCGAGGCGCTGCGCGTGGGCCCGGCTGCCATGGACCTGGACCTGGGGCCGCTGATCCGCGCCAGCCAGCAGCAGCGCGTCTGGGATTTCCTGTCCGACGCCCAGGTGGCCGGCATTGCCGTGGTGGCGCAAGGCCAGATCGTCGAGGATGCGCCCGACAGCGGCTTTTATCAGGCGCCCACCCTGCTGCGCGACGTGCCGCCCGAGCACCGGCTGGCGCAGGAAGAGATTTTCGGCCCCGTGCTCTGCGCCATGCCCTTCCATGACGAGGACCATGCCGTGCAACTGGCCAATGGCACGGCCTACGGCCTGGTGGCCGGCCTGTGGACGCGCGACGGCGCGCGCCAGCTGCGTCTGGCGCGGCGCCTGCGCTGCGGCCAGGTCTTCGTCAACAACTACGGCGCGGGTGGCGGCGTGGAGCTGCCCTTCGGCGGCGTCAAGTCCAGCGGCCATGGCCGCGAAAAGGGCTTCGAGGCGCTCTACGGCTTTACCACGCTGAAGACCGTCGCCATACGGCATGGCTGATCTTTGCGCATGACGGAAAATCGCGGGATGCCCGGCGCCAGCCGGCAGCCCGCGACAGAAAGAACAGCTTCCCCCATGCCCTTGTCCCCCATTCCCGACCGCACGCCCCAGCATGAACGCGACGTGCGCTACCGCAGCTACGCCCGCGCCGATGGCCTCTGGGATATCGAAGGCGAGCTGCGCGACAGCAAGACCCATGACATCGAACTGAGCGGCGGCCGCCACATGCCCGCCGGCACGGCCATACACCACATGTGGATACGCACCACGGTCGATGCCCGCCTGGCGGTGCAGGCCATCGAGGTCGTCATGGATTCCCACCCGCTGGGCCACTGCCCCGAGGCCACGCGGGCCCTGCAGAAAATGGTGGGCTGCAGCATGGCGCGCGGCTGGCGCAAGGCCATCAACGAGAACCTGGGCGGCGTGGCCAGCTGCACGCATCTGCGCGAGCTGCTGTTCAACATGGCCACGGCCGCCTTCCAGTCCGTGCCGGGCGTCTTTGGCGATGCCGACCCCAGCCAGCCGCCACGCCACCTGGGCCAGTGCCTGGGCTGGGACTTCAACGGCCCCGGCGTGGCGCGCTATTACCCGCAATTCGTGGGCTGGCAGCCCGGCACAGGCGGCGCGACCCCGATCCCGGCGACCACAGCAACCACAGCAACCACCGAAACCCAGGGGGCCTGACCCCCGACCGAGGAGCAAAGCCCGATGCGTGTCCAGGACAAATCCATCATCGTCACAGGCGCCGGCAGCGGCATCGGGGCCGGCATCGCCCAGCGGCTGGCCGCCGAAGGTGCCCGGGTCATCGTCAACGACATCGACCGCGAGGCCGGCACGCGCGTGGCACAGTCCATCACCGCCGATGGCGGCCGGGCACTTTTCGTGCAGGCGGACATGACCCGCAGCGAACAGGTCAAGGCCCTGGTGGAGGCCACGCTGCAGGCGCATGGCCGGCTCGATGCCTTCGTCAACAACGCGGGCTGGACGCACCGCAACCGCCCCATGCTCGAAGTCAGCGAGGCCGAGTTCGACCGCGTCTACGCCATCAACGTCAAGAGCATCTACCTTTCTGCCGTGCACGGCGTGCCCGCCATGCGCGCCAACCCGGCGCTGGCCGATGGCCGCCCTGGCGGCGGCAGCTTCATCAACATCGCCTCCACGGCCGGCCTGCGCCCTCGGCCGGGGCTGACCTGGTACAACGGCTCCAAGGGTGCCGTCATCATCACCAGCAAGTCCATGGCGGCCGAGCTCGGGCCCGAGAACATCCGCGTCAACTGCATCAACCCCGTGTTCAACCCGGACACCGGCCTGGCCGCCGAGTTCGCCGGCGGCCCGGTGGACGAAGCGCGCCGCGCACGCTTTCTGGCGACCATTCCGCTGGGCCGCTTCTCCACCGCAGGGGACGTGGCCAATGCCGCGCTGTATCTGGCCAGCGACGAGGCAGCCTTCATCAGCGGCACCTGCATCGAGGTGGACGGAGCGCGCTGCGTCTAGACACAGATCAAGAACTGCAGGCTTGCGCAGTGCCTGGACATAGGCATTCGGGCAAAATCGCAGGCATGGCAGAACGAGTGATCCCCCTGGTCGACGAGCGCTCCCCCACGCGCCCGGCCGCCGTGCCAAGTCTGCTGCAGACGCCCACCGGCGATCTGCAGGACAGGCTTGGCCGGTCGCTGCGCGACCTGCGCATCAGCATCACCGACCGCTGCAACTTCCGCTGCAGCTACTGCATGCCCAAGGAAGTCTTCGACAAGAACTACAGCTACCTGCCGCACGGCTCGCTGCTGAGTTTCGAGGAAATCACGCGCACGGCACGCCTGTTCGTGCAGCACGGCGTGCAGAAGATCCGGCTGACGGGTGGCGAGCCGCTGCTGCGCAAGAACGTGGAAACGCTGGTGGAGCAGCTCTCCGCCCTGCGCACGCCCGGCGGCCAGCCCCTGGACCTGACGCTGACCACCAACGGCTCCCTGCTGGCCCGCAAGGCCCGCGCGCTCAAGGACGCCGGCCTGAACCGCGTCACCGTGAGCCTGGACGGGCTGGACGACGCGGTGTTCCGCAGCATGAACGACGTGGACTTCCCGGTCTCCGACGTGCTGGCCGGCATCGAGGCGGCCCAGGCTGCGGGCCTGACCAACATCAAGGTCAACATGGTGGTCAAGCGCGGCACCAACGAAGACCAGATCCTGCCCATGGCGCGCCACTTCCAGGGCACGGGCGTGACCTTGCGCTTCATCGAATACATGGATGTGGGCGCGACCAACGGCTGGCGCATGGACGAGGTCCTGCCCTCCGACGAGGTCATCGCCCGGCTGCGCGCCGAACTGCCCCTGGTGCCGCTGCAGCCCAGCGCCACCGGCGAGACGGCCGTGCGCTGGGGCTATGCCGACGCACGCGGCCTGCACGACCCGTCGCTGGGCGAGGTCGGCGTGATCAGCAGCGTCACCCATGCCTTTTGCGGCGACTGCAACCGCGCACGCCTGTCCACCGAAGGCCGGCTGTACCTGTGCCTGTTCGCCTCCGAAGGCTGGGACCTGCGCAGCCTGCTGCGCAGCGGCGCCAGCGATGCCGAGGTCGCCTCCGCGCTGGCCCCCATCTGGCAGCAGCGCAGCGACCGCTACTCCGAGCTGCGCGCCAGCCTGCCGGCCAGCACGGGCACGCAGCGCAGGCGCATCGAGATGAGCTACATCGGCGGCTGATCCGTGCGGCGTGCGCGGGGCGTCGGCGCCCTGCCTTCGCCGCCCCACCCCCTACTCCTTTTCCCGCTGCGCCCTCCCGCCCCACATGCCCCCTTCTTCCCATCCCGCTCCCCTGCACGCCCCCCTGCCCCTGAACGACATCACGGGCTGCGTGCTGGCAGGCGGGCGCGGCATGCGCATGGGCGGCATCGACAAGGGACTGCAGCCCTTTCTGGGCCAGCCGCTGGCAGCCCATGCGCTGGACCGCCTGGCGCCCCAGGTCGGGCATCTGCTGATCAACGCCAATCGCCATGCCGAGGCCTATGCGCAATTGGGCGCGGCCCACGGTGCGCCGGTCTGGCCCGATGCCGAACCCGACTATCCCGGCCCGCTGGCCGGCTTCCTGAGCGGCCTGATGCACTGCCGGACGCCCTGGCTGGTCTGCGTGCCCTGCGATACGCCGCTGTTCCCGCTGGACCTTGTGGAGCGGCTTGTGCAGGCGGCGCTGTCGCAGCAGCCTGCGGCCGACATCGTCGTCGCCCATGGCTGGGAGCACTCGCTTGACGCAGATCAATCCCTGCTGCGGGCCCAGCCCGTGTTCTGCCTGGTGCGGTCATCGCTGCGTGATAGTCTGCAATCGTTCATACGTTCGGGCGGCCGCAAGATCGATGCATGGACGGGCCAGCACCGCTGCGCCACGGCCCTCTTCGACCGCGCGGGCGACAGCCCGCTGGCCTTTGCCAACGCCAACACGCAGCAGGAGCTGCAGGCGCTGGCGCGCGCCGCAGCCACCCCGTCGTAGTGCCCCGCGCCGCCGGCCCGCACGCCGCCTTGCCCAACCGGATTCCGTTCTGATGACAGCATCCTTCCAGCCCGCATCCCCCACCACCGCATCCACCCAGGACCTGAGGGTCGATCAGGCCCTGACACAGCTGGCCAGCCTGCTGCAGCCCCTGGGCCCGGTGGCAGAGTTGGAGACGCTGGCGCTGGCCGATGCACTGGACCGCGTGCTGGCCGAAGACATCGTCTCCCCCGTCGATGTGCCAGCGCATGACAACGCCGCCATGGATGGCTATGCCTTCGATGGCGGCCAGCTGCAGGCAGCTCACGCCGGTTCGCCCGCTGCAACGCTGGTGCTGCGCGTGGTCGGCCAGGCCCTGGCCGGCAAACCCTGGCACGGCACCGTGCAGGCCGGCGAGTGCATCAAGATCATGACCGGCGCCGTGTTGCCGAGCGGGCTGGACACGGTGATCGCGCATGAACGCACCGTGTCCGCAGGCACTGACCACATCGGCATTCCGGCAGGCAGCGTGCGTGCCGGGGACAACCGGCGCCTGCGCGGCGAGGACCTGAGCCTGGGCCGCGTGGCCCTGGCGGCGGGCCAGCGCCTGCATCCCGCGGCCCTGGGCCTGATCGCCAGCCTGGGCCAGCCCCAGGTGCGCGTGCGCAGGCGGCTGCGCGTGGCCTATTTCTCCACGGGCGATGAAATCCTCCACCCCGGCACGGCGCCGCGCGAGGGTGCGGTCTACGACAGCAACCGCTTCAGCCTCATCGGCCTGCTGCAGCGCATGGGCGTGCAGGTACTGGACCTGGGCGTGGTGGCCGACGAGCCCGAGGCCCTGCAGGAGCGCCTGCGCGAAGCCGCCTCCCTGGCCGACGTGGTGCTGACCAGCGGCGGCATCAGCGCAGGCGAGGCCGACCACACGCGCGCCATGCTGCAGCGCATGGGCTGCGTGCACTTCTGGCGACTGGCCATGCGGCCCGGCCGGCCGCTGGCCGTGGGCCTGCTGCAGCCCGATGCGGGCACGCCGTTTGCCGCAAGCCGCACGCCTGCACGCACCACGGTGCTGATCGGCCTTCCTGGCAATCCCGTGGCCGCCATGGTCAGCTTTCTGGTCTTTGTCCGTCCGGCGCTGCTGCAGCTCATGGGCGCTGCGCAGGCAGCTGCCGAGCCGGCCGCCCTGCCCCAGGCCGTGGCTGCCCATGCGCTGTCCAAGCGGCCGGGCCGCACCGAGTACCAGCGCGGCCTTCTGTCCACAGGCGCCGATGGCCGCTGCCTGGTCCGCACCACCGGGCCGCAGGGCTCGGGCGTGCTGCGCTCCATGGCCGAGGCGGATTGCCTCATCGTGCTCGAACATGAGCGCGGTGCCGTGCAAGCCGGTGAAACCGTATCCATCCTGCCGCTGCAGGCCTTTCCCTGACAGGAGATTCCCATGCCCTTCCAGTCCAAGCACCTGACCGACGCCCCCGATCGCAGCACCGTCGACACGCTGCCCGGCGCTACCTTGCTGGAGTTCGGCACCGCCTGGTGCGGCCACTGCCAGGGCGCGCAACCGCTGATTGCCCAGGTGCTGGAGGCCGCCCCGCAGGTGGCCCACATCAAGGTGGAAGACGGCCCCGGCCGGGCCCTGGGTCGCAGCTACCGCGTCAAGCTCTGGCCCACCCTGATCTTTTTGCGTGACGGGCAGGAGGTGCAAAGGCTGGTGCGGCCCCAGCAGGCCCGCGAGATCGCGGACGCGCTGGCCCGCATCACCGCCCAGCCCTGACGCTTGCGGCGCGGCCGCTGCCTGTGTATCGCCGACAATGGCCCGCATGCCGCCTCAAAAGAAGCCAACCGAATCCGCGCCCAAGAAGCCCCGCCGCAACAGCGGCCGCCCGCTGGCCGACGATGCCGTGGGACGGGACATCATCCTGCAGACCACGGTCAACCTGCTCAAGACCCGCACGCCGGAGCAGCTGAGCATTCTGGAAATCGCGGCGGCAGCCGGTGTCACGCGTGCCCTGGTGCGCTACTACTTCAGCAGCCTCAAGGGCTTGCTGCAGGAGGTGACGGAGTCCCTGATGCGCGAGTTGCAAAACCGCATGGAAGTGGCGCTCAGGACGCAGGGCACGGTGGAAGAGCGCGTCTACCAGCGCCTGCTGCTGCGGCTGGATTTCATGCGTGAGCACCCGCAGTTCGAGCGGTTGGCGCTCTCCGAGATCTACCACTACGAAAGCGAAGAAGAGCCGCCGCCCTCGGGCACGCCGCTGCAGCGCATCACGCGGCGCGGGCTGGAGCTGACCTCGACCATGCTGATGGACGGAGCGCAGGCCAGCCACCCGGCACAGGTGGACCCGCGCTTCATCCACCTGGCCATCCTCAGCATTTCGGCCTTCCTGCCCACGGCACGGCCGCTGCTGGCCGAGCTGTTCGGTGAGGGACCCGAGGCAGACCAGCAGATCGAGCGCTACCTGCGCTTCATGTCCCATCTGCTGGCCGAGCGCATCAGGCAGGATGCGCCGGCGCAAGACCACCCTCCGTCCCCGGGCCACCACCCGGGATGACTTGCGCCGGCGCCCGCTGCTTCCTCCCTCCTTTCGTTCAGCGCCTGTTCAATCTAGTCCGGCTGTATGCCCAGCTCCTTGACCAGCCGCCCGAAGCGCTCGAAATCGCCGGCATTGGTCTTGCCCAGGCGCTGGGGCGGACCGCCCACAGGGACGGTTCCCAGCGTGGCCATGCGCGCCACCACGTCGGGCATCCTGAGGATCTCGTTGAGGTGGGTGTTCAGCAGCTTGACCACCTCGGCGGGCATGTTCCTGGGGCCGAACAGGCCATACCAGGCGGTCAGCTCCACGTCCTTGTAGCCCAGCTCGGCCAGCGTGGGCACGTCGGGCGCCAGCGGTGAGCGCTGGGCGTCGGCCACGGCCAGCGCCACCAGCTTGCCGCCGGGCAGGTAGGGAGCGATGGAGCCCAGCGTGCTGTAGGTGAAGGGCACATGGCCGCCCACCACATCGGTGACGGCCGGCGCCACGCCCTTGTAGGGTATGGCCTCGAAGCGGGCGCCCGTGGCGCGCCGGACCATCTCGCCGAGGAAGTGCATGGGCGAGCCGTTGCCCGGCGTGGCATAGCCCAGCGAGCGGCCTTGGCTGGAGGAGATGGCCTCCTTGAAGCTGCGCACGCCCGCACCGGGCCCGGCGACGAGGAACAGCGAAGTGGAGCCGACTTCGATCACGGGCGTGAAGCCATTGAGCACGTCGTAGCCGTGGCCCGCGCCCAGCTTGAGCACCAGTTGGGCCATGGCAAAGGTATTGGGCGCCAGCAGCAGCGTGTAGCCATCGGCCGGTGCCTTGGCCACGAAACTGCTGCCTATGGTGCCGCTGGCGCCCGCGCGGTTGTCCACGAGCACGGACTGGCCGATGCGGGCCGACAGCTTCTCGCCCAGCAGCCGCGCCAGCGCGTCGGTATCGCCGCCTGCGGGGTAGGCCACGACGATGGTGACCGGCTTGTGGGGGTAGGTCTGGGCCTGTGCCGGACCGGCGAGCAGCGCCAGGGCCATGGCCGCGCCCAGGGCGAGCGTTCTGCGTTTCGCTTTCATGGAGAGGGCTTTCATCGTGGTTTTTTCATTGTCAGCAAAGGTCGTTGCCGGGCTCAAGCCTGGCGTATCGCCACACGGTGCATCCGCCGCGCTGCGGGGTGGTAGTCATTGACCGCGTAGTGCTGCGTGGCCAGGTTGTCCCAGATGGCCACCGAGCCCTTGCGCCAGCGAAAGCGCACCTGCCATTCAGGCACCTTGGCCAGGCCGCTGAGCATGGCGATCAGGGCCGCACTCTCGTCGCTGGTCACGCCTTCTATGTGCGTGGTGTAGAGCGAGTTCACAAAGGCCACGGGCAGCCCGGTGACCGGGTGCTCCAGAACCACGGGCTGCTCCAGCGGCGGATGCTTGAGGCGGGTGGTGCGATAGGCCTCGCCCGACGGATCTCGGCGCATCAGGCTTTGCCTGAGCGCTGGCGCCTCCCAGTTGTGGGTGGCACGCAGCTTGCGCAGATAGGCCTGCAGCTCGGGCGCCAGCGAGGCGAAGGCCGTGGTCATGCTGGCCCACATGGTGTCGCCGCCCGTGGGCGGCACGTCCACGGCGTAGAGGCAGGCGCCGGCGGGCGGCTTGGTCTGCCAAGTCAGGTCGGCATGCCAGATGTCGGTGCCGGTGCGCGTGCCCTGGCTGATCAGCAGCTCGACATGGGGATCGTCCGGGTGCGAGGGAAAGGTGGAGGACACGGGCTCTACCTTGCCGAACACCTGGGCCACGCGCACCTGCTGCGCAGGGTCCAGCGTCTGGTCGCGGAAGAATATGACCTGGCGCTCGGCCAGCAGCCGGCGCAGCGCGTCCGCATGGTCATGCACCTGCGCCGGGTCCGAGAGATCGATGCCGTAGATCTCCGATCCTATGCACGGGGTGATGTGTTCGACTTGCATGAAATTCCTTTTCTCAAAAAAAGCGGGTTGGGGGTGATCAGGTGGACGCGATGTCCTGCGGCAGCGGCATGGAGCGGAACCGGCGGCCGGTGGCATGGAACAGGGCCGTGGCCACGGCAGGCGCCGTGGGGCCCAGGGCCACTTCGCCGCAGCCCTGGGGCGGCCGGTCGCTCTCGACCAGGACCACCTCCACGCGGGGCATTTCGGACAGTTGCAGCAGCGGGTAGTCGTGGAAATTGCTTTGCTGCACCACGCCCTTGTCAAAGCCCAGCCGGCTCTTGAAGGTGTTGGTCAGCGCAAAGCCGATGCCGCCTTCCACATTGGCCTTGACCAGTCCCGGGTTGACCACGCGGCCCGCGTCGATGGCGCAGATGGCGCGCTCCAGCCGCACGCGGCCTTCCACAACACGCAATTCCATGACCAGCGCGACAAAGGTCTGGAAGCTCTCGCCCCGCCCCGTGTAGACGTTGAAGGTCATGGCGCGGTGCAGGCCTGCCGGTGCGGGCTGCTCCCAGCGCGCGGCCTTGGCCGCCGCATCCAGCACGCCCAGCGCCAGCGGCTGGCCGGCCAGCAGGCGGCGCCGGTACTGGTAGTCGTCCACGCCTGCCGCATGGGCGAGTTCGCTGATGAAGCTCTCCAGGAAGAACACGCTGGACGTGGTGCCCACGCTGCGCAGATAGCTCAGCGGTATGGGCTGCTGCACGTCCACGGCATCCACCAGCAGGTTGGGCACGCCGTAGATCAGGTCGTAGATGGACTCGACCATGGTCTCGTCCCAGCCGCCTGCATCGGCCATCTTCTTGGGGTTGATGGCTCCGTACAGCGACTGGCCCGAGATGCGTGCATGCAGCGCGGCCGGCATGCCGTCGGCGCCCAGCACTGCACTCAGCCGCCCCGAGGCGCCGGGCCGGTAGTAGGAATGCCGTATGTCGTCCTCGCGCGAGCGGATGACCTTGACGGGCCGGCCCACGGCCTTGGATGCCGCTGCCGCATGCAAGGCGAAGTCGGGCATGTACTTGCGCCCGAAGCTGCCGCCCAGGAAGGTGGTGTGCACGATGACCTTGTCCGCAGGCACGCCGCAGGCCTTGCCGAGTTCGCCGCGCAGGAAGTCCTGGCCCTGGTAGGGCCCCCAGGTCTCGACCTCACCGTCGCGCACATGGACAGTGGCGGCCAGCGGCTCCATGGTGGCGTGCGTGATGTAGGGCGAGTGGTAGTCGGCCGTGATCGGCTTGCCCGCCGCCAGCATTTCGCGCGGCTTGCCCAGGCTGCGGGCAACGACGGCCTTGTCGTTCGACAGGCCTGCGACGAACTGCGCATGGATGCGCTCGCTGTCCACGCCGGCCGCCGCGCCGGCGTCGAATTCGATGTCCAGCGCGTCGGCGGCCTGCTTGGCGATCCAGTACGAATCGGCCACCACGACAACGGTGCTGGGCTCGGGGTCGGGCCATTGCGTGGTGCGCACGACGGCATGTACGCCGGGGCGCGCGCGCACCTCTGCCTCGTTGCGGATGCGCACGATGCGCCCGGTCACGCTGGGCGCCATGCGCACGGCGCCGATCAGCATGCCGGGCACCTCGACGTCGATGCCGAAGACCGCGCTGCCATCGACCTTGGCCGGGGTGTCCACCCGCCGCAGGTTGCGGCCGATCAGGCCCTGCTCGGAAGCCGACTTCATGCGCGGGCGCGCGGCGATGGACAGCCTGGAAGCCTCGGCCACGATCTCGCCGTAGCCCACGCTGCGACCCGTCGCGGAGTGCAGCACGCGGCCGGCGCGCGTGCTGCACTGGGATGCCCGCACGCCCAGCCGGGCCGCGCCGGCACGCAGCAGCACATCACGGGCCTGGGCACCGGCCAGGCGCATGCGCTCGTAGAAATAGTTCATCGACATCGATGCGCCCACGAACTGCTGGAACGGCATCTCGCCCGCATCGTTGCGGTAGGCGTCGCGCCCCGTGACGAAGCGCACGGTCACGCTGGCCCAGTCGGCATCGAGCTCGTCGGCCAGCACCTGGGGCAGGCCCGTGTAGATGCCCTGGCCCACCTCGCACTGCGACACGCCGATCACGACCTGCCCCGAAGGCTCGATCCAGACCCAGTCGCCGATGGAGGAGGCCGTTGCTGCCGCTGCACCGGCCTCCGCTGGCGCGGCCTGCGCCAGCGGAATCAGCAGGCTGCCGGCAGCAGGCACCACCAGCAGCGCAGCAGCGCTCTGGAGCAGATGCCTGCGCCGCAGCGAGATGGCAGAGCCGGCCGTGCGGCCCCGTTCATTGCTTGGACGCTGCGGCATGGATGGCCTCCCGGATGCGGTGGTAGGTGGCGCAGCGGCACAGATTGGTCATGGCCTCGTCGATCTGCGCATCGGTGGGCTGTGGATGGGTCTTGAGCAGCGCGGCAGCGGCCATGACCATGCCGGACTGGCAGTAGCCGCACTGCGGCACGTCCTTGTCCATCCAGGCCTTCTGGATGGGGTGGGAACGGTTGCTGGACAGCCCTTCGATGGTCGTGACCGCCTTGCCGCCCACCGTCGAGACGGGCAGCACGCAGGAGCGCACCGGCTCGCCATCGACATGGACCGTGCAGGCCCCGCACATGCTGATGCCGCAGCCGAACTTGGTGCCGGGCAGCTTGAAGTGATCGCGCAGCACCCACAGCAAGGGGGTCTGCCCGTCGCCGTCAAAGGCCACGCTTCGGGAATTGAGGGTGAATTTCATCGTGGGGTCTCCAATGCGCCCGCATCGACCGGGCTGCATGTCTCATGCCTCTCAGAACGAGTGGTGTATGCCTGCCGCAATCACGGTCTGCGTGCGCCCGCTGGCAACGCCCACGGAATTCATCGCCGCCACGCCATCCGAGGCGCGCTGGTGCGTGACCGAGGCATGCAGCTGCGTGCGTTTGGAGAAGGCATAGCGCGCGCCCAGGTGGACCTGGTTCCACTTCGTCTGCTCGAAACGGCTGAAGGAGTAGCCCGTGTTGATGGTCACGGACTGGCTGGTCTGCCAGGCCAGGCCCAGGTCGAGCGCGCTCATGTTGCTGGAGGCTGCGCCGTACTTGAGCGTGGAGCGCGTCAGCAGCGCGTTGAGCCGGACCGGAAGTGCATCGAGCTGGTAACCGCCGCCGATGCCCAGCACCTGGAAGGTATCGAGCACCAGCGGCCGGCCCGCCACCAGGTCCTGGCCAAGCGCGTTCGCCAGGCCCGTGCGCCCGGCGATATCGAAGGCACGGCCACGCGCATCGGTGTAGGCCACGGCCAGATTGAGCTTGGCACTGGAATAGCTGCCCATGACGCTGTAGGTACGGTTGGCCTGCGAGCGGCCCGGCACCTCGCCAAAGCCGTACTGCGCGCCGAACTGCATGCCGCCCATCCTGGGCGTCAGGTAGACCACGGAGTTGTCCACCGGAAACTGGCTGGACAGGCCGTCCAGGTTGCCCGGGTGGTACAGATAGAAGTTGTAGAGCTGATAGCCGTTGCCCCACTGGCTCAGCGTGCCGGCCGTGAAATCGACCTGGCGACCCAGCCGCACCGAGCCCATCGACGCGCTGTCCAGACCCACCCAGGAAGCCCGGTTGAAGTAGCTGGTCGGCGAGATCGGCGAGCCGATGTCCGTGAGGAATCCGTTCTCCAGCTGGAACGAGGCCTTCATGCCACCGCCCAGGTCCTCCGAGCCGCGCAGACCCCAGAGGTCAGGCTGGGAAATGGCCGAATCCATGCGCGTCAGCCGGCTCCCGCGCACATCGCTGATCCAGGGCATGGTCAGGTCCATGCTGCCGTACAGCGTCACCGAACTCTGGGCCAGCGCCGCTCCCGCGCCGCCCAGCATCGCCAATGCGGCAATTGCTTTGTATTTCATCGCAAGGCTCTTTCATCGTGAGATGGTTTAAAAATTCCACAAGTGGCAATTTTGAACACCACGCCACGGAAGATGCCTGGCAGGGCGCGAACTAATTTCCACTTATGGAAATATTAGCTGCGCGGGCCGAATTCTGGTTCTGGGGTTTTCATCTACCGCGTTGTAGGTAGGTCTCGGGAGGTGGAAGCAAGGGACGGGCATTGCACCCGCCCCCGCACCAGGCGCTCAGCGCCCCAGTGCCTGGTCCACGCCCTTGTTGGCCAGGGCGTCTGCCCGCTCGTTGCCAGGGTCGCCTGCGTGGCCCTTGACCCAGCGCCAGTCGATGCGGTGGCCGCCACCCTGGACCAGGGCGTCCAGCCGCTGCCACAGCTCGACGTTCTTGACCGGCTCCTTGGAGGCCGTCTTCCAGCCCTTGGCCTTCCAGCCATGGATCCATTCGGTGATGCCCTTGAGCACGTACTGGCTGTCGATGTAGAGCACCACATCGCAGGGCCGCCTGAGCGCGGACAGCGCCTCGATCACGGCCATCATCTCCATGCGGTTGTTGGTCGTGTTCAGCTCGCCGCCGAACAGCTCTTTCCTGGCGCTGCCGGCCTCCAGCACCACGCCCCAGCCGCCGGGACCCGGATTGCCCTTGCAGGCACCGTCCGTGTAGATAACAACTTGATTCAAAAAATTTCCTTGGGTTGAATGGCCCGGCCTTCAGGCCGGTTGGAATGCGGATCGCCGCCCTGCACCGCCTGCGCCGGCATGCGGTGGGCCACAGGCACGGAGGCTCCCGACACGGCTGCGCGGCCACGCCAGGCAGGCTCCAGCATGCGTGCGCCCGGCACGCGCTTGACGGCCACCACGCAGTACACGCCGCCCAGCATGGGCCAGCCCAGCCGCCCCACGCGGTCCATGAACTGCCAGCGCCGCAGCCAGCGATCCGTCTGCACGGCAGGACGATAGCAGCCGAACTGCACGGCCTCGATCTCGAAGGCCAGCAATCGCAGCCAGTCGCGCAGTCGCCAGTAGCCCACGCCCCAGCCCACATCAGGCAGGTACACGCCGCGCTCGGCACGGCGCTGCACGCCCAGCAGACTGGCGGGGTTGAGCCCGCACACGACGATACGGCCCTCGGGCATCAGCACCCTGGCCGCCTCGCGCAACACGGCATGCGGGTCCGGCGAGGTCTCCAGCGTGTGCGGCATGACGACGAGGTCGAGGCTGGCCTCGGAAAACGGCAGCGCGGCCGGATCGGCCAGCAGCGCCACGGGCACCTCCAGCGGCGGCACTGCCTCGGCTGGCACCGCATCCTGCATGGAATCCAGGGCCAGCCAGCGGTGCGGCATGCGATTGGCGCGCAGCCCCTGGAGCATGGGCATGCCCAACTGCAGGCTGTGATAGCCGAAAATATCGGCCACCGCCTCGTCGCAGCGCTGCTGCTCCCATTCCAGCAGGTAGTGGCCGAGGGCAGATTGCGTCCAGTGATGCGTCCCTATAATTTTGCTGCTCATGAACCTGTTGCCCATCCCCGCTTTTTCCGACAACTACATCTGGCTGCTGTACGACGCAGGGCAGGCCCTGGTCGTCGATCCCGGCGATGCAGCGCCCGTGCTGGCCAGCCTGCGCCAGCTGGACTTGCAGTTGCAGGGCATTTTAGTCACCCACCACCATGCCGATCATGTCGGCGGCGTGGCGCAGCTGCGCCAGGCCACGGGCGCCCAGGTCTGGGGCCCCGCCTACGAGCAGTTGCCCGAACCCGTGCAGCGTGTGCAGGGTGGCGATACCGTGCAGGCCCTGGGCGGCCCCTGGCAGGTCATTGACGTGCCCGGCCACACCAGCGGCCACATCGCCTTCTACAGCACGGCGGCGCAGGCGCAGCCCGTGCTGTTCTGCGGCGATACGCTGTTTTCAGGGGGGTGCGGGCGCCTGTTCGAAGGCACGCCGCAGCAGATGCAGCAATCGCTGGACGATCTGGCCGCGCTGCCGGACAACACCCTGGTCTGCTGCGCACATGAGTACACAATGTCCAACCTGCGCTTTGCGCAGGCCGTGGAACCAAACAACCAGGCCCTGGCTCACTACCAGAGGCATTGTCAGGCGTTGCGCGAGGCCGGCCGGCCCACGCTGCCTTCCCTGATGGAGACCGAGCGCTCCATCAATCCCTTTCTTAGAACGCGCGAATCCGCAGTGGCCGCCGCCGCCGCAGGCTTCGACGCACAGGTGAGACAGCAGGACCCCGCCAGCGTGCTGGCCGGCCTGCGCCAATGGAAAAACGTCTTCTGATGAAACTGCTACACACCCTGCTGCTGGGCAGCCTGCTGGCTCTTGCGGGCTGCGCCACCACCAGCAGCCCGGACCTGGCCAGCACGGCCCCCGCCCCCAGCACCGCACCGCACTCCCCGATGTACCCCAACGGACCGCTGAGCCCGCTGGGCACAGGCAGCGCCGGCAACGGCGGCGTGGCCTCGCTGGAGACCACGGGCGATCTGTGGGTACGCATTCGGCAGGGCTTCGCCATGCCCGACCTGGACCAGGATCTGGTCAAGGACCGCGAGCAGTGGTATGCCAGCCGGCCCGACTACATACAGCGCATGACCGAGCGCTCCAGCAAGTACCTGTTCCACATCGTCGAGGAACTGGAGCGGCGCAACATGCCCACCGAGCTGGCACTGCTGCCCTACATCGAGAGCGCCTTCAACCCGCAGGCCGTCTCCACCGCCAAGGCGGCCGGCATGTGGCAGTTCATGCCGGCCACCGGCACCTATTTCGACCTCAAGCAAAACGCCTTCCGCGACGACCGCCGCGACGTGCTGGCCTCCACGCGCGCCGCGCTGGACTACCTGCAAAAGCTCTACGACATGTTCGGCGACTGGCACCTGGCCCTGGCCGCCTACAACTGGGGCGAAGGCAGCGTGGGCCGCGCCATCAAGCGCAACGAGAAGCTGGGCCTGCCCACGGGCTACACCGACCTGCAGATGCCGGCCGAGACCCGCATGTACGTGCCCAAGCTGCAGGCCGTCAAGAACATCGTGGCCAACCCCGATGCGTTCAACACCGAGCTGCCGCTGATCGAGAACCACCCCTACTTCCAGACCGTCACCATCACCCGTGACATCGACGTGGAACTGGTGGCCAAGCTGGCCGACGTGTCGACCGATGACTTCAAGGCGCTCAATCCCAGCTTCCGCAAGCCGGTGATCTTTGCGGCCGGCACGCCGGAAATCCTGCTGCCCTGGGACAACGCCAAGGTGTTCCGCCGCAACATGCAGGCCTTCGACGAAGGCCAGTACGCGAGCTGGACCGTGTGGACCGTGCCCTCCACCATCAGCGTGGCCGAGGCAGCCCAGCGCGTGGGCCTGGGCGAGTCCGACCTGCGCGCCCTCAACAACATCCCGCCCCGCATGCTGATCAAGGCCGGCTCCGCGCTCATGGTGCCGCGCGGCGCCAACGTGCGTGCCGACGTGGCCGGCCACGTGGCCGACAACGGCCAGATCAGCTTTGCCCCCGAGATCGTCACGCGCCGCACCACCATCAAGGCCCGCAAGCGCGACACGCTGATCAGCGTGGCCAACCGCTACGGCGTCAGCGCGTCCAATCTGGCGGACTGGAATGACCTGAAGTCCTCCGCCACCCTGCATGCCGGCCAATCGCTGGTGGCCTACCTGCCGGTGCGCGCCAGCAGCGGCGGCAATGCCCGGGCGGCCAAGTCCACCGGAACCGCGCGCAAGGTGGCCGTGCAGCCGCAAAACCGCAACGCCAAGGTGTCGGTCACCACGGCGCCGCGTGGCGGCAAGCCATCCAAGGTGAAAAAGCGCTGAAGGCACCATCGCTGCCCCCTCCACAGAGCCCGCTTTCGCGGGCTCTTTTGCGTGCGGCCCGGGGCTCAGGTGTGGAAACGCTGGCGGGACTGCCGCACGAATTCGTTGGTGAACGAGCGCTCCAGGTCGATACCGCTGCGCGCCAGCGCAGGGTTGAGCCGGACCAGGGCGCGCAGGGCCGTGGCAGGCCCGTCATCGGGCATCAGGCCATCCGGGGAGATCGTGGTGCGCATGTGCTCGAAGGCCGACAGATAGGCGCGCCGCGAGCCCAGCAGATAAGGTGCAGGCACGGCCCTGAGCACATCCATGGGCGCAGCCGTTTGCAGCCACTTGAGCGATCGGACCATGGCATTGCTCAGCGCCTGGGCCTTGGCCGGGTTCTTGCGCAAAAATGCCTGGGTCGCGTACAGCGTGCCCGAGGGCATGGAGCCGCCGTACAGCTGTGCGCTGCTGCGCAGATCACGCAGGTCTCTGACGATGCGCACGGCTCCCTTGTCCTCCAGCACGCTCATCAGCGGGTCCGCATGGCACAGCGCATGCACGCGCCCGGTGCGCAGCGCCTCCATGGCGTCAGGCCCCGAGCCCACACCCACCAATTGCACCAGATCGGCCTCCAGGCCATCGCCCAGCAGCATCAGTTGCACGGCCCGGGCCGTGGATGCGCCCAGCGAGGACACGCCCACGCGCCGCCCGCGCAGGTCGGCCAGCGTCTGGTAGCGCGGCATCCAGCGCGAGGACACGCCCAGCGCAATCTGCGGCGCACGCCCCTGCACGACGAAGGCACGCAGCACACTGCCGCGCTGCTGCGCGACAAGCGTGTGTTCATAGGCACCCGCGCACACATCGGCGGCGCCCGATTCCAGCGCCTGCAGCGACTGCGACCCGCCCGGATAGTCATCGATGCGCACGGTCAGGCCCTCGGCCTCGAAGTACCCCAGTTGCTGGGCAATCACCAGCGGCAGGTAATACAGCAGGCCCTGACCGCCCACGGAAATCGTCACCAGCTCGGCCGAACCGAGGGAAGGAAGCGACCAAAGGGAACCCAGCCCCATGAGGCTCAACAAGGTTCGGCGATCAAGCACGTGGGAAGACATGATGGTTATTTTGCTGCAGTGCAACACGATCATGCCCAGAGCCCGCATGCACAGCATCGGTGCTTGCCCGTATGTGAAACACCGTAGGCTTCAGGGCCAGCACGGCGCGCGGTGAACACGCGCCCGGCCCTCACCCAGGTCTCACCCAGGCCTCAGCGGTAGCCCGCGAAAAACAGCAGCAGATTCACCACCAGCGCCAGCGCCCAGGCCAGACTGCGCAGCGTGGCGCGGTCCGTCACATAGAAGGCGATGTAGGCAATGCGCAACACAACAAAGGCCACGGCCAGGCCATCGACACGCGCGGACGGTGCACCCAATTGCCAGGCAACCAGCAAGGCGCCAATGAAGAACGGCAGGCACTCGAAGCTATTGGCCTGCGCCGCGTTGGCCCGTGCCTGGTAGCCCGTCTGCTGCGCCAGCCAGGCCCGGGGTTCGTGGTTGTCGAAACCGCGCTGCCCCGGCCGGTGCTTCATGCCGGGCGCCTTGGCAATGTAGGCGCAGGCCAGCGGCAGCAGGGCCGCCACCAACAGGCACCAATGCGCTATGGAGAAGCCGCCGGGCGGCAGGATGACAGAGGTCGGCATACAGGCTCCTGATGAATAGACAAGAAACGCCAGCCGCCTCGGCCACTACCGGCGGTCCACCAGCGCATGGGCGATCGTACCGAGGTCCACGTACTCGAGTTCGCTGCCTATGGGCACGCCGCGCGCCAGCCGCGTCACATGGATGCCGCGCGCCTTCAGGGCCTCGCTGATCGCATGGGCCGTGGCCTCGCCTTCGGCCGTGAAGCTGGTGGCCAGGATCACCTCCTGCACCTTGCCGTCGCCGGCACGCTCCAGCAGGGATGACAGGTTCAGATCACGCGGACCTATGCCGTCGAGTGGCGACAACCGCCCCATCAGCACGTAGTAATAGCCTTGGTAGGCACCCGTGCGCTCCATGGCCGCCATATCGGCGGGTGCCTCCACCACGCACAACCGGGCCGCGTCACGCCCTTCATCCTGGCAGATGGAGCAGATGCGGCCTTCGGTGAAGGTATGGCAGCGCTCGCAGTGGGTGACCGACTCCACGGCCGTGGTCAGGGCACGGGCCAGTTGCCGCGCGCCGTCCTGGTCGCGCTGCAACAGGTGGAAGGCCATGCGCTGCGCCGACTTGATGCCCACACCCGGGAGCCTGCGCAAGGCCTCGATCAGGCCATCGAGCGATTGCACGTCCGACATGGCAGCTTCCTTTCAATGGAGAAGGTTCTCAGAAAAAAAGCGATCTGCAGGGGCAGATCGCTCGATGGCCACTCCACACGAGTGGGCAGCTGGAGAAGCCGGCATGGCCTCTCCAGGCTGTTCGGCACAACCGCTGGGGCCTGCCTCAGAACGGGAACTTCATGCCGCCCGGCAGGCCGGGCATGCCAGCCGTGAGCTTGCCCATCTTCTCGTTGGAAGTCTCTTCGGCCTTGCGCACGGCGGCGTTGAAGGCGGCAGCCACCAGGTCTTCCAGCATGTCCTTGTCTTCGGCCAGCAGGCTGGGGTCGATGGTGATGCGCTTGACGTCGTGCTTGCAGGTCATGACCACCTTCACGAGGCCCGCGCCCGATTCACCTTCCACCTCGATGTTGCCCAGTTCATCCTGGGCCTTCTTGAGGTTGTCCTGCATGGCCTGGGCTTGCTTCATCAGGCCGGCCAGTTGTCCTTTGTTGAACATGTGAGTTCCTTCTTCTGTAGGGTAAAAACGAAACGCTCTAGAGCGTGTCAGGGCTGAATGGATACGGGCTTGATACTGCCGGGCACGATTTTCGCGCCATGGCTGCGGATCAGGGTCTGCACCAGAGAATGATTCATCACGATGTCTTCTGCAATGCGCTGGCGCTCATGGCTGGCCACCGCATTGCGCCGCGCGGGGCTGTCCACCACGGCACCTTGCTCCACATGCAGTTGCCGCGCCAGGCCAGCGACCTCCAGCGCCGCACGCAGGCGCTCGCGCGTGGCGGGCTGGGCCAGCGAGCTGCTTTCCACGCGCAGCGTCCATGCATCGCCATCGCGCGCCACCAGTTGCGACTGCAGCGCCAGCTGCCGCGCCAGCGCCGTGACGGCCTCGGCCTGCACCAGTTGCTGGACGGCAGCGTGCCAGACATCGCCATCGGGCGTGCGCTCCACGGTCGGCGCGGGTGGCGCACCGGGGGACTGGCGGCCACGTTCGGGAGCGAAGTCCTGCACATCGATCTGAGTGTCGATCTGCGGTTCGGACTGCCGTGCCACGGCAGCGGTAGGCGGCTCCAGGGCCAGATCTCCGTCATCGCTCCAGCGGCCTTCGTCGGCCCAGCCTTCATCGGGCATCCCGGCCCAGGCACCCTCGTCCGGTGCATCGGCATCCTGCGCCTGCGGCGCCTCATCGGCAGAAGAGTCTTCGTCTTCCTGCACATCGTCCACGGGCTCATCCACAGGCTCGTCCAGGGGCTCCTGGGCGACACCGACGGCCGGCTTCACCTCTGGAGCAGCGGAAGGCCTGGCCTCCTGGACAGGCGCAAGCACAGGTTCCGGCCTGGCAACTGCGGCCACGGCCACGGGCGCCTGAACAGGCGCTGGAGCCGCAACGGCTTGCACCACGGGAGCGACCACGGCGGGCGCAGCGGTCACGGGAGATGCGACAGGCGCGACAGGAGCAGGAGGCGCTACCGGGACGGGCATGGCCGCCTTGGCTGGGACAACGAGAGCCTCGGGCACAGCGGGAGCCTCAGGCACAGCGGGCTGTGCGGGCTGCGCAACGGGCGCGGGAGATTCAGGCTTCGCCGTGGAGGGGGTCAGCGCTGGAGTTTTTTTTTCAGCCACGCCCGGGGCGGGCTCTGCAGATTGCGGCTTAAACGCCAGCAGCCGCAGCAGCGCCATGGTCAGCGCCGCGTACTCGTCGGGTGCCAGACCCAGTTCGGCCCGGCCATGCAGGCAGATGCTGTAGAGCAGCTGGGTTTCGTCGCGCGGCATCAGCACCGCAAGGCGGGCGATCTCTGCAGCTTCTGGATCGCTGGCGTCGGCGGCCATCTGCGGCACGGCCTGTGCCACGGCCATGCGCTGCAGCACGGCGCACATTTCCTCCAGCGTGGAGGCTGCGGACAGGCCATTGCGGCGCAGCGCGTCGGAGGTTTCCACCACCACCTGGCCATCGGCCTGGGCGAGTGCCTCGATCAGGCGGAACACATGGCTGCGGTCCACGCTGCCCAGCATCTGGCGCACCGTGGCCTCCTGCAGCTGTCCGCTGCCAAAGGCAATGGCCTGGTCGGTCAGCGACAGTGCATCGCGCATGGAGCCACGCGCGGCGCGTGACAGCAGGCGCAGGGCCTGGGGCTCGGAGGCCACGCCTTCCTGCCCCAGCACCTGGCCCAGATGCTCAAGCACGGTCTCGGGCGCCATGGGGCGCAGGTTGAACTGCAGGCAGCGGCTGAGCACGGTCACGGGAACCTTCTGCGGATCGGTGGTGGCCAGCACGAACTTCAGGTATTCGGGCGGCTCCTCCAGCGTCTTGAGCATGGCGTTGAAGGCCGTGTTCGTGAGCATGTGCACTTCGTCGATCATGAAGACCTTGAAGCGTCCCTGCACCGGCTTGTAGACAGCCTGCTCCAGCAGGCTCTGCACCTCGTCCACGCCACGGTTGGAGGCAGCGTCCAGCTCCGTGTAGTCGGGAAAGCGCCCGCTGTCGATTTCGGTACAGGCCGCACAGACGCCGCAGGGCGTTGCCGTGATGCCGCCCTGGCCATCGGCGCCCTGGCAGTTGAGCGACTTGGCCAGAATGCGCGAGACCGTGGTCTTGCCCACGCCGCGCGTGCCGGTGAACAGATAGGCATGGTGCAGGCGCTGCTGCGTCAGGGCATTGGTGAGCGCCTGAACGACATGCTCCTGCCCCACCATTTCAGAGAAATTGCGGGGGCGGTATTTGCGGGCCAGCACAAGATAAGACATCCCGCGATTCTACGGGGCTGGGCGCCCTTGCCCGAGGCCACCCGGGTTTGGCCGGCCATGTCGTCCGGGCGGCCCGGTGTTTGCCCCTATAATCGAGAGTGACGGGCCTCCTCGCATGGGGAAGCGGCCAACCGGGTCAGGTGGGGAACCAAGCAGCCCTAACCGTGAAACCAGTGCCGAGGGCAAGGCTCGTCACCTTCATTGAACAGCAGGCCCTGCGGGCGCCTGCCCCGTCCAGGCCCGCTGCGGCACCCTCTCCTCCTTAACGCTCTGCGCCATCCGCCTTGAGATAGCGCGCAACGCCTTGCGCCGCCTGCAGGCCGCTGGCCATGCACGCCGTCAGCAGGTAGCCGCCCGTGGGAGCCTCCCAGTCCAGCATCTCGCCGGCGCAGAAAACGCCAGGAGCGGCTGCGCACATGCCGTTGGCGTCCAGAGCTTCCAGCCGCACGCCACCTGCCGTGCTGATGGCCTCGTCAATGGGTCGGGCCGCCACCACGGTGATGGGCAGGGCCTTGATGGCATGGGCCAGCCGCACAGGGTCGGCCACACCTTCCTTGCCCAGTACCTCATGCAGCACGGCGGCCTTGATGCCGTCCAGGCCCAGGCGTCCCTTCAGATGGCTGGCCAGACTGCGCGAGCCGCGCGGATGGCGCACTTCCACCAGCACGCGCTCGGGCGTCAACTGGGGCAGCAGGTCGAGATGGACGGTGGCCTGCCCATCGCGCGCAATGGCTTCGCGCAACGCCGCAGAGACGGCATAGATCAGGCTGCCTTCCACGCCCGTGGTCGTGGCAACGAATTCGCCCTTGCGCGAGAAAACGTGGCCCTTGCCATCATCAAAGGACAGCGCCACCGACTTGAAGGGCTGGCCCGCAAAGCGCTCGGTGAAATAAGGACTCCAGCCGCGCGCAGGCTGGGGGCTGGCACCCAGCAGCTCGGCCATGAACTCCCGGCGATCGATCTGTCCGCCCGAAGCCGCGCCATCCAGACCCACATCGAACCCGCAGTTGGAAGGCTTCAACACAGCGACTTCAACACCGCGCTGCTCCAGCAAGGGCAGCCAGGCGCCATCCGAGCCCAGGCGCGCCCAGCTGCCACCGCCCAATGCCAGCACCACGGCCCTTGCCCGCACCTGCAGCCGCCCTTCGGGTGTATCAAAGCCCAGCGCATCGCCGTCTTGCCAGCCCACCCAGCGGTGGCGCGTGTGCAGCACCACGCCCTGGGTCTGCAGACGCACCAGCCAGGCACGCAGCAAGGGCGCAGCCTTCATGTCCTTGGGGAATACGCGGCCCGAGCTGCCCACAAAGGTTTCCACGCCCAGTTCACCGGCCCAGGCACGCAGTTGATCCGGGGACAGCAGCTCCAGCCAGCGCGACACCTCGGCACTGCGCTCGCCGTAGCGGGAGACAAAGGCGGGCAGGTTTTCGGAATGGGTCAGGTTGAGCCCGCCCTTGCCTGCCATGAGGAACTTGCGCCCAGCGGAGGACTTGGCCTCGAACACATGGACATCCAGCCCCTTGCCGGCCAGCCCTTCGGCCGCCATCAGGCCCGCAGGCCCCGCACCGATCACCGCCACATCGCAGTCCATCGTGCGCGCTGCCGCACCGGGTTCAAAAGCATCCATCACATCAGTTTCCATTCCATGCTCGCATTCAACTTGGCGCTGCCGGCCGGCACATATGCCTGCAGCGCGGGCGCGCAGAATACCCTGCCGCAGGCCGGTCTGCGCGCAGGCGCCACTAATTCCCGGAGTCCCGGCAACCCTGTCGCCACCCCATAAACAGCTATGACAGTCATAGCATTGAGCTACCGCCCATACGGTGCAGCAGGTGATAGGTTTCTGTCACAATCTTTTTGCGGTGCGGATTTTCCTGCGCCTTCCTCATTGCGAAAAATCAAGGACTCCACCCATGGCCAGCGAACTGATCAAACACATCTCCGACGCAAGCTTTGAAGCCGACGTCTTGCAGCCTGGCACCACGGTGCTGGTCGATTACTGGGCCGAATGGTGCGGCCCCTGCAAGATGATCGCCCCCATCCTCGACGAAGCAGCGCAGACCTACAAGGAAAAGCTGTCCATCGCCAAGATGAATGTGGACGAGAACCGCGAGATCCCCGCCAAGTTCGGCATCCGCGGCATCCCCACGCTGATGCTGTTCAAGGATGGCCAACTGGCCGCCACCAAGGTGGGCGCCCTCAACAAGGCACAGCTGTCCGCTTTCCTGGAACAGCACCTGGCCTGATTCCCCCGACGGCCCCGCACATGGGGCCGTCACAGATGCGGGCCGGCGTTGGCCGCAGCACCGCATCGCACTGGCGCATAAACGAGGCGCCAGCGCAAATTTCCCTGTGACCTTCGGATTTTTTCCTGTCATAATGCCCTTCATCACCGGCCTTATGCATTGAAGGCCGCGCTGAGACCCTCAGGCAAGCCAGCCCACTTCCACAGTGTTTCGCTTGGCTCAACGCCTTCCCCTGGTTTCTTTCCACTCCGTTCTGGAGTCACTCCATGCACCTTAATGAACTCAAGGCACTGCACGTGTCTGAAGTCCTGAAGCAGGCCGAAGCGCTTGAGATCGAAAACGTCGGTCGCATGCGCAAGCAAGAGTTGATGTTCGCCATCATCAAAAAGCGAGCCAAGGCAGGCGAACAAGTGTTCGCCGACGGCGTGCTGGAAATCCTGCCGGACGGTTTCGGCTTTCTGCGCAGCCCCGACACCAGCTATACGGCCAGCACCGACGACATCTACATCTCGCCCAGCCAGGTCCGCCGCTTCAACCTGCACACCGGCGACATGATCGAAGGTGAAGTGCGCACGCCCAAGGATGGCGAGCGCTACTTCGCACTGACCAAGCTCGACTCCGTCAACGGCGGCTCGCCCGAGCAGAACAAGCACAAGGTGCTGTTCGAGAATCTGACCCCCCTGTTCCCCACCCAGCAGCTGCGCCTGGAACGTGAAATCAAGGGCGAGGAGAACATCACCGGCCGCATCATCGACATCATCGCCCCCATCGGCCGCGGCCAGCGCGCGCTGATCGTCGCACCGCCCAAGAGCGGCAAGACCATGATGATGCAGAGCATCGCCCACTCCATCACGGCCAACCATCCCGACGTGCACCTGATGGTGCTGCTGGTCGATGAGCGCCCCGAAGAAGTGACCGAGATGCAGCGCTCGGTCAAGGGCGAAATCATCGCCTCCACCTTCGACGAGCCCGCCACGCGCCACGTGCACGTGGCCGAGATGGTGATCGAGCGCGCCAAGCGCCTGGTCGAGCTCAAGAAGGACGTGGTCATCCTGCTGGACTCCATCACCCGCCTGGCCCGCGCCTACAACAACGTCGTGCCCTCATCGGGCAAGGTGCTGTCGGGCGGCGTGGACTCCAACGCCCTGCAGCGTCCCAAGCGCTTCTTCGGCGCGGCACGCAATGTGGAAGAAGGCGGCTCGCTGACCATCATCGCCACGGCCCTGGTCGATACCGGCAGCCGCATGGACGAAGTGATCTTCGAAGAGTTCAAGGGCACGGGCAACAGCGAACTGGCCCTGAACCGCCGCCTCTACGAGAAGCGCGTGTTCCCCGCCATCGAACTCAACAAGAGCGGCACACGCCGCGAAGAACTGCTGCTGGCTCCCGAGATCCTGCAAAAGACCCGCATCCTGCGCCAGTTCATGTACAACATGGACGAGATCGAAGCCATGGAGCTGATGATCAAGAACATGCGGGCCACGAAGACCAACGTGGACTTCTTCGACATGATGCGCCGCGGCGGCTGATCGCACAGATCCAGCCCACGGCACCCACAGACGCCTCGCTCACGCGGGGCGTTTTGCATTCCAGCCGCCCGTCTCACCACGCTGCGACAGACGTGCCCAGCGCACAGGCCGCGCGCTCCCAATGCATGGACGCACCCGCCACCTCCACCGGCGCCCTCAGGCGCCGCGCCGCGCCCCAGGAGGTCGCCTCGATCGCCGCGCTGAAATCCTCGGCACCGTTCACCGGTGCCAGCGGGCAGGCATCCGGGTCGCCCACGCCATGTCCCGCCAGAAGATGGGCCGTGGGGGCCCCCCACGGCCCCCCCCCCC
>NZ_JACVUR010000045.1:0-52112 GCF_016516495.1 Delftia sp. S65
GTGGCGGGTCGCCCACGGGCGGAACCAGCGGCTCTGTGGGCGGCGGGTTGACGGGGGGCGCGACAGGCGGGGTGACAGGGGGTGCAGGTACCGAAGTGATCATGGGAAGTTGCTCCTGTAGGTGGCAGGCCGGGCCGGCCTTGGTGTTGCGGTGGCAAGCGCCATGCCTGGATCCGGGGTAAATGGCCCGGGTAAAAGGTTGGTTGAAGTCCGGCGCGGTGCCATCTGGTGGCAATGATGTGGCGCACGCCGGGGCGGGGGGTCAGGCCAGCGTTCTCAGCTTCGCTTCGCGGGCCCAGAAGCGCTTCTTGGCGCCTTCGATGAAGGGTTCGGGCTTGTCGATGGGGAACACGCCCTCGTCCGGCGTGATGCCGGCCGTCTTCATGATGTGCTGCGTGGCCTTGCAGGCGGCAATGGCCTTGAGGTGGCCGAAGGCGTCGCGGAACCAGTCCTGCGCGGCTGCCTCATGGGCCAGCGCCTGGCCGCGCTCCAGCGTGATGATGGACACCACGGCATCGAACTGCGCGGATGGCGATCCGGCCAGCTGGCCATCGGCCGGCAGGTGGCTGCCGTCGTCCAGCGTGGCGCCGCCGATCTTGGGCGCAATGATCTTCACGCTGGCCTTTTGCGCCACCAGCGCCTTGTGGAAGGCGGCAACGTGCCGGGCGCTGGAGCCTTCGTCCACCAGGATGGCAACGCAGCGGCCCTGCAGCGTGGGTTTCATGCGGTCGATGATGCGCGTGGCCGGGCTGGGCGGCAGCTTTTGCGGGGGCACGGCAGGCTTGGCGGCAGGCGGCAACTGGGGCAGGCCCAGGCCGTCGGCCACGCGCTTTGCCAGGTCGGCGTCTATCACCTGCAGGTGGCCGACCACGGCCAGGCGCACATGCGGCGTCTGTACCTTGGACAGCTCGAACACCAGGGCGCTGGCGATGTGGGCCTGCTCCTGCGCGCTCTGGCTCTGGTAGAACATGCGCGCCTGGCTGTAGTGGTCGGCAAAGCTCTCGGGGCGGATGCGGCCCTTGGCGCCCTCCTGCGCGGGCTGCGCAAAGTGCCGCAAGCCGCGGGCTGCCGAGGCGCGCGGGCTGTCGGCCTGCAGGCTGGAGGGCTCGTAGGCCACGCGGCCCTTGGGCACCTCGGTCTGCATGTGGCCGTCGCGCTGGTGGTGGGCGAACGGGCATTTGGGCGCGTTGATGGGCAGCTGCGTGAAGTTGGGGCCGCCCAGGCGCGACAGCTGGGTGTCCAGGTACGAGAACAGGCGGCCCTGTAGCAGCGGGTCGTTGCTGAAATCGATGCCGGGCGGGATATTGGCCGGGCAGAAGGCCACCTGCTCGGTCTCGGCGAAGAAGTTGTCGGGCCAGCGGTCCAGCACGAAGCGGCCGATCTTGCGCAGCGGAATTTCCTCTTCGGGGATGAGCTTGGTGGGGTCCAGGTGGTCGTAGGGCAGGGCGTCTGCCTGCTCCTGCGAGAACAGCTGCACGCACAGCTCCCAGGCCGGGTAGTCGCCCGCCTCGATGGCCTCGAACAGGTCGCGGCGGTGGTAGTCGTTGTCTGCGGCCTGCAGCTTGAGCGCCTCGTCCCAGACCGTGGACTGGATGCCCAGCTCGGGCCGCCAGTGGAATTTCACGAAGGTGCTTTCACCCTGGGCATTGACCAGCCGGAAGCTGTGCACGCCAAAGCCCTCGATCATGCGCAGGCTGCGCGCGATGGTGCGGTCGCTCATGATCCACATGACCATGTGCATGGACTCGGGCATGAGGGAGATGAAGTCCCAGAACGTGTCGTGCGCCGTGGCGGCCTGCGGAAAGCCCCGGTCGGGTTCCATCTTCACGGCATGGACCAGGTCGGGAAACTTCATGGCGTCCTGGATGAAGAAGACCGGGATGTTGTTGCCCACCAGGTCCCAGTTGCCCTCTTCGGTATAGAACTTGATGGCAAAGCCGCGCACATCGCGCGGGGTGTCCACCGAGCCCGCTCCACCGGCCACGGTGGAGAAGCGCACAAAGATCGGCACTTGCTTGCCGGTTTCGGTCAGGACCTTGGCGGTGGTGTATTGCTCCAGCGAATCTGTCAGCTGGAAATAACCGTGGGCGCCTGTGCCGCGTGCATGGACGATTCGCTCTGGAATGCGCTCATGGTCGAAATGCGTGATTTTCTCGCGCAGGATGAAATCTTCCAGCAGCGTAGGGCCTTTTTCCCAGGCGGTGAGAGAGTTCTGATTATCAGGAACCGGAATGCCTTGCTGCGTGGTCAATCCGGGGTGCTGTCCGTCGGCCTGTTGCTGTAATTCTCCGCCATGGCCCGTGGGGGATTGCTTGGACGATTTCTTTTCACCAGGGGATTTCTTAGCCACGATTTACTCCTTGAAAGAAAGAGGATGGCCTGTTGTATGAGGCAATAATTATTGGAAGAGGCGATTGGCTGAACCAAAGGGCATCGTCAGCAAAGCTCTGGAGATAAAAAAAGGGCCCAGGGGGCCCTTTGCCAGTTCACGCTATCGGCAGCTTAACGCTGCTGATGGCTGCCCTGCTTTTGCTGTTCCCCTGGTTGGTTGCGCTGGGGATTGCTCTGTTGCTGCTGTTGGTTGGGATTGTTCGGGTTGTTGGGATTGCTTTGCTGCTGCTGCCCCGGATTGTTCTGTTGCTGCTGCTGCTGCTTGTTCTTGTCGTTTTGCTGGTTGCTGGCCGTGTTGCCTTGAGGGTTGTTGGTCTGTTGCGTCATTTCCGTACTCCTTAAGTAAACAGCGATGCCGTCATCACTGCAATTTCATTGTGCGACCGTGAATATGGCCGGCTTGTAGGATATTTGGAAGATTACTTTTGGTAAAGCATTGGAATTTGCTATGGAGTAGCTTTGTTCCATTTTGTCGGTACAAATGGATGTATTTCTTATAATGAAATTGCTTTTGTAAAAAATGCAGCCAGGCCAAATATGGGGTTATTTGGCGGCGGGGCGTTTTGCAGGGGCCCTGGCCGGGGTTTTTGTGGATTTTGTCGATTTTCTGGATGCTGGGGTCTTTGCATTTTTTACCGTTGACGCGGTATTTTTTTCCTTGGCTGCGGTGGCGGATGGTCCGCCTGCGCCCTTGCCCAGGCTGTTCTTGAGCAGGGCCGTCAGGTCTAGCACGGCCGCGTTGGCCGGCACGGCGGGTGGGGTCTCCTGTTTTTCCACGTTTTGGACATCGCCCGCATGCGCCTTGGCCTGCACGAGCTGGTGGATTTCCTCGCTGAAGGAGTTGCGGAACTGGTCGGCGTCCCAGGCCTGGCTCATGTCCTTGATGAGGGCCATGGCCATGGTCATCTCGGCGCTCTTGATGCCGGCGGCCTTGGCGTCCAGAGGCGGCAGGTCCAGCTGCTCGAAGGAGCGGATCTCGCCGCCCCAGCGCAGCAGGTTGAGCACCAGCGCCCGGCCGCAGGGGATCAGGATGGCCAGGTGCTGCTTGGTCTGGATGACCACCTTGGCCACGCCCACCTTGTTGCTCTTGCGCAGGGCCTCGCGCAGCAGGGCGTAGACCTTCTCGCCACGGTGCAGGGGGGCGGTGTAGTAGGGGCGTTCCAGGTAGATGAAAGGGATGTCCTGGGCATCGACAAAGGCCTCGATCTCGATGGTCTGCGTGGTCTTGGGAAAGGCGGCGGCAATCTCTTCAGCGCTCAGCACCACGTAGCGGCCCTCCTCGAATTCAACGCCCTTGACGATGTCGGCCGTGGCCACTTCCTTGCCCGTGACCTTGTTGATGCGCTTGTAGCCCACGGGCTGCATGTTGCGCTTGTCCAGCCAGTCGAAGTCGATGTCCGAGCTGGCCGTGGCCGCGTACAGGCCGATGGGAATGTGCACCAGGCCAAAGCTGATGGCGCCCTTCCACATGCTGCGCGCGGAGGTGGACGGGCTGGATTTGGGGGAGGCGGCTTTCTTCATGGCGGTGCTTTCTTCGATTCCTGCAGGACGGTGCTCAGCGCTGCGACTCGAAGCCCAGCGCCTTCATGGCGCGGCCCAGGCCCACGGCGGCCGTGCCGTAGTGCTCCCAAGGGGAGTTGCCCAGGCGCAGGCGCTGGTCTACCGAGCGAATGGTCCAGTGCGCGCCGCCCGTGAGCCTGTCCAGCTCGTTCCAGGCCACAGGCACGGAGATGCCCATGCCCGGCCGCGCCCGGGCCGTCCACGCGCAGGCCGTGGTGGCGCCGAAGCCGTTGCGCAGGTAGTCCACAAAAATCTTTCCCACGCGGTTGCGCGGCCCGCTTTTGGCCACGAAGCGCTGGGGCACGGCATGGGCCAGGTGCTGGACCACGGCCTGCGAGAAGGCCTTGACGGTGTCCCAGTCCAGCAGCCGCTTGATGGGCACGACCACGTGCAGGCCCTTGCCGCCGCTGGTCTTGAGGAAGGCCGGCAGCTCCAGCTCCTGCAGCAGCACATGCAGCAGGCTGGCGGCCTCCTGCACCTGCTGCCAGGGCACGCCTTCGCCGGGGTCCAGGTCGAAGGTCATGCGATCGGGCCGGTCGATGCGGTCCTTGCGCGCGTTCCAGGTGTGCCATTCGATGGTGTTCATCTGCGCCGCTGCCACCAGGCCTTCGCGCCGGGACACCTCCATCAGCGGGGCATGGCCGGGGTCCAGTTCCGGCGACAGGGCGGCGATGCCCTGCAGCGGCGCCTGGTCGAGGTGCTTTTGGAAGAACAACTCGCCCTCGATGCCGTCCGGCGCCCGCACCATGGCCACGGGCCGGGACTTGAGGTGGGTGATCATGAAGGGCGCCACCGTGGCGTAGTAGCGTGCCAGATCCATCTTGGTGATGCCGGTGGAGGGATCGATGACCCGCTCGGGATGGGTGATGGTCATCGAGGCGGGCAGTCGCGCCGCCCTGGCGTTGCGGGTTTCCGGTCGTGCAGCGCCAGGCGTGGCTGCAGCGCTGGCGGAAGATGCGGTCGATGGCACGTGCTGTGGCTCCTCTTTGACAATGCTGCGTGCAGGCTTGTCCGCACGCAGGCCCTGGAATACGGCATGGCGGACCTGGCCGTCCTCGGTCCACTGCGCGAACGAGACCTCGGCCAGCAGCGTGGGGCGCACCCAGTGCACCCCGCTGCCAAGGCCCCTGCTGTCCGCCAGCGGCGAGGTGCCGGTGGCGAGGCGCTCCAGGCGCTGGCGCAGATCGGCCAGGGTGCGCCTGTTGAACCCCGTGCCCACCTTGCCTGCCGCGCGCAGCTGGCCGTCCTCGCCATGCACGGCCAGGACCAGGGCGCCCAGGCCCGTGCGCGTGCCCTGGGGATCGGTGTAGCCCGCGATCACGAATTCCTGGCGCAGGCCGCACTTGAGCTTGATCCAGTCCGCACTGCGCCGCGAGGCATAGGCGCTGCCGCGCCGCTTGCCGATCACGCCCTCCAGGCCCAGCTTGCAGGCGGCGGCCACCAGGTCGGCGGGTGGGGCGTCAAAGGCCTCGCTGAAGCGAAGGCGGTCCGAAGGCGCCTTGTGCAGCAGGGCCTGCAACTGCTGGCGGCGCTGCTCCACGGGCTGGGGCCGAAGGTCCTGGCCGTCCTGCCACAGCAGGTCAAACGCGAAGAACACCAGGTGGTCGGTGCGCTCGCCGTCAAAGGCGTTTTGCAGGGCCTGGAAGTCAGGGCGGCTGTCGCTGTCCAGCATCAGCACCTCGCCATCCACCCAGCCCGATTGCAGGGGCAGCGCGGCAAAGGCGTGGGCCAGGGCGGGCATTTTGGTGGTCCAGTCCTTGCCGTTGCGCGTGAAAAGGCGAACGGCGCCGTCCTCGATGCGCGTCAGCAGCCGGTAGCCGTCGAACTTGCTCTCGAAGATCCATTGCCCGGCATCTGCAGGTGCATGGTCCATCAAGGTTGCTAGCTGCGGGGCGATGCTCTGCGGCATGGGCGCGGTGACGGGCGTAGCGACGGGAGTGGCGACGGGTGTGGTGACGGGCGCTGTGGCGGTGGGCAGGGGAAGGCCGGCCACGCTGTCGGGCATGTCCTCGACCACGTTGAATTCGCTGGCAGCACGTTCCAGGCCGTCGTGCTCCTTGATCAGCAGCCAGGCGGGCTTTTTGGCGTCGTCCTTGCCGCGCATGCGCACCAGGGTCCAACGACCCTGCAGCTTGTGGCCGCGCAGTTCGAACTTGAGCTTGCCCTTGCGATAGCCTTCGGCCGCATCGCCCTCGGGCAGCCAGATGCCACGGTCCCAGATGATGACCTTGCCCGCGCCGTACTGTCCCGGTGGAATCTGGCCCTCGAAGCGGTTGTAGGCCATGGGGTGGTCTTCCACCTGGACGGCCATGCGCTTGTCGGCCGGGTCGTAGCTGGGACCCTTGGGCACGGCCCAGCTTTTCATGCTGCCGTCCAGCTCCAGCCGAAAGTCGTAGTGCAGGTGGCTGGCCCAGTGCTTTTGAATGACGAATTGCAGGGCGCCCGCGCCGGGCTGCCCTGCAATCGTCTCACTGGAAGGTTCTGCCGAAGGTTCCGGTGTGCGCGTGAAGTCGCGCTTTTGCCGGTACAGCGCGAGCGAGGCCTGGGGTGTCGCCGCCTTGGCCGCCCCTTTGGTGGGGCGGGCCGGGCGGGATGCCTGGGACTTGCTGCGCGTGGCCGGCATGGCGGCATCCGTCAGTGGATGAGCGCAATCAGGATGATGATGGGAATGGGAACGCCCAGGAGAAAAAGCAGTATGGATCGCATGGCAAGCCTCCGTTGAATGGATTGAATTGGATTGATTGGGTTTCAGTGCCGGGGATTATCAAAAGGCATCGCGTTGACGACCACCCCAGGTGGCGCACAGGCTGCCCACAAAAGCGCCCAGCATCAAGGAAACAAACAGCCAGAGCATGGAATGGGCCGTGGCCTTGCGTGCCTCTTCGGCTGCCTGCTTGGCCTTTTGCTTGGCTTCTTCAGCCTTTTGCTCGGCCTGCTTTATCTGCATTTGCACGGAATCAAAGGTGCTACGTACTTTCTTTTGCGCATCTTCCACGGACATATCGGAGTTGCGCGCGATCAGCTGGGCCAGGTATTGCTCGTCGGCTGGAGACAGCTGGCCGGTGCGCAGCGACTGGGCAAAGATCACGCCGGCCTCGCGGGTGGCGCTGGCCAGGTCGGCGGGGGTGGCATTGCTGGTGGTGGTTGCGGCGCCGGAATTGCGGAACAGGCTGCCGGTCCAGTAGGCCAGGCCCTGGGGCGAGGCATCGGCGCCCGAGGCACCGGCCATGGCTGCGGCGCCGCCTGCAGCTGCACCGCCGGCGGCGCCGATCGCGCCGCCCACCACGTTGGAGGCGCTGGTGGCTACGGTCTGCGCTGCCTTGAAGGCGCCGGAGACGGCACCGCCTGCAGCGGCGCCCATCAGGGCCACCATGGCCAGCGTGGCCAGTGCCCAGGACAGAAAGCCGTGGGCCGTGTCGCGGAAGTAGACCTCGTCCGTGTGCACGCCTTGCCAGCGTGTGCGCAGCCGTCCGGCCAGATAGCCGCCCACGCCGGCCGAGGCCAGCTGGGTGAAAGCGATCCAGGCCACGGCCGTCAGGCCCAGGGCGCCGGCATCCATGCCTTCGCCGGACCATACCGACACCGACGACAGGCCCAGGCCCGTGCCCAGAATGAACAGCAGCAGCGACAGCGATGCCGCCGCCATGGCGCCGGCAAATATCGCGGCCCATGAAACGCCGCTGCGTGAGGTATCTACGGTGGCGACCGTGTTGACCACTGGCGCTTCAGCCAGGGGCGCGGATTCGGAATAGGCAATGGACATGGCCGACTTTCTTGGAGTTGAGTGCCCCATTCTTGCCAGTCGCAATAGACGCCGCTGTAGGAGGATTGGAAATGCAGGACTGGCAAACGCAGATGAAAAACGTCATCCTTTGCCAGATGACGATTTTCAAGCGAATGCTCAGGCCGGATATGGAAAATGCTGCCTGCAATCGGTAATTCTTGCAGAACATTTTCCAGGGCGGGTATTTGGATTATTCAGGTCAGTGCGGCGATGCTTTTTCCATTGCCGGATATTCATCGCCGCATTGAATCTGCCATCCGGAAAATGCTCAGGGCTGGCGCACGTCGGCCACCACCTGCTCGCCAAAATCGGCACGCTGCAGCCAGCCCAGCACCAGCGCTGCCGCCTGCTCGGGCGTTGACAGCTTGCCGCCCTCCTTGAGCTGGGCGAAGTTGCCTGCATCGGGGAAGGCGGCGGTATCGGCGCTGCGCAGCTGCACCTGCATGTCGGTGTCGATGACGCCGGGCGCCAGCGAGCAGATGCGCGCGCCGTGGGGCTTGAGCGCCTCGTCCAGCGCCACGCTGCGGCTGAAATGGTCCATGCCGGCCTTGGCCGCGCAGTAGGAGGCCTGCGAGGCAATGGCGCGCCGGCCCAGGCCCGAAGAAATGTTGAGCACCTTGCGCGGCACGGCTGTCCAGCCCTCGGTGGCGGCCAGGAAGGCGGCCGTCAGCAGCATGGGCGCCTCCAGCCCCACGCGCATGGCCTGGGCAATGTCGGCGGGCTGCAGCTGAGACAGCGGCGCAATCTGCGGAATCACGCCCGCGTTGTTGATCAGGGTGATGCTGGCGTAGCGCGCGGCGTCCAGGCCGGCCAGCCAGTCGCCCAGCCTGCGGGCAGCGGCCTCGGGCTCGCCCAGGTCCACGCTCCACTGCTGCAGCGGCGCGCCCGCCGTGGCGGCCGCCTGGGCCAGGTCTTCGCTGGTGGAGCGCGACAGCGTGACCAGTTCATGGCCGGCATCCAGCAGTTGCCGGGCCATGGCCAGGCCCATGCCGCGCGAGGCGCCGGTAAGAATCGTCAGGGAAAGAAGAGGCGATGCATTGTTCATGCGGGCGATGGTATCGCTTGTGCCCGTGCTGCCGGCCCGGCCGCTGCCTGGGCGGCGACAGGGTCCGATGGCAGCAGCAGCTCGGCGCTGTGCGCCTGCCGGGTGCGCTCCAGCGCCTGCACGATGCGTTCGCAGGCACGCTCGGCCGCCTCGTGCAGGCTGGCGCCCTGCAGCCAGTGGCCGGTGAGCGCGGCACTGAACAGATCGCCCGTTCCCTTGGGCACCGCATCCACCCGCGCGTGGGTGATCACATGCACGTCATCGCGCGTGACCAGGGCCACGCGCATGCGCTGGGCAGGCTCGCCGTCCAGCTCGGGCGATGCGCTGGTCACGGCCACCCACTGCGTGCGTCCCTTGAGCAGGCTGCGCGCGGCCTGGACCACATCGTCCATGCCGCGCACAGGGCGCGCGGTCAGCCGCTCCAGCTCGAAATGGTTGGGTGTCAGCCCGTCGGCCAGCGGCAGCAGGTGGCGCTGGTAGGCCTCGACCATGGCGGGGTCCACATAGATGCCGCTGTCGTGGTCGCCGATCACCGGGTCCACCACCACGCGCAGGCCGGGCCGCTGCGCCAGCAGGCCGGCAACCCAGTCCGCCAGCAGCGTGGCCTGGGCCGGCCCGCCCAGGTAGCCGGCCAGCACGGCCTGCAACTGCCGCAGCCCGCCGCGCGCGCCCAGGTCCTGCAGATAGCCCGCAAACCACTCGGCGGCAATCGCCCCCCCGTGGATGCTGGGATAGTGCGGCGTGTTGCTGAACACCACCGTGGGCACGGCCGCTGCCGCCAGCCCCAACGCCTGCAGCGTGGGCATGGCCACGTTGTTGCCAACGCGGCCGTAGACGACCTGGGACTGCACGGACACCACGTCGATGGCCAGGGGTTGCAGCATGTCTTGGGGAGCGCAGGCGTTCATGGGCGTGGGGGAGCAATGAGAGGCAGGGACGTGTTTTATAACGCCTGCGCCCAGGCCGCAGACCCCACAATCGGCCGCGCATGACCAGACCACTGTGCGATCTGCGCGTGAAAAGAAAAAGGCCCGCCAAAGGGCGGGCCCGTGGAGCGCCAGGCGCCTGTGCGTTGTCAGGCGCCCAGGTAGGCGCGGCGCACGGCGTCGTTGGTCAGCAGGTTGGCGCCGGTGTCTTCCAGCACCACCTTGCCGGTTTCCAGCACATAGCCGCGGTCGGCGATCTGCAGGGCGCGGTTGGCGTTCTGCTCGACCAGGAAGACCGTGACGCCGGCCGTGCGGATGGTCTGGATGATCTCGAAGATCTGCGCAATGATCAGCGGCGCCAGGCCCAGCGTGGGCTCGTCCAGCAGCAGCAGGCGGGGCTTGCTCATCAGCGCGCGGCCGATGGCCAGCATCTGCTGCTCGCCGCCCGACATGGTGCCGGCGCGCTGGTGGGCGCGCTCACGCAGGCGCGGGAAGAGGCCGAACACATGTTCGATGCCGGCCTCGATCTGCGGCTTGTCCAGGAAGAATCCGCCCATCTTCAGGTTGTCCGTGACCGTGAGGTCCGAGAAGATGCGCCGTCCCTCGGGCGAGACCGCGATGCCCTTGCGCATGATGTGGTGCGAGGGCAGCTGGGTGATGTCCTCGCCCTCGAACGAGATGCGGCCCGAGCTGGCGCGCGGGTTGCCGCACACCGTCATCAGCAGCGAGGTCTTGCCGGCGCCGTTGGAGCCGATCAGCGAGACGATTTCGCCCTGGTTGACGTGCAGGCTCACGCTGTCGACCGCGCAGATGGCGCCGTAGTGGGTGGAGATGTTCTCCAGTTGCAGCATGGCAGGCATCAGGCTTCTCCCAGGTAGGCCTTGATGACCCGTTCATCGTTGCGGATGGCGTCCGGCAGGCCCATGGCGATGGGCTTGCCGTACTCCATGACGAGGATGCGCTCGGACACGCCCATGACCAGGCCCATGTCGTGCTCAATCAGCAGCACGGCAATGCCGTACTGCCGCCGCAGCTGGTCGATCAGGCCCTGCAGGTCCTTCTTTTCCTGCGGGTTCAGGCCGGCAGCCGGTTCGTCGAGCATGAGCACGCGCGGCTTGGTGATCATGCAGCGCGCGATCTCCAGGCGGCGCTGGTGGCCGTAGGCCAGGTTGCCGGCCTCGCGGTTGACGAACTCGCGCAGGCCCATGACGTCCAGCCAGTGCAGGGCGCTCTCGATCTTTTCCTCTTCGCTGCGGCGGTAGCTTGCCGTGTTGAACAGGCCCGACAGCAGGTTGACGCCCGAGCTGCGGTGCTGTGCCACCAGCAGGTTTTCCAGCACCGTCATGGACTTGAACAGCCGCACGTTCTGGAAGGTGCGCACCACGCCGTGGTTGGCCACGTGGTGGCTGCTGCGGCCCTCGATGGCGCTGCCGTCCAGCGTGACGGAGCCGCTGCTGGGCTGGTAGAAACCGCTGATGCAGTTGAACACCGTGGTCTTGCCGGCGCCGTTGGGGCCGATGATGGCAAACACTTCCTGCGGGCGCACGTTGAAGCCCACATGGTCCACGGCCAGCAGGCCGCCGAAGCGCATGCACAGGTCTTTGACTTCTAGCAAATACTCGCTCATTGCCGGCCCTTGCTGCTTTCTGTTGTCCCAAAAATCATGGTGTCGGCATGCCTCATGAGCGCACCTCCACATGGTGGCGGCGCATGGGCAGCAGGCCCTGCGGGCGCCAGATCATCATCAGCACCATCACCAGGCCGAAGATCAGCATGCGGTACTCGGAGAACTCGCGCGCCAGCTCGGGCAGCACCGTCAGCAAGATGGCTGCGATGATCACGCCCAGCTGCGAGCCCATGCCGCCCAGCACCACGATGGACAGGATCAGCGCCGATTCGATGAAGGTGAACGATTCGGGGTTGACGATGCCCTGGCGCGCCGCGAAGAAGGCGCCGCCCAGTCCGGCGAACATGGCGCCCAGCGTGAAGGCAGACAGCTTGATCTTCATGGGGTTCAGGCCCAGGGAGCGGCAGGCGATCTCGTCCTCGCGCAGCGCCTCCCAGGCGCGACCTATGGGCATGCGCACCAGGCGGTTGGAGATGCACAGCGTGACCACGGCCAGCAGCAGCGCCATCAGGTACAGGAAGATCACCATGTGCAGCGAGCTGAACTCCAGCCCCAGGAACTGGTGGAAGGTCGTGCCGCCCTCGGTGGAGGGGTTGCGCGTCATCTCCAGGCCCAGCACCGTGGGCTTGGGGATGCTGGAGATGCCGTCCGGCCCGCCCGTGATGCTGGTCAGGTTGACCAGCATCAGGCGGATGATTTCGCCGAAGCCCAGCGTCACGATGGCCAGGTAGTCACCGCGCAGCCGCAGCACCGGAAAGCCGAGCACGAAGCCGAACATCGCGGCGGCGGCGCCAGCCAGCGGCAGCGCTTCCCAGAAGGACCAGCCGGCCCAGTGGAACAGCAGCGCATAGGTGTAGGCGCCCACGGCGTAGAAGCCCACGAAGCCCAGGTCCAGCAGGCCGGCAAAGCCCACGACGATGTTCAGGCCCAGGCCCAGCATCACGTAGATCATGGCCAGCGTGGCGATGTCCACCGCGTTGCGGCCCGCGAAGAAGGGCCAGGACACGGCGATCAGCAGGGCGGCCAGGATCAGGCCGTTGCGGTGGCTGGGGCGTGCGTGTGGCAGCGAGGGCAGCGAGACCTTGGGCATCTTCGCTGCGATCAGCGGGCGCAGCAGCTGCACCAGGAAGACCAGGGCGCAGGCCCAGGCCACCACCGTCCAGTCGGGGTTGATGATGGTGCGGGTGCCGGCGCGCTCCAGGTGCAGGCCGAAGATGGGCGTGACGACCACGGCCGTCATCACGGTGGCGATCAGGGCGTCGCGCAGGTTCAAGGTGGGTTTGGCTTTCATCAGACCTTCTCCACTTCAGGCTTGCCCAGCAGGCCCGTGGGGCGGAACAGCAGGATCAGCACCAGCAGGCCGAAGGCCACGATGTCCTTGTACTCGGACGAGATGTAGGCTGCCGCAAAGGTCTCGGCCACGCCCAGCAGCACGCCGCCCAGCATGGCGCCGGGGATGGAGCCGATGCCGCCCAGCACCGCCGCCGTGAAGGCCTTGATGCCGGCCAGAAAGCCGATGAACGGGTTGAGCTTGCCCACGGCCAGCGCGATCAGCACGCCGCCCACGGCCGCCAGCATGGCGCCCAGCACGAAGGTGAACGAGATCACGCGGTTGGTGTCGATGCCCAGCAGGCTGGCCATGTGCATGTCCTGGGCGCAGGCGCGCGAGGCACGGCCCATGCGGGAATGGCGGATGTACAGCGTCAGCAGCACCATGAGCACGATGGCGACCACGATGATCAGGATGCGCGAGTAGGGCACATAGATCTCGAAGCCACCTTCGGCGCCGAAGCGCAGCGCGCCCGGCAGCAGCGAGGGCACGGCCATGTCGCGCGCGCCCTGGCCCAGGGCCACCCAGTTCTGCAGGAAGATGGACATGCCGATGGCCGAGATCAGGGCCACCAGGCGCGGGCTGCGGCGCAGCGGCTTGTAGGCCACCTGTTCCACCACCAGGCCGTAGACGCCGGTGACGAAGACCGACACCACCAGCATCAGGCCGATGATGGCCCACACGGGCAGGCCGCTTGTCGTGCCGATGGCCGACAGCGTGACCAGGCCGATGTAGGCGCCGATCATGTAGATGTCGCCGTGGGCGAAGTTGATCATCCCGATGATGCCGTAGACCATTGTGTAGCCGATGGCGATCAGGGCATAGATGGCGCCCAGGGACAGTCCGTTGAACAGCTGCTGTATCAGCTGAGGTAAGAGTTCTGACATGGTGTAATGCCGCCCCAAAACAGGAAAAGGCCTAAAAGGCCAGGATGCAGACAACCGGGACACGCGCAAGCGTGCCCCGGCCAGTCAACGAGGGGGATTACTTGGCAGCGACCGACTTGCTGCCGTCCTTGTGCCATTCGAACACCTGGAAGTCGAAGGACTTCAGGTCGCCCTGCTTGTTCCAGCCCACCGAGCCCAGAACGGTCTCGAAGTTGGACTTGTGCAGGTGGTCAGCCACCTTGGCGGGGCTGTCGCCCACGGCCTTGATGCTGTCCAGCAGCACTTGCGTGGCGGCAAATGCGGTCAGCTGGAAGGCGCCCGAGGGATTGCGCTTCTTGTCCTTGAAGGCCTTGACCACGGCGGCGTTCTTGGGGTTGGCCGAGAAGTCTGCAGGCAGGGTCACCAGCATGCCTTCGACGGCGTTGCCGGCGATGGCGTTGACTTCGGGGTTGCCCACGCCCTCGGGGCCCATCATGCGGACCTTCAGGCCCTGCTCGGAAGCCTGGCGCAGCAGCAGGCCCATTTCAGGGTGGTAGCCGCCGTAGTAGACGAAGTCCACGCCGGCGCTCTTGAGCTTGGTGATGACGGCGGAGTAGTCGCTGTCGCCGGCGTTGATGCCTTCGAACAGGGCCACTTCCACGCCGGCCTTCTTCAGGTCGTCACGCACGGAGGAGGCAATGCCCTGGCCATACGACTGCTTGTCGTGCAGCACGGCAACCTTCTTGGGCTTGGCCTTGTCCAGGATGAACTTGGCGGCGGCCGGGCCCTGCTGGTCATCGCGGCCGATGGTGCGGAAGATGAAGTGGTAGTTCTTGCCGTCGGTCAGGGCCGGGGAAGTGGCCGAGGGGGTCACGACGACCACGCCTTCGTTGTTGTAGATCGGGGCGGCGGCAATCGATGCGCCCGAGCAGACGGGGCCGATCACGTAGCCGATCTTGGCGTTGACCACGCGGTTGGCGGCCACGGGGCCTTGCTTGGGTTCGCAGGCGTCATCGACGGACACCAGCTCGATCTTCTTGCCATTGACGCCGCCAGCCGCATTGGCCATTTCCACGGCGGTGTTCACGCCTTCCTTGACCATGTCGCCGTACTGCGTCAGCGGGCCGGTGGTGGGAACCACCATGGCGATCTTGATTTGCGCATGCGCTGTGGAGAACAAGGCGGCACCAGCCAAACCCAGGGCGGCGACGACGGTGTGCATGCGGAACGGAATGCTCATGAGTACTTCCTTCAACTTTGGGTAAAGCGTTCTGAAAAACGCGGTGGCTCCTGTAGGGGCGATCCGCGCAAAGAAGCACAGATTAATCTCCTGGTTACCAATGGCAACAGGGTATCCCGGGGCTGGCGCGCATGCAGGCTTTTCGCTAAGGGCTGGATGCCATCGCAGGCCGCTTGTCAACGCCGGTTTTGGGCGACGAAAACGCCTGATGCCGACGGTGCACCCAGACGGTGCTGCATGAAACCAATATGACCGACTGCAAGAAGGGGAAACACGTACACGGAATGTTGCATTGCAGCAACGCGCCAGAGGGCGCCGGTTTGCGTGTTTCTGCGGTGGATCAAAACGGCACGGCGGATTCGAAACGCAGCGTTTGGCCCGACAGGGGATGGGCCAGCTCCAGCTGGTGCGCATGCAGCAGCAGGCGCGGCGACAGGGCCTGCACGGCGGCATCGGCATAGAGCGCATCGCCCAGGATGGGATGGCCCAGCGCCGCCATGTGCACGCGCAACTGGTGGGTGCGGCCCGTCACGGGCTGCAGCTGCACCCGCGTGGTGGGTGTGCCCTGGCCTTCGGTGGCTGCGGGCATGGCGCGCCACAGGGTCTGGCTGGGCTTGCCCTGCAGGGCGTCGATGATGCGCAAGGGGCGCCGCTCCCAGTCGGCGGCTATCGGCAGGTCGATGCTTTGCCAGGCGTCGGCCTGCTGGGCGTCCGGGCGGCCGGCGACCACGGCCACATAGCGCTTGTGCACGCGGCGCTGCGCAAAGGCTTCGCTCAGGAGGCGCTGGCTGGCCAGGCTGCGCGCCATGACCACCAGGCCCGAGGTGGCCTGGTCCAGCCGGTGCACGACCAGCGCATCGGGCCAGCGCTGCAAGGCGCGGCCGCTCAGGCAGTCCTGCTTGTCGGGGCCGCGCCCGGGCACGCACAGCAGGCCGGAGGGCTTGTCCAGCACCAGCAGCTCGGCGTCCTCGTACAGGCAGGAGACACCTGCATCGGTATCTGCATCGGCATCGGCAGCAGTACCAGCACCGGGGCACTCCTGCAGCCGTTCAGCGCTTGAGCCGCTCACCGTTCATTCAGGAGCCTGTGCACGGTGGCGCACAGCTCCTCCACGTCATTGGGCTTGTGCACCAGGGCCCGGGCGCCAGCGGCCATGGCGGCCTGCTCGATCTCGGCGGTGATGTAGCCCGAGGCCAGGGCGATGGGCAGCAGGGGCTGGATGGACAGCGCCTCATACACCAGGTCAATGCCGCTGTAGCCGGGCATGTTGTAGTCGGTGACCAGCAGGTCGTAGTCCTGGGGGGCGGCGCGCAGCGCCTCGGTGGCCTCGTGCGGATCGGTGAAGCCGCTGACCTGGTAGCCGCGACGGCGCAGCAGGCGCTGCACGAGGAAGACCAGGGCCTGGTCGTCGTCCACGTACATCACATGCTGCTGTGCGGCCTGCGGGTCGGGCAGCAGGGCGAACTGCGGGCCGGTCGGGGTTTCTGCGGCTGCCAGCGGCTCCGGCAGGCTGGGCGGCGTTTCGGCTGCGGGCGCCTGGGGTGGTGCGTACTCGGCGGGCGCCAGGGCGTCGGCCGGGGGAAAGTACAGCGTGAAGCGGCTGCCTTGCCCTGGAATGCTGTACACGTCCACGGCGCCGCCGTGGTTGCGCATGACGCCGTGCACCACGGGCAGGCCCAGGCCCGTTCCCTGGCCCACGGGCTTGGTGGTGAAGAAGGGCTCGAAGATGCGCTGCAGCGTGCGCGCATCCATGCCGGGGCCGTTGTCCTGCACCGACAGCGCCACGTAGCTGACGGGCGGCAGGCCCAGGCGCTCGCACAGGCGCTGGTCGGGGCGCACCAGGTCGGCGTCCATCTGGATCAGGCCGCGCCGCTCACCCAGGGCGTGCATGGCGTTGGTGCACAGGTTGAACAGGGCCTGCTCCACCTGCATGGCGTCGGCCAGCATGGGGGGCAGCTGCGGCGGCACATGCACCTGCAGTTCCACGGCGGGCGGCAGGGTCACGCGCAGCAGCCGCGCCGTATCGCCCATGACTTCGCGCGCCTGCACGGGCTTGCGCTGGGGTGGCTCGTTGCGGCTGAAGGTCAGGATCTGGCGCACCAGGTCGCGCGCGCGGCGGCCGGCCTTTTCGATCTCCTGCAGGCTTTCGATGGCTGCGGCATTGCCGCCGCAGTCGGCCTTGGCCAGCTCCACGTTGCCCAGGATGGCGCCCACGATGTTGTTGAAGTCGTGCGCAATGCCGCCGGCCATGGTGCCCAGGGCCTGCATCTTGTGCGATTCGCGCAGCTGGTCTTCCAGCTCGTTGCGCTGGGCCTCGGCCTTCTTGCGGCTGGTGAGGTCGCGCGCGAACACGGTGGTGGTCTCGCCGCCGCTGTGGTGCTCGAAGGAGACACTGACCTCGACCGGAATCTCGCGGCCGCTGGCCGTGCGCGCCGTCATCTCGCCCAGTACGGCCTGCGTGGTCAACGGTGCAAAGGACAGGGCCTGTGCCGCATCGGGCAGGAAACGCTCCAGCGGACTGCCCAGCGCGTCGTGCGGCGGGCACAGGAACAGGGCGGCGGCCGTGGGATTGAAGACGGTGATGCGCTGGTCCGAGTCCAGGCAGATGATGGCGTCCAGCGCCGAGTTGATGACCGATTCCAGCCGCCGCTCGCTCAGGAACAGCTGGTGGTTGCGCTGCTGCAGCGCCAGGCGCTCGGCCAGCAGCGGGCCCTGGTCCACCACGGCGCACAGGTACTGGGCAATGGGCGGGCCGCTTTGCTGGGGGATGGCGATGCAGGCCACGTGCAGGTCGGCGCGCAGCTGGTGCTGCTCGGTGATCTCGAAGCAGACCTCGTGGGCCTCGGTGCGGCCCAGCTCGCGTGCGGCGGAGAAGGTCTCGCGCACGCGCTCGGCGTCGTCCGGGTGCACGAAGGGCGCGAAGTTCACCAGCAGCCGGTCATGCTCGGAGGGCTGGAAGGCGCTGTGCGCCATGGCGTTGGCCTGCACCACCATGTCGTGCTCGTCCACCACCAGCAGGGGCAGGGGAATGCTGGCGAACAGGGCCTCGAAGCGCTCGGAGGCGCTTTCGGCCACGGCCTGGCTGTAGTCCAGCACGCGGTTCTGGATTTCCAGTTCGCGCTGGTAGTTGCGCAGCTCGGCCACCAGGGCCTGCAGCGGGTCGTCTTCGGGCTGGAAGAGGGGAAAGCGTTCGACGGGGGGCAGGTCGGCGCCGGGCGCCAGCAGCGCATGCAGGGGCAGGTGCTCGTCGTCGCGAGGCGGATCGGAATGGTCTGGGCTGCTCATCGCGGGCTGGCGCTGGGGAAAGCGGCACATGCCGCACAAATCCTGGTGGCCCGCGCCCGGCGTCCGGCAGATTACCGGAGCCCGGCGCGGGCAGGGCCGCAGTGTACGCGCGCCAGGCGGGGCGCCACAAGCGCCCCTTTCGGTGGCAGGTGCTTCAGCTCAGGTAAGCGTCCACGGGGATGCAGCTGCAGTACAGGTTGCGGTCGCCGTAGACGTTGTCCACACGGCCCACCGGGCACCAGTACTTGGACTGGCGCAGGGCGGCCACCGGGTAGGCAGCGGCCTCGCGGCTGTAGGGGTGGGCCCATTCCGAGGCCAGCAGCGTCTCGGCCGTGTGCGGCGCGTTCTTGAGCGGGTTGTCGTCCTGGGGCAGGCGGCCCTGCTCGATGGCGCGGATTTCCTCGCGGATGGCGATCATCGCGTCCACGAAGCGGTCCAGCTCGTACAGGCTTTCGCTTTCGGTGGGCTCCACCATCAGCGTGTTGGGCACGGGGAAGGACAGCGTGGGCGCATGGAAGCCGTAGTCGATCAGGCGCTTGGCCACGTCCTCGGCCATGACGCCCGTGCTTTCCTTGAACTGGCGCAGGTCCAGGATGCACTCGTGCGCCACATGGCCGTGCTCGCCCGCGTACAGCGTGGGGTAGTGGTCGCGCAGCCGGGCGCTGATGTAGTTGGCGCTGAGGATGGCGGTCTCGGTGGCCAGGGTCAGGCCCTGGGCGCCCATCATGCGGATGTACATCCAGCTGATGGGCAGCACGGCCGCATTGCCCAGCGGCGCGGCGCTGATGGCACCCGTGCCGCCCGCAAGGCCCGCCGTGGCATGGCCGGGCAGGAAGGGGACGAGGTCCTCGACCACGCAGACGGGGCCCACGCCCGGGCCGCCGCCGCCGTGCGGAATGCAGAAGGTCTTGTGCAGGTTCAGGTGGCTGACATCGCCGCCGAAGCTGCCCGGCGCGGCCAGGCCCACCAGGGCATTCATGTTGGCGCCGTCCACGTAGACGCGGCCGCCGTGGTCATGCACCAGCTTGCACAGCTCTTTGACCTGGGTCTCGAACACGCCGTGCGTGCTGGGGTAGGTGATCATGATGCAGGCCAGGTTGGCACTGTGCTGCTCGCACTTGGCCGCCAGGTCCGCCATGTCGACGTTGCCGTTGGCATCGCAGGCGGTGACCACCACCTGCATGCCCACCATCTGCGCGCTGGCGGGGTTGGTGCCGTGGGCGCTGCTGGGAATCAGGCAGACGTTGCGGTGCGACTGGCCCCGGCTCGCATGCCAGCCCTTGATGGCCAGCAGGCCCGCGTACTCGCCCTGGCTGCCGGCATTGGGCTGCAGGCTGATGCCGGCGTAGCCCGTGGCCTGGCACAGCCAGTCGCGCAGCTGCTTGTCCAGTTCCGCATAGCCCTGCTGCTGGTCGGCCGGGGCAAAGGGGTGCACCTGGGCGAACTCGGGCCAGGTGATGGGAATCATCTCGCTGGTGGCGTTGAGCTTCATGGTGCAGGAGCCCAGCGGGATCATGCTGCGGTCCAGCGCCAGGTCCTTGTCCGACAGCTGGCGGATGTAGCGCAGCATGGCGGTCTCGGAGCGGTGGGTGTTGAACACCGGGTGCGTGAGGAAATCGCTGCTGCGGCGCAGGCCGTCAGGGATCAGCGGCTCCACGCCCTTTTCGAAGGCGGCGAAGCTGGGCAGGGCCTGGCCGTCCCGGGCGAAGATCTTCCACAGCAGCTCGACATCGGCGCGCGTGGTGGTCTCGTCCAGCGAGATGCACAGGTATTCCTTGAAATACACGCGCAGGTTGGCGCCCAGGGACACGGCACGCTCCACGATGGCCTGCGTGGCCGCACCCGTGTGCAGGCTCAGCGTGTCGAAGCTGGGCACCTCGCGCAGCGGCGCGCCCAGCTCGGCCAGGCCGCGCGCCAGGATGGCCGTGTACGAGGCCACGCGGCGGGCGATGCGCTCCAGGCCCTCGGGGCCGTGGTAGACGGCATACATGCTGGCCACCACGGCGGGCAGCACCTGGGCCGTGCAGATGTTGGAGGTGGCCTTCTCGCGGCGGATGTGCTGCTCGCGCGTCTGCAGTGCCAGGCGGTAGGCGGGCTTGCCATGCACGTCCACGCTCACGCCGACCAGGCGGCCGGGCAGGGAGCGCTTGAACTCGTCGCGGCAGGCCATGAAGGCGGCATGCGGGCCGCCCGCGCCCATGGGCATGCCAAAGCGCTGGGTGGTGCCCACCACGATGTCGGCACCCCATTCGCCCGGCGGCGTGATCAGCGTCAGCGCCAGCAGGTCGGTGGCCACGATGAAGGCGGCCTGCTTGCCATGGGCCTTGTCCACGTCGGCGCGCAGATCGTCGATGCGGCCGCTGGTGGCGGGGTACTGGGCCAGCACGGCGAAGTAGTCGCCCTCCATCAGCTGGTTCCATTCTTCCAGCGAGTTGGCCAGCAGCACCTCGATGCCCAGCGGCGCGGCGCGCGTCTGGATGACTTCGATGGTCTGCGGGTGGGCATCGCCCGCCACCACGAAACGGTTGCTCTTGCTTTTGACGGAGCGCTTGGCCAGCGTCATGGCCTCGGCGGCCGCCGTGGCCTCGTCCAGCATGGAGGCGTTGGCAATCGGCATGGCCGTCAGGTCGCAGACCATGGTCTGGAAGTTGACCAGGGCCTCCATGCGGCCTTGCGAGATCTCGGCCTGGTAGGGCGTGTAGGCCGTGTACCAGGCGGGGTTCTCCAGAATGTTGCGCAGGATGACGCCGGGCGTGTGCGTGCCGTAGTAGCCCTGGCCGATGAAGCTTTTGAGCAGCTGGTTGCGGCCTGCCAGCGCCTTGAGTTCGGCCAGTGCCTGGGCCTCGGTGGCCGCTGGCGGCAGCGCCATGGGCTGGTGGCGCCGGATGGAGGGCGGGACGATGGCGTCGATCAGCGCATCGCGCGATGCCGCGCCGATGGCGCTGAGCATGTGGGCCTCGTCTTCGGGCGCAATGCCGATATGGCGGGCCACGAATTCGGTGGCGTTCTCGAGGGCGGCAAGGGGCTGGGTGGAGGACATCAGCATGGAGGGACCTGTCTCAAAAGCTGAAAAGCGCCAGGGCGGGCCCTGGCGCCCGTCCTGGCCGGAAAGTGGCGTCAGTTGCTCTGTGCGAAGGCCGTGTAGGCGGCTTCGTCGAGCAGCGCGGCCAGCTGGCCTGCGTCGCTGAGCTTGACCTTGAAGAACCAGCCTTCGCCCAGCGGGTCGCTGTTGGCCAGGGAGGGGTCGTCGCGCAGGGCTTCGTTGACTTCGACGATCTCGCCGCTGACGGGCATGTAGACATCGGCGGCGGCCTTGACGGACTCGACCACGCCGGCCACATCGCCCTGGTTGAAGCTGGTGCCCACGGCGGGCAGATCGACGAACACCACGTCGCCCAGCGCATCCTGCGCGTGGAGGGTGATGCCGACGATGGCCGCGTCAGGGTTGGCGGCGTTGATCCATTCGTGGTCCTTGGAATACTGGATGCTCATGGCTTGCTCCGATAGAAACTGAAAAGAAACCTGTGAAAGGCGGTTTGAGAAAGGTCAGTGCGCACTGTAGCGGCATGCGATGGCAGGAAAAACGAATCCGCCGAACTCGATCCACGCCAAGCGCGCAGGCTGTCCTCAACCGCGGTGATAGCGGGGCGCCACGAAGGGCGTGGCCTGCACCTGCATGGGCACGGCCTTGCCGCGCACCATGGCCTGCAGCGTGGTGCCGACGGCGGCGCTGCCCGGCTCCACGTACGCCAGGGCCACGGGCTGGTTCAGCGTGGGCGACAGCAGGCCGCTGGTGACCTGGCCGACCTTGCGGCCGCTGGCATCCAGCAGTTCCGTGCCTTCGCGCACGGGTACGCGCTCCAGGGCCACCAGGCCCACGCGCTTGCGCGTGAGCAGCTCGGGCAACTGCAGCTGGGCCAGCACGGTGGCCGCGCCGGGAAAGCCGCCTTCGCGCTCGCCACCAATGCGGCGGACCTTCTGCACGGCCCAGTTCAGGGCGGCCTCGGCCGGGGTGGTGGTCGTGTCCAGATCGTTGCCGTACAGGCACAGGCCGGCTTCCAGGCGCAGCGAATTGCGCGCGCCCAGGCCCACGGGCCTGACTTCGGGCTGGGCCAGCAGGGCACGGGCAAAGGCCTCGGCGTGGCTGGCGGGCAAGGAGATCTCGAAGCCGTCCTCGCCGGTATAGCCGCTGCGCGTGATGTACAGCTCGGCGCCTTCCCAGTCGAAGTGGCCGCCCGTCATGAACACCAGCCCGGCCGTGTCGGGCAGCAGGCGCTCCATGGCGGCTGCTGCCTGCGGGCCCTGCAGCGCCAGCAGGCCCCGGTCGAACTGGGGCTCGATTTCACAGCGCTGGCCGATGCGGGCCTCTATGTGCGCCAGGTCTTCGTGCTTGCAGGCGCCGTTGACGATCAGGAACAGGTCGTCCTCGCGGCGCACGAACATCAGGTCGTCCAGAATGCCGCCCGCGTCGTTGAGCAGCAGGCCGTAGCGCTGGCGGTGTTCGCCCAGGCCCAGCACGTCCATGGGCAGCAGCGATTCCAGCGCCGCGCCGGCATCCGGGCCGCGCAGGCTGATCTGGCCCATGTGCGAGACATCGAACAGGCCTGCCGCCTCGCGGGTGTGCAGGTGCTCGGCCATCAGCCCCTGCGGGTATTGCACGGGCATGGAGTAGCCGGCAAACGGCACCATGCGCGCGCCCAGTTCCTGGTGCAGGTCGAACAGCGGGGTCTTGAGCAGATCGGTGGTGGAGGCAGCGGTCAAGGAGGGACTCTCTTTTCGGCAAGGGGCAAGGCACAACGCCATCCCGGAATCCCGGGATGTCCTGCCCTGCTGTCCGCTTTACCTGAGAGATTCACCCGCACCTTCCATGCGTGGGGCTTGCTCCTTCGGTGGATGGGGCACGCCGCCGTGCCCTGCATCTCTCTCCAGCTAGGAACGCCTGCGGCCGTGGCGGCAGGCGGTGCCAGTCCTTTTGCCTGAGCGTTCGGGACGAACCCTGCGCCTTCGGCGGTGCCGCTGCCTGTGACCATTGCGGCCGGGCGGGCACTCTCTCCTGACCGGCGCATTCTAGCTGCGGCCAGCGCCCGTGCGGCTTCGGGATTTCCGCGGGCCGGCCGCAGCTCCATGCGCTTGCCTGCATGGATGCATTTGCAAATTGCATAACTGTCTAAAAAATCTCCTACATTGAGATGCATCGATATATGAAATCTCGTGAGCGAGAAGGAAGAAGCGCACATGCAGCAGACGCTGGGAGACACATTGGCCTGGCCGGCACGTTACCTGCCGAACAAGGAAGCCCTGGTCGCTTGGGAGGGCGGCGAGCGCCGCGCCTGGACCTACGCCCAGCTCGATGCCGAAGTCAACCGCCACGCCCACGGCCTGGCCGAGCTGGGCATAGGCCATGGCGACGTGGTCGCGGCCTTTCTCTACAACACGCCGGCCTTTGTCTTCACCATGCTGGCGGCCGCGCGCCTGGGCGCCATCTTCAACCCCATCAACTACCGGCTGGCGGCGCAGGAACTGGCCTTCATCCTCAAGGACGGCGCAGCGCGCGCCCTGGTGTTCGAGCAAGAGGGCGGAGAGGTGGCCGCACGCGCCCAGGCCCTGCTCAAGGCCGAAGGCGGCGGCACTGGCACGGGCATCGAGCACTGGATCTTTGCCGACGATGCCCCGGCCGACCCGCTGCCGGTCTGGGCCACGCAGCGCCTGTCCGCACTGGCCAGGGGCCGCAGCAGCGCGCCGCCCCAGGCCCATGTGCGCGAGAGCGACCCCTGCATCCTCATGTACACCAGCGGCACCACGGGCCGGCCCAAGGGCGTGCTGCATACGCACCGCAGCAAGCTGGCGCACAACGCCCTCATGCACCAGACCATGCAGTTCACGCGCGACGACGTGGGCCTGGCCATGGCGCCGCTCAACCACACGGCCGAGCTGCACACCAGCTTTTTGCCGCGCCTGCAGGCCGGGGCCACCCAGGTGTTGCTGCGCCGCTTTGACGTGACCGAGGCCTGGCGCCTGATCCGCGAAGAGCGCGTGAGCTTCTTCTTCGCGGCGCCCACCATGGTCACCATGCTGCTGGCCGACCCCATCGCCTCGCCTGAGCAGGCGCCCGCGCTGCGGCTGGTGGAGTACGGCGGCGCCTCCATGGCGCCGCACCTGATCCGCGAATGGACACGCAAGGTCGGCAGCGACCTGGTCCAGGTCTACGGCACCACCGAGATGGGCCCCTGCATGTCCATCCTCCTGCCGCGCGAACAACTCTCGCACGCGGGCTCGGCCGGGCTGCCCTCCATGGGCCATGACCTCATCGTGGCGCGCCTGCGCGAAGACAACGCCCCCACCGATCCGGCTGAGGCCTGCCTGCCCGGCGAGGTGGGCGAGATCCTGGTGCGCGGCCCCTGCATGATGGCCGGCTACCTCAACCGCCCCGACGCCAACACCCGCGCGCTGGCGCACGGCTGGTACCACACGGGCGACCTGGGCCACATCGACGACGACGGCTATCTGTGGATCCGTGACCGCATCGACTACATGATCAATTCGGGTGCCGAGAACGTCTATCCCCGCGAAGTGGAAGACGCCCTGGTCGAGCACGCCGATGTGCTCGAAGTTGCCGTCATCGGCGAGGCTGATGAGCGCTGGGGCCAGATCGTCGCCGCCCACGTGGTTGCCAAGCCTGGCGCCACGCCCACGGCCGAGGCGCTGGACGCCTTCCTGGTCCACGGCGACCGCCTGGCCGCCTACAAGCGCCCGCGCCGCTACCACTTCCGCGAGGCCCTGCCCAAGACGGCCAGCGGGAAGATACAGAAGCAGTTGCTGCGGGTGGTGGTGGCAGCCTGAGGCTGCGGCCTGCGTTTACTTCTGCGCAGTACAGCACTGCGCCATCGAGTTGCGCAGCCACCGATGCATGGCATCCCCCTGCTTGCGCACATGCCAGGCCTGCTGGTAGGCGAACTCGGGCAGCTCCAGCGGCGGAGCGAAACGGCGCAGCGTTTTGTGGCGGCGCAGGTCGCCAATGGCGCGGCTGCCCACGGTCAGCACGAGGTCGGTGCCTGCCAGCACCTCCAGCGCCGCGCTCCAGTGGGGCAGGGCCAGCACCACGCGGCGGCTCAGGCCTTGGGCGGCCAGCGCCTTCTCGATTTCCTCGCTGGCGTCGGGCCGCATGGCCAGCATGACGTGCGGGCGCTGCAGCCAGTCCTGCAGTGACAGCCCGCCGCGTGCCGGCAGCACGGCCTGGTCGGCCACGCTCACGAATTGTTCCTGGAACAGATCCTGCACCTCGATGCCTTCGGGCAGGTCGGGTGCGTCGGGGAAGGGCCCCAGGGCCAGGTCCAGTTCGCCATCGGCCAGCTGGGCCAGCATCACCTCGCGCGTGGACTGGCTGATGGCCAGGTCCAGCCCGGGTGCGTGCTGGCGCAGATGCCGCATCAGCGGCGGCAGCACGATGCGCGATGCGTAGTCCGACAGCGCCAGCCGCAGCCGTCCGCGTGCGTGGGCCGGGTCGAACTCCGCCTGTGCCAGCAAGCCGTTGAGGCTGCCCAGCGCATCCGCCAGCGGTTGCACCAGGCCTTGCGCGCGTGCCGTCAGCGCCATGCGGCCACCGCGCCGCACCAGCAACGGGTCGCCCAGATGCTCGCGCAGCTGCGCCAGCGAATGGCTCATGGCCGGCTGGCTCTTGTGCAGACGCAGGGCCGCACGCGTCACATGTTTTTCGGCCAGCAGGGCGTGCAGGGCCAGCAGCAGGTTGAGGTCGATCCGGCGCAGTTCATCCATGCCATGAATATAGACCGTGCACACAAACGATTTCCATCAACACGCTGGATGCGAGAGCATGCAGGCATCGATTGACAGAAGAAGAAAGGTCTTGCTGCATGACAGGTAAAAGCACATTCACCGCCCTTGCTCCCGTGGCCCTGGCGCTGCTGGCGGGGGCCATGCTGCCATTCCAGGCTGCCAGCAATGCCCTGGTGGGCCGCCTGCTGGGCCACCCGCTGTGGGGCGCGCTGGTCTCGCTGGCCGTGAGCGTCATGGTCGTGGTGCCTGCACTGTGGGTGCTGCGCGCGCCCGCTCCGGCCATGGCCCAGGCGGCAGCGGGGCCATGGTGGCTATGGATAGGCGGTGTGCTGGGTGCCATCTATGTGGCCAGTGCGGCCGCCGTGACACCCAAGCTGGGCGCGGGCGGCTTCCTGGTTTGCGTGGTGGCGGGGCAGATCGTGGTCTCGGTGCTGGTGGACCATTTCGGCCTGATGGGCCTGGGTGCTCGGCCGGTCAATGCGACGCGCCTGGCCGGCGTGGCCTTGATCCTGGGTGGCGTGCTGCTGGTGGTGCAGGGCGGGACGGCCCGTGCAGCGGCGGCTCCATGAGCGCCGCGAGCACGCCCTGCTTCAGCGGCGAAGGCCCCGGCCTTGCCCGCGTCAGGCAGGCATGCCCGGCGGCACGGCGGCCGGCCTTGCCGCTGGCGGACGTTCCTGGCGGGCATCTGCCGTGCCGGGCAGGAACCGGCCCAGCCGGATGACAAAGCAGGCCCCGCCTCCGGCAGCCGGCTGGAAGAACGCGTCGCCTGCGTGCAGCCTGGCGATGCGCCTCACCACGGACAGGCCCAGGCCATGCCCGTTGAGGTGCCGGGTGGCGCTTGCGCGTTCATAGGGCTCGAAAACCTGTCCTGCCGCTTCGGGCGCAAGGCCCGGTCCCTGGTCGCTGACGGAAATCAGCAGGTCACCGGACGCATCGCAGCGGGCGGCCAGTGTGATGTCGCCCGCCTTGGCATATTTGATGGCGTTGCCGACAAGGTTGGAGATGGCGATGCGCACCAGGACAGGGTCGCATTGCCATTGCTGCGGGCCGTGTTCCAGATCCAGTTTCAGGCGATGCCGCCGGGACCAGCCGACGAGCTCTGCAGACTCCTCCAGGAGTTCATCCAATGGCGTCTGCTCCAGTTGCAGCCGGAACGCGCCCGCGTCCAGCCGGTCGCTGATCAGGCAGGTGTCCACCAGGGTCATCAGCCGGCGCGAGGCCCTGCGTATCTGGGACGCCTGCTCGAAGAGGGAGTCCGCGTCCGTCGTCGGGAACGTCTGCAGCTCGGTCGCGGCGCCGTCCACGATGGTGAGCGGGGTGCGGAACTCGTGGTTGATCATGTTGAAGAACTGGCGCTGTTCCAGCCGCATCTCGCGCTCGCTGTGCAAGGCCGTCTGCAAGGCCTGCTGGGCCGTTTGCAGCTGTGCGGTGCGCTGCAGGACCTTGGATTCCAGCTCGCGCTCGGCAGCCTGGGCGCGTGACAGGGCCTGCATCCGCTCACTGCGCAGGGCGCGCTCCGCCACCCGCGTGCGGTTGGTCACCGCCATTCCCAGCAGGATGGCCTCGGAAACACGCCCGGCAAACCAGAGCATCTGGGCCGATGGCAGCGCAACATCCGGCAGCAGGCCCTGGGTTCTCAGCAGGTTCAGGATGCCCAGGGCGGAAGGCACCGCAAACGCCAGCGCGCCCGGCAGGTATTGCCACTGCCTTCGAACCACCAGCAGGTACAGCACGAAGACCGCGCCGAACGATGTGGACACCAGGGCCGTGAACACCACGGCACGCGAGATCTGCGCATAGCCACCCAACAGTGCCAGGCCCAGTGCGATGGCATTCAGCCAGGCCACCACGCTGAAGAGGTGCGCAGCCCAGATCCAATGGCGGCGGAACTCGAACAATTGGCTGAAAAACACCGTCGCCACCACACAGAAGCTGCAGTAGGCGATGGACAGCGCATGCTGGGGCTGGTCGGCGCCGGGCAGCCACAGGCCTTCGGGCCGGTACCGGAAGGCGGCGTAGGCAAAGCCGGCTGCCAGGAGCGCGGCGCAAAGAATGTAGAGCCTTTCCCTGAGCCAGCACCACAGGATCAGGCTCATCAGCGTGATGGCCAGGGCCGAGCCCATGTACGCGTAAAGCAGCATGGCGGCCGGCGCCATGCTCCTGCCGGGAAAGACCGCAATGCCCTGGGCGGCCTGGGGGCTGGGCAGCAAGCGGGTGAGCAGTGCCAGAAGCGCTGCGGCTGCCAGGGCTTGCACCAGGACCTGCATCAGCCATTGCGCTGCAGCACCCGTTGGCCAGTGCCTCCGGCCGCCCTCGGTGGGATTGTCTTGGGTGTGGATCAAGGGTCCGATTGGTTGATGTGGCGTGCGCCCGTATATGTCCGCCGTGCGGGCTTGCGGGGGGCCATTGTGCACCGGCGGCCATTGCGGGAAAGCGCTGTCTGTCGTCTGCCAGGTGCCCCAATGCAACAGGCCGCCCCGCTGCGGATAAGCGGGGCGGCCTGTAACGGGCTCCTGGTCTGGATCACGCATCCGGGCGCTGGCGGTAGTCGGCGGGGCTGGGTGAATGGTTTTGCTGCGCCGGTAAGCGTGCTTCCATGCAGACAAGTGTGCGCGTTTGGTCTCAGAAAATGCTGCTTTATTTCTTCAAAACAGGCGTTGCTACAGAAAATTATTCTGCGCCTGCCTGTTTTGCAGTAGATTGCCGGCCATGGACATCCTCGACAGAAAGATTCTTTCCGCCCTGCAGGCCAACGCGCGCGCCAGCCTGCAGGAAATCGGCGCCGCCGTGGGCCTGAGCGCCTCGCCCTGCTGGGCACGCATCAAGAAGCTGGAAGAGGCGGGGGTGATCGAGGGATACACGGTGCGGCTCAATCCGCTGGCCCTGGGCCTGGGCGATACGGTGCTGGTGCAGGTCACGCTGGACAGCCATTCGGACAACACGCTGGAGAAATTCGGCGAGATGCTGGCGACCATTCCCGAGGTGGTGGAGGCGCATCTGGTCTCGGGCGAGTACGACTACCTGCTGCGCGTCGTCGTCAAGGACACGCGTGACTACGAGCGCCTGCTGCGCGAGAAGCTCTACAAGATCAAGGGCATACGCCACAGCCAGTCCAGCTTTGTGCTGCGCACGCTGAAGAAGGCCGACCTGCCGTTGGGGGTCTGAAGTCCATGCCCTCTGGCCAGGCGCCGCCGCCCGCTCCCTACCGCGAACACTCCCCGCCGCCCGCCTTGCGGCCGCACTTCCAGTGCCTGTGGAGCAGCACCGTGGCCCCGGACTATGCCGGCGGCTTTCTCGTGGTGCCCGATGGCTGCGTGGACATCGTCTGCAAGGGCGGGCGGCTGCTGGCCGTGGGGCCTGACAGGGTGGCTGCGCGGCCCGCGCTGGTGCCGGGGTCCGAGGTATGGGGGGCGCGCTTCGGCCCCGGTGCGGCCAGCGCCTGGCTGGGCCTGCCCATGGACGAGATCGTGGGGCAGGCGGTGGAGCTGGGCGATCTGCTGGGGCCGCGCGCGCGGGAGTGGGTGCATCGCATCAACGATGCGCAGCCGGGCGCAGGGCAGGCCGTGTTCATCCATGGACTGGTGCAAATGGGCCGCGACGCCCCGGCGCCGGACCGGCAGGCCATGGAGCTGTTCAATGTGGCGGCTGCAGCCGGGCGGGATGAATCCGGTGTGCTGGCCGCCATGCGCGCGCAGCTGGACATGCCGGAGCGCAGCCTGCGCCGCTTGTGCCACGCACAGTTTGGCTACGGCCCCAAGACGCTGGAGCGCGTGCTGCGCTTTCAGCGCCTGCTGGCCCTGGCACGGTCTGACCGGCAGGCAGGTCTTGCGGCGCTGGCGGCGGACGTCGGCTATGCGGACCAGGCGCATCTGTCGCGCGAGGTGAGGGCGCTGTGCGGCATCACGGCGCAGGCTGCCATGGCGCAGCTGCTGGATTGAGCAGTCCGGCTGGCCATTTTGTTCAAGATGCCGTGCCCCTGCGTGGCCGATGATGGCGGCCTACCGACATTCAATGGAGCATCACATGGGCATCAGGGGCAAGAACCACCAGATCGACAACATCGAGTTCAACGTGGCCGACATCGCACGCAGCAAGGCGTTCTACGGCGAGGCCTTCGGCTGGACCTTCACCGACTACGGGCCGGCCTACACCGAGTTCAGCGATGGCCGGCTGACGGGCGGCTTCACCACCGGCGAGGAGGTGCGGCCCGGCGGCCCGTTGGTCATCCTCTACGCCGACGATCTGGCCGAGGCACAGCGCCGCGTGGAAGCAGCCGGGGCCGGGGCCGTGATCAGCCGCGCGGTGTTCGCGTTCCCGGGTGGCCGCAGGTTCCACTTCACCGATCCGGACGGCTACGAGCTGGCCGTGTGGTCGGCAGAGGCCTGAAAGCCAACAGCCCGCATCTGCGGGCTGTTTTTCATGGGGACTGGGCCGGGCGTCAGTCGACGTTGGAACCCAGCTGCATGTCCTTGTACTTCACGATGTGCGTGCCCTTGACCAGGCGGTAGCCGCCCCAGATCAGCAGGAACAGCGGCAGGCCGATGTAGGTGGCGACCACGCCGGTCCAGTCGATGCGGTCGGCCATGAAGGCCTCGTAGTTCTGGCCCAGCGTGATCACCATGCACAGCACGAAGGCGAAGATGGGGCCGAACGGGAACCAGGATGCGCGGTAGGGCAGCTGGTTCAGGTCCAGGCCCTGGGCCTCGAAGCCCTTGCGAAAGCGGTAGTGGCTGATGGCAATGCCCAGCCAGGCGATGAAGCCCGTCATGCCCGACAGATTCAGCAGCCAGATGTAGACCAGTTGCGGGCTGAAGATGTTGGTCAGGAAGCACAGGGCCGCCACCACGGTGGTGGCCAGCAGGGCCAGCGTGGGCACGCCGCGCTTGTTGACATACGAGAACATGCGCGGCGCCATGCGCTGGCAGGCCAGCGTGTAGAGCATGCGCGTGGAAGCGTACATGCCCGAATTGCCGGCCGACAGCACCGAGGTCAGCACCACGGCGTTCATCACGGCGGCGGCCGACAGCAGGCCAGCGCGCTCGAAGACCAGGGTGAAGGGGCTCACGCTGATGTCGCCCAGATCATTCTTGAGCAGGTGCGGATCGGTGTAGGGGATCAGCAGGCTGATGACCAGAATGGCGAAGACGTAGAACAGCAAAATGCGCCAGAACACCTGGCGCACGGCGCGGGGCACGTTCTTGGCGGGGTTCTCGGATTCGCCAGCGGCAATGCCGATCAGTTCGGTGCCCTGGAAGGAAAAGCCCACGATCATGGCCACGCCGATCAGCGCCGAGAAACCGCCCGCAAAGGGCGCGTCGCCCTGGCTCCACAGGGCAAAGTTGCCCCAGACGCCTTCAGGCGCGCCGCCCCGCACGATGCCCAGGATCATGAGCACGCCCACGCCGATGAAGAGGATGACGGTGGTCACCTTGATGGCGGCGAACCAGTACTCGGCCTCGCCGAAGCCTTTGACCGAGATGGCGTTGAGGCCGAACATGATGGCCAGGAACAGGGCGCTCCACAGCATGCCGTTGCCGTCGGGGAACCAGTAGGCCATGACCAGCTGGGCGGCCACCAGGTCCACGGCAATGGTGACGGCCCAGTTGTACCAGTAGTTCCAGCCCAGCGCGAAGCCGAAGCCTTCGTCCACATAGCGCGCGCCGTAGGTGGCGAACGAGCCCGAGACGGGCAGGTTCGCGGCCATTTCGCCGAGGCTGGTCATGAGGAAGTAGACCATCAGGCCCACGATCATGTAGGCCAGCAGGGCGCCGCCGGGGCCGGCCTGCGAGATGGTGGCGCCCGAGGCAACGAAGAGGCCGGTGCCGATGGAGCCGCCGATGGCGATCATGGACAGATGCCGCGCCTTGAGTTCGCGCCTGAGCGCGGTGGGAGCGGCATTCTTGGAGTTGTCTGCTGCCATGGATGTGTCGATTGGTGGATCAGATCCCGCGCGGCCGCTGGCCGGCGCGGGGGCAGGAATGCAAAACAGGAAAAACAAAAGAGCCGCTGTGTCGCGGCCCCATCAAGGTGCATGCACCACGAAAAGGCGTGATTGTCCGAGAACGCTGCCATCGTGGAAAGGCAGGAGTTTAATCCCCCTTCACCCACATAAGCGGAACTGAATCCGAACCCACTGTGGGCATGGCGCCACGCCGTCTGCGGCCCGCCTGCCTGCCTACCACTGTGTCTGCGCCAGCAGCAGCTGGGCCAGTGCCTTGATGCGCGGCGAGGCCTGGCGTGTGCGCGGGTAGACCAGGGACAGTTCGCGGGCGCGGCCCTCGTGCTGGGGCAGCAGCCGCACCAGCCTGCCCGCCTGCAGGTGCTCGCGCACCGCGAACTCCATGACCTGGGCCACGCCCAGGCCGCCCAGCGAGCCTTCCACCAGCGGGTCGCCGCTGTCGAAGGTCACGGTCTGCGGCGCAGGCCAGTCCAGCATCTCGCCATTGCCCGCCAGGAACTGCCAGGGCACGCGCCGGCCCAGGTAGTGGTTGTAGACGGCCATGCAGTTGTGCTGCGCCAGCTCCTGCAGCGTCTGCGGCGTGCCGCGCGCCGCCAGGTAGGCGGGCGAGGCCACGGTCACCCAGCGCAGCGGCGGCAGGGCGCGGGCAATCATGCGGCTGTCGGCCAGCGGGCCGATGCGCACGGCGGCGTCAAAGCCTTCTTCCACCATGTCCACCATGCGGTCGGTGAAGCTGGTGTCGATCTGCAGCTGCGGATGCTCGCGCAGCAACTGCCCCAGCAGCGGCACCAGCACGATGCGGCCCAGCATGGACGGCGCCGTCATGCGCAGCACGCCGCTGGGGGCGCAGCGCCGGTCGCTGACCAGCTGGCGCGCCTCTTCCAGTCCGGCGATCAGCGGGGCGCAGCGGTCCACCAGCGCACAGCCATCAGGCGTGAGCGAGACGCTGCGCGTATTGCGGTGCAGCAGCCGCGTGCCCAGGTCCTTTTCCAGCTGGGCCACGGCGCGCGAGATGCGTGGCTGGCTGGTGCCCAGCAGCGTGGCGGCCTGGGTGAAGCTGCGGCTTTCGGCCACCTTGATGAGCAGGTGCACGGCATTGAGATCCATGGCATGTCTCCAGATTCGATTAATGCAGTTTTGCATAAGAAAAATGAAAATCTGCTGTTTATCTTCACAAGTGCATTAATTAGGATCGGCGCCATGCCAATGACCGATTACCCCGGCGCCCTGCGCCATCCGCGCGCCGCGCTGGCGCTGCTGTCCCTGTCCCAGCTGCTGATTGCGCTGGATGCCACCATCGTCTTCGTCGCGCTCGACGCCATGGGCCAGCAGTTGCAGATGGACGCGCACCATCTGCAATGGGTGGTCAGTGCCTACAGCGTGGCCTTTGGCGGCTGCCTGCTGCTGGGCGGGCGCTGCGCGGACCTGCTGGGCAAGCGGCGCATGTATGTGGCGGGCATGGCGCTGTTCGGCCTGGCCTCCCTGGTCGGCGGCTTTGCCTCGCAGCCCTGGCAGCTGGTGCTGGGCCGCGCAGGGCAGGGCGTGGCCGGGGCGCTGCTGTTTCCGGCCACGCTGTCGCTGATCAACACCTTGTATGCGGCAGGGCCCGAGCGCAACCGCGCCCTGGCCGTGTGGAGCATGGCGTCGGCCGGCGGGCTGGCGGCCGGCGCGCTGCTGGGCGGCGTGCTCACGCAGACACTGGGCTGGAACTGGGTGCTGTGGGTGCTGGTGCCCGTGGCCTGGCCGTGTGCCATGGCAGCGCTGCGCTTTCTGCCGCCCTCGGCCCATACCGGGCGTGCCGCACCGGGCCAGGGCTTTGATCTGGCCGGCTGCCTGAGCGTGACCGTGGGCAGCAGCCTGCTGGTGACGGCCCTGGTGCAAGGCCCTGAATGGGGCTTTGCCAGCGCCGCCACGTTGGGGACGCTGGCCGTGCCGATCGCGGCGCTGGCGCTGTTCTGGCGCATCGAGGCGCGCATCGCCTCGCCGCTGATGCCGCTGTCCCTGCTGCGCGTTCCCAGCCTGCGCGCGGCCATGCTGCTGACCATGATCTTCATGAGCAGCTTTGGCGTGCAGTACTACTTTCTGGCGCTGTATTTCCAGCAGATCTTCGGCTGGAGTCCGCTGCAGGCCGGCATGGCCTTTTTGCTGCCCACGGCGGTCTGCACGCTGGGCATCCGCTGGGCCGAACACTGGCTGCACCGCTCCACACCGCGCGCCGTGCTGATGGGGGGCTGGGCCGCAGGCACCATCGGCCTGGCCTACATGGCCTGGGCGCTGCCGCTGGGCGGCAGCTATGTCTGGCTGGTGCCCGGCTTCGTGGTGCTCAGCCTGGGCCAGGGCGCGTGCTGGACCGCCATGTGGGTGGTGGCCGGCCAGGGCGTGGCGGCTGCGCAGCAGGGCGTGGCCTCGGGCATTGCGGCCACGGCCCAGCAAGTGGGCGCGGCGCTGGGGTTGGCCCTGCTGGTCATGGTGGCCACGGCGCCGCTGGCCGGCATGACTGCGCCCGATGCTCTGCGCGAGGCCACGGCCCGGGGGCTGCAGCAGGCCGAATGGGGTGCTGCACTGATCGCGCTGCTGGGGTGGGTGGTGTCGGCGGGCATGCGCCGCGCACCGGCAATCCAGGCCGTGCCGGGCGCGGAGCAGCCAGCCTGCTCGCCTTGAGGTCACTGGCCCGCAGTTACCATCTGCGGCGTGCTTTGCACACCCCTCACCACCAACCCACATGGCAGAAACGAGCATCTCCAGCGACTGGGTCCGGCATTCGCAACTGGGCGCAGGCCTGGAGCGCATCGAGGCCTACTTCGGCGGGCACGGCTATGCGCCCCACAGGCACGACACCTACGCGCTGGGCCTGACGCTGTCCGGCGTGCAAAGCTTTGCCTACCGCCGCAGCCAGCGGCACAGCCTGCCGGGCGGTGCCATGGTGCTGCACCCTGACGAATTGCATGACGGCCACGCGGGCACCGACGCAGGTTTTCGCTACCGCATGGTCTATGTGGAGCCGGCCCTGATCCAGCAGGTGCTGGGCGGCAGGCCCTTGCCCTTTGTCGAGGGCGGGCTGTCTGCCGATCCGCGGCTCAAGGCCGCGCTGCTGCCGCTGCTGCAGGGCCTGGATGAAGACCTGGAGCCGCTGGCGCGCGACGACGCCATCTACGACCTGGCATGGGCGCTGGACGCCGTGGCGGGCCGGCGCAAGGTCCGGCGCCTGCCCGACCTGGGGGCCGTGGAGCGCGCCCGCGCCTGCATCCACGACGCGCTGGTGCAGGGCGTGACCCTGGAGGACCTGGCGCGGGCCAGCGGCCTGGACCGCTGGCGGCTGTGCCGTGACTTCCGCGCGCTCTACGGCACCAGCCCCTACCGCTACCTGACCATGCGCCGGCTGGACACCGTGCGGCGCCTGCTGCTGGCGGGGCAGGGCGTGGCCGATGCCGCACTACAGGCCGGCTTCTTCGACCAGAGCCACATGGCGCGCCAGTTCGCCATGGCCTATGGCGTGCCGCCCGCACGCTGGCTCAGGCGCCTGGGCGCGGCCTGAGCTGCACGATCGTGCAAGACCGAAGGGAAGGCGCTTCCTAGCATGGAGGCTTCACACGCTTTCATAAGGTCTGCCCATGACGTTCCCCGTTGAAAACCGCCCCTACGAGGCCATCAACTTCCCCGAGAAATTCAGCCGGTTCACCGGCCAGTGGAGCCCCCGCGTCGTCGCCGAGATGAACGACTACCAGTTCAAGATCGTGCGCGTGCAGGGCGAGTTCATCTGGCATTCGCATGCCGAAACGGATGAAGCCTTCCTGGTGCTGGACGGCGAGCTGCGCATCGACTTCCGTGATGGCCATGTGCTGCTGCGCCAGGGCGAGCTCTACGTGGTCCCCAAAGGCACGGAGCACAGGCCCAGCGCCGAGCGGGAAGCCCGCCTCATGCTGATCGAGCCGCGCGGCGTGCTGAACACCGGGGAGGAAGGCGGCGAGAGGACGGCGATGAACGATGTGTGGGTTTAGCCAGCCCGTAGCCATCCCATGAACAAGGGGCGCCGCAGCGCCCCTTGTTCCCGGAAGTGCGGAGCGCTCAGCCCAGCAGCAGCGCGTCGTCGGCCAGCTTTTCGCCGCGCACCTTCTCGAACATGTGCAGCAGGTCGGGCACGTCCATGCGGGCGCGTTCCTCGCCGCTGACGTCGAGCACGACCTGGCCTTGGTGCAGCATCACCGTGCGCTCGCCCACGTCCAGCGCCTGGCGCATGCTGTGGGTGACCATCATGGTGGTGAGCTTGGCCTCGGAGACGATGCGCGCCGTCAGCTGCAGCACGAAGTCGGCCGTGCGCGGGTCGAGCGCGGCGGTGTGCTCGTCCAGCAGCAGGATGCGCGAAGGCTGCAGCGCTGCCATCAGCAGGCTCACGGCCTGGCGCTGGCCGCCAGAGAGCAGGCCGATGCGGTCGGTCAGGCGGTTTTCCAGGCCCAGGCCCAGGATGGACAGGCGCTCGCGGAAGTTGTCGCGCATCTCGGCCTTGACGGCGCGGCTCAGGCGGCGGAAGGTGCCGCGGCGCTGGGCCAGGGCCATGTTTTCCTCGATGGTCAGGTCCTCGCAGGTGCCCGCCATGGGGTCCTGGAAGACGCGGGCCACGCGTTCGGAACGTGCCCACACGGGCAGGCGCGTCATGTCCTGGCCGGCGATCTCGATGCGGCCCTTGTCCACGGACAGGTCGCCCGAGACGGCGTTCAGGAAGGTGGACTTGCCGGCGCCGTTGGAGCCGATGACGGTGACGAACTGGCCGTCGGGAATGTCCAGCGACATGCCGCGCAGCGCCCGCGTTTCGATGGGCGTGCCGGGGTTGAAGGTGATTTCGAGTTGTTGTGCGCTCAGCATGAGGGTTCTCCGGCGATCAGGACTTGCGCTGTGCAAATTTGCGCTTCAGTTGGGGGATCACCAGGGCGACGGTCACCAGCAGGGCGGTGACGAGGTTCAGATCCTGGGCCTTGAGGCCGATGAAATCGCTGTTGAGGGCCGCTGCAATGAAGAAGCGGTAGACGATGGCACCCACCACCACGGCCAGCGTGGCCCAGACGATGCGGCGCGAGGGCAGGATGGACTCGCCCACGATCACGGCAGCCAGGCCGATGACGATGGTGCCGATACCCATGGAAATGTCCGAGCCGCCCTGGGTCTGCACGAACAGCGCGCCGGCCAGGCCGACCAGGCCGTTGGAGATCGCCATGCCCAGCAGGATCATGGCGCCGGTGTTCACACCCTGCGAACGGGCCATGCGGGCGTTGGAGCCCGTGGCGCGGATGGCCAGGCCCCGCTCGGTGGCGAAGAACCAGTCCAGGCCCAGCTTGGCCAGCACGACGATCACGAACAGGATGACCGGGCGCATCACATAGTCAGCCACGCTGTCGGGCTGCAGCAGGGTGAACAGCGTGGTCTCGTTGATCAGCGGCACGTTGGGGCCGCCCATGATACGCAGGTTGACCGAATACAGGCCGATCATCATCAGGATGGAGGCCAGCAGATCCATGATCTTCAGGCGCACATTGAGCCAGCCCGTGATCAGGCCCGCGACGGCGCCCGCGGCCGTGCCGGCCAGCGTGGCCAGCCAGGGATTGGTGCCCGTGGAAATCAGGATGGCGCAGACGGCGCCGCCCAGCGGGAAGCTGCCGTCCACCGTGAGGTCGGGAAAGCGCAGCAATCTGAACGAGATGAAGACGCCCAGCGCCACCAGGCTGAAGATCAGGCCGATCTCGACGGCACCGAGCAATGAGAAAAGAGACATAGGAGGAGCGACAGGCGCGTGGGACAGAAAACGACTTAAAAAAAGGGCAGGGCCATGTTGCCATGGCGCCTGCCACCGTGGGCGCACTGCCCGGGTTGGTCCCGGGCAGGCAAACCCCGGGTATTACTTGATCACCTGGGCGGCCGACTTGACCAGCGCGTCGGACAGCTTGACGCCTTGCTTCTCGGCGGCGCCGGGATTCACGAACAGCTCCATCTTGGTGCTGACTTCGGTCTTCATGTCGCCGGGCTTTTCGCCCTTGAGGATGCGCACGACCATGCGGCCGGTCTGCTCGCCCAGATCGCGGTAGTTGATGCCCAGGGCAGCCACGGCGCCGCGCTTGACGGAGTCGGTGTCCGAGGCCACCAGCGGGATCTTGGCGTCCTGGCCGACCTTGACCAGCGACTCGTAGGCCGAGACCACGTTGTTGTCGGTGTTGGTATAGATCACATCGACCTTGCCGACCAGGCTGCGCGCGGCGCTGCTGACGTCCACGGAACGGGGTGCGGCGGCTTCCACCAGGGTCATGCCCAGCTTGGGCAGCAGGGCCTTGAGTTCCTTGACCACCACGGCGGAGTTGGCCTCGCCGGGGTTGTAGACCATGCCCACGCGCTTGGCGTTGGGCACGACCTGCTTGACCAGATCCATCTGCTTGTCCAGGGCCAGCAGGTCGGACACGCCGGTCACGTTGTTCTTGGACGGCTCCCAGCTGGGCACCAGCTTGGCGGCCACGGGGTCGGTCACGGCGGAGAACACCACGGGCACGGTCTTGGTCGATGCGACCACGGCCTGGGCCGAGGGCGTGGCGATGGCCACGATGGCGTCAGGCTTGTCGCCCACGAACTTGCGTGCGATCTGCGCGGCCGTGCCGGTGTTGCCCTGGGCACTCTGGTACTGCCACTTGAGGTTCTTGCCGGCTTCGTAGCCTGCTTCCTTGAGCGCGGCCTGCACGCCGTCGCGCACGGCGTCGAGTGCAGGGTGCTCGACGATGGCGGTCACTGCGACCGACTTCTCGTCAGCGGCGTGGGCGCCGCCCGCGATGGCGGAAATTGCCAGGGCCAGCGCGCCCAGGGGCGCCCAAGACAAGTGCTTCATACGTGTATCTCCAACGTGCTTGTGTTTGTTCCTGTTTGCTCAGCAGAAGGCCGCACAGGACGGTCGCGGCGCTTCGCGGCAAAGTCTACTGCAGCCGCCCTGTACGCCTTGGCGTTTGGACGACCCGGTTTTCACCTATAGGTTTGTATCTAAAAATTGGCATGAAATCTGCGGGGAATGCCCTAGGTGCAACTTTTTCATGCGTGTTGGACAGGTTTGGCGGTGCAGGTTTGCGTCTTCAGGGGCTTGTTTTTGGCTTTGCCGTGCATTTTTATTGCGTGCAAGCGCCTTTCGGATGGCCTTCTATGCTTTCTGGGCCTGCATGGCTTTGACGGCGCTCAAAGAAAAAGCCTGCACAAGCAGGCTTGGGCAGGCTTCAGAGGAGGGCCGGTGTGGCGTGCGGATCACATGCCCGCGTAGTTCGGCCCGCCGCCGCCTTCGGGCGTGACCCAGACGATGTTCTGCGTGGGGTCCTTGATGTCGCAGGTCTTGCAGTGCACGCAGTTCTGGGCGTTGATCTGCAGGCGCTTGCCGCCCTGGGCCGTGTCGTCCACGAACTCATAGACGCCGGCCGGGCAGTAGCGCTGCTCGGGGCCTGCGTACTTGGCCAGGTTGATGGCCACGGGCACCGAGGCGTCCTTGAGCGTCAGGTGGGCGGGCTGGTCTTCGGCGTGGTTGGTATTGCTGATGAAGACGCTGGACAGGCGGTCGAAGGTCAGCTTGCCATCGGGCTTGGGGTAGTCGATGGGCTTGCACTCGGCCGCAGGCTTCAGGTAGGCGTGGTCGGGCTTGTCGCGGTGCAGCGTCCAGGGAATGTTGCCCTTGAGCACGAACTGCTCGATGCCGTTCATCAGCGTGGCCGTGGTCAGGCCCTTCTTGAACCAGGCCTTGAAGTTGCGCGACTTGTTCAGCTCTTCGTACAGCCAGCTGTTCTCGAAGGCCTCTACATAGGCGCCCAGCTCGTCGCCCTGGCGGCCTGCGACGATGGCGTCATAGGCGGCCTCGGCGGCCAGCATGCCGGTCTTGATGGCGGCATGGCTGCCCTTGATGCGGCTGACGTTCAGGAAACCTGCGTCGCAGCCCACGAGCGCGCCGCCCGGGAACACGAACTTGGGCAGGGACAGCAGGCCGCCGGCCGTGATGGCGCGCGCGCCGTAGCCCAGGCGCTTGGCCGGCTTGATGCCCTTGGACTCGTCGCCTTCCAGGTAGTAGCGGATGTTGGGATGGGTCTTCCAGCGCTGGAATTCCTCGAAGGGGCTCAGGTAGGGGTTGGCATAGTCCAGGCCCGTGATGAAGCCCAGCGTGACCTTGTTGTCGTCCAGGTGGTAGAGGAAGGCGCCGCCGTAGGTCTTGCTGTCCATGGGCCAGCCGGCCGTGTGCATCACGAAGCCGGGCTTGTGGCGTGCCGGGTCGATTTCCCACAGCTCCTTGATGCCCAGGCCGTAGCTTTGCGGGTCCTTGCCGGCGTCCAGCTGGTACTTGGCAATGATCTGCTTGCCCAGGTGGCCGCGTGAGCCTTCGGCAAAGATCGTGTACTTGGCGTGCAGCTCCATGCCCAGCTGGAAGTCGCCCGTGGGTTCGCCGTCCTTGCCGATGCCCATGTTGCCGGTGGCCACGCCCTTGACCGAGCCGTCCTCGTTGTAGAGCACTTCGGCAGCAGCAAAGCCCGGGAAGATTTCAACGCCCAGTGCCTCGGCCTGCTCGCCCAGCCACTTGACCACGTAGCCCAGGCGAACGATGTAGTTGCCATGGTTCTGGAAGCAGGCCGGCAGCAGGAAGTTCGGCGTGCGCAGGCCGGATTTCTCGCCCAGGAAGACCATGGCGTCGTCGGTGACGGGCTGGGTCAGGGGCGCGCCCTTTTCCTTCCAGTCAGGGATCAGCTCGGTCAGCGCACGCGGGTCCATGATGGCGCCCGAGAGGATGTGGGCACCGGGCTCCGAGCCCTTTTCCAGCACGACGACGGAGACATCCTGGCCTTTTTCGGCCGCCAGCTGCTTGAGGCGGATGGCCGTGGCCAGGCCGCCGGGGCCGCCGCCAACCACCACCACGTCGTATTCCATGGCTTCGCGCGGCCCGTACTGGGCCAGGATTTCTTCGTTCGTCATCGGGGTGTCTCGCTTGGATATTGAAAAAACAGGATGTTCGGCAGACCGAACGTTCGTTCGGCTGCAGCGCAAATGCCGCAATGCGGTGGATTCTATGACGTGCGTGGACCCCGTCGTTGCTGATAGGTGACAGCGCGGGAATCCGCCCTGCTGCACAGTGACCGGGGGCTGCGGGGCATGGTGCCTTGCGGTGGCGCTACAACAAGGAGACTGCAGGCATGCGCATAGAGATTCCAGAATATAAAAAATGCGTTCACGAGATGCGATTCAAAGTGCGCTGGGGCGACATGGACGCCATGGGCCATGTCAACAACGCCATGTACTTCCGCTATCTGGAGACTGCCCGCATCGACTGGATGGTTGAAGCGGGCATGGCGCCTACGCCGGGCGGGCAGGGGCCGGTCATCGTCAATGCGTTCTGCAACTTCCACCAGCAGCTGGCCTATCCCGACGAAGTGCTGCTCAAGATGTACGTCAGCGACCCCGGCCGCACCACCTTCGAGACCTGGGGAACCATGGAACGCATCTCCGAGCCCGGCGTCATCTGCGCCGCCGGCGGCGGCACCGTGATCTGGGTGGACTTTCCCAGGCAGAAGGCCATCGAGTTGCCGGACTGGGTGCGGGAGATGGTGGGATAGCGGCCCTGGCGCCCTTCAGATGATGTGCCTGGGCACTGCACGCCAGGCCATGACGCCCGGAGTGCCTGCGGGCGAGGGAGCCTCGCGGATCATCGGATGAACGACACATGCCGTGTCGTCCATGCCCGCATTCCCCAGGAGGTTCGATATGGATTGGTTGCAAAAGCTGCTGTGCCGGCTGTTTGGCTATCGCTGCCCGTTGAGCATCGAGCTCAACGGTGACAGCATTCTCAACGGCTACGGCGTGGACATCACGCCGGTGCAGCGCATCCAGGCGGCACGCCCCTGGTGGACGCTGGATGACAGGTGCATCAACGGCCTGCGGCTGCAAAAACTCATGCTGACGTTTGCCGATGTGCCGCACAACAGCCGCGTCACGGTCATCGCCCTGGGCGCCAATGACGGCTTCGGCCTGGTCCCGCCAGACGAGTACCGGGCCGACCTGCTGGAGGCCGTGCGCATCAGCCGGGAATGCGGCTCCACTCCCGTGTTCACGGGCCTGCCCGGCATGCCGCTGGGGCGCTTTCCCGTGGAATGGACGGACAACCTGGACGCCCTGAACGCGGTGATGCACGACATCGCCACGCAACAGGGCATACCGCACGCCGGCTGGGACGCCGATTTTCGCGGTGACGAGGATCTGAACCCGGATGGCGTGCACCGCACCCAGGCCGCCAGCGACAGGTTGGCGCAACTGCTGATCCAGACGATTGACGGGCTACCGCGCTGAGCCTGCAGAGCCGGGCCAGTTCCGACCGAGCCGCGGTCTTCAGGCTGACTGGCGCAGCACCAGCTTGGGCCTGGCCAACAACTGCTGGCGGGGCTGGCCCGGATGCGCCATGCGTGCCAGCAGCAAGGTGGCAGCCTGTTCGCCAAGCTCGGCGGGGCGCACGTCCACCGTGCTCAGGGGGGGATGGGAATGCGCGGCATCGAACACGTTGTCGAAGCCCATGAGCGCGAAGTCTTTGCCTGCGCGCAGTCCGTTTTCGTCCAGGGCAGACAGTGCGCCAAAGGCCACCAGATCGTTGTAGCAGATGGCCGCCTTGATGGCTGGTTGCGCGGCCAGCAGGCTGCGCATGGCGTCATGCCCTCCCGTGCGCGTGGGGCTGGCGGAGAAAACCAGGTCTTCATCGAAAGCCAGGCCCGCATCGGCAAAGGCGGCCCTGCAGCCGCTCAGGCGCTGCTCCAGCATCAGGCCGTCCAGCCCTCCCAGAAAACCGATGCGGCGATGCCCGGCCGCCAGCAGGTGGCGCGTGGCCGCCATCACGCCATGGGCGTTGTCGGCGCCTGCGAAGTCGTAGCTTCCCTCACCCAGCGTGCGGATCATGACCACCAGGGGAATGCCCCATGACTGCAGGTCCTGCGCCAGCGAGGCCGGCGTGTCCAGCGCCGGGCACAGCGCAATGCCGGCCGCGTTGTGCTCACGCATGGCGGTCAGCACTTTTTGCTGGCGCTCCAGGCTTTCGCTGGTATGGGCCATGAGCGTAATGAAGCCGGCATCGGCCAGCCTGCGCTCCAGCCCTGCCAGCACCTCGGCAAAGAAGGGGTTCATCAGGTCGTTGATCACGACACCGACCATGTTGGACGACTGGCGCCGCAGCTCTCCGGCGCGGCGGTTGTAGACGTAGCCGAGCTGCGCTGCCGCTGCACGCACGCGCTCCGATGTCTCGGCCGGAATCAGGGGGCTGCCCTTGAGCACCAGCGACACCGTTGATTTGGAGACCTGGGCCGCAGCCGCCACGTCAAGGATGGTCACGGCGCGCACGGAAGGGGGCTTGTTCATCATGGTTCGGTGTTTTCCCTGGGTCGGCGCGATTGTGCTTGATCTTCTTTTGGAACGTTTCAATAATCAATTAGAACGTTCCAATAGAAATTATCAATACAAGGAGGGAGACCATGAGCGAGGTCGGTTGGGGATTGATAGGGGCCAGCACCATTGCTGCCGATCACATGATCGGTGCCATCCGCGCGCAGCGCGGGCACACGGTGGCGGCGGTCGCCAGCCGCAGTGCAAAGCGCGCGGCGCAGTTTGCTGCCGAGCAGGGCATTGCCCGCGCCTACGACTCGGTGCCCGCCCTGCTGGCCGACCCGTCAGTCCAGGTGGTCTACGTCAGCTCCGACAACGAACTGCGCCACGCCCAGGTCCTTGCTGCGGCAGCGGCCGGCAAGCATGTCCTGTGCGAGAAGCCATTGGCGCTGACCGTGGAGCATGCGCTGGACATGGTGAGGGCATGCCGGGCCGCAGGCGTGGTGCTGGGCACCAACCACCACCTGCGCAACGCGGCAACGCACCGCAGGATGCGCGAGCTGGTGCGCGATGGCGCCGTGGGCCAGCCGCTGTTTGCGCGCGTCTTCCACGCCATCGAGCTGCCGCCCTCTGTGCAGGGCTGGCGGCTGGAGCGGCCCGAGGCCGGTGGCGTGATCCTCGACATCGGCGTGCATGACGTGGATGCGCTGCGCTTCATCCTGGGGGCTGAGCCGGTGGAGGCGGTGGCGCTGGAGCAGCAAGGACCGCTGTCCCGCAACGGCGTGGCAGACGGCGTGATGGCCGTGCTGCGGCTGGACAACGGCGTGCTGGCGCAACTGCATGCGGCATTCACCGTGGCGCATGCGGGAACCGGCATCGAGATCCATGGCACCTCGGGCTCGCTCATCGGGCGCGATGTGATGACGCAGCGGCCGGGCGGCGAGGTGCTGCTGCGCAATGGGGTCGGCGAGCAGTCCATTGCCGTGGAGCACCACGGTCTCTACGCGCATGGGGTGGCCGCGTTCTGCGCCGCGCTGCGTGGCGAAGGCCTGCCTGCCGCCACCGGCGAGGACGGCGTGCGCTCGCTGGCGGCGGCGGTGGCCATGGCCCAGGCCTGCCGCACGGGCCGGGCCGTACCCATAGCCAATCCCCTTGCACGGGAACGGGGGGCAGCCGCATGAGCAAGCACATCACCGCCGCACAGGCTGCAGCCTTGCTGCGCGACGGCGACATCGTCAGCGTGAGCTCGTCCAGCGGGCTGGGCTGCCCCGACAAGGTGCTGGCCGCCATTGGCGAGCGCTTCGAACGCGAGGGTGCTCCGCGCAACCTGACCACGCTGCACCCGATTGCGGCCGGCGATATGTACGGCATCAAGGGAATGGACCATCTGGCCCGGCCCGGGCTGCTGTCGCGTGTCCTGGCCGGCTCGTATCCCAGCGGCCCGTCCTCGCTGCCCATGCCTGCGATCTGGCGCATGGTGGTGGACAACCAGATCCAGGCCTACAACATCCCCAGCGGCATCCTGTTCGACATGCACCGCGAGGCGGCTGCGCGGCGCCCGGGCGTGCTGACCCAGGCGGGCATGGGCACCTTTGTCGATCCCGCACAGCAGGGCTGCGCGATGAACGAGCCGGCCAGCCGCCATCCGGTAGTGCGCCTGCAGCATTTCGACGGGCGCGACTGGCTGTTCTTTCCCGCTGTGGCGCCCGACGTGACCGTCCTGCGCGCCACCACGGCCGATGAGCGCGGCAACCTGGGCTATGAGCACGAAGGCGCGCTGCTGGGTGCGCTGGAGCAGGCGATGGCCGCACGCAACAACGGTGGCATCGTCATCGCCCAGGTCAAGCGCATCGTCAGGGCCGGCCACCTGAGGCCGCACGATGTCCGCGTCCCCTGCCATCTGGTGGACCATGTGGTGGTCGATGCCGATCAGTGGCAGACCACGCAGACGGTGTACGACCCGGCCATCAGCGGGGAGGTTGCGCAACCGCTGTCCGGCTTCGAGCCCCAGGCCTGGGGGCCCGAGAAGGTGATTGCGCGCCGCGCCGCCATGGAACTGGCGCACGGGCATGCCGCCAACCTGGGCTTTGGCATTGCGGCCAATGTGCCGCGCATCCTGCTCGAAGAGGGCCTGCATGGCGAGGTGACCTGGGTCATAGAGCAGGGCGCCGTCGGCGGCATGCCGCTGCTGGGCTTTGCCTTTGGCTGCGCGGCCAATGCCGATGCCATCGTGGCCTCGCCCCAGCAGTTCACCTATTTCCAGGGCGGGGGCTTCGATGTGACGCTGCTGTCCTTCTTGCAGGTGGATGGCGATGGCAGCGTCAATGTCTCGCGGCTGGGGGCCAGGCCCTATCTGACGGCCGGCTGCGGCGGCTTTGTGGATATCACGGCCCATGCGCGGCGCATCGTCTTCTGCGGACTTTTCACGGCCGGCGCCAGGCTGCGCGTGGGCGACGGGCGGCTGGACATCCTCGAGGAGGGCGGCACGCGCAAGTTCGTCGGCACGGCCGAGCACATCAGCTTCAGCGGCCTGGTCGGGCGCCAGCGCGGGCAGCGGGTGCGCTATGTGACCGAGCGCTGCGTCATCGACCTCGAAGACCAGGGCCTGGTCGTGCGCGAGATCGCGCCCGGCGTGGACCTGCAGCGCGATGTGCTGGAGCGGGCCGGCATGGCGCTGCAGGTGGCGCCCGACCTGCGGCGTATGGATGAGTGCCTGTTCCACGATGCGCCCTTTGGCCTGGCCCTGCAGGCCCGGGAGGTCCGCCGTGGCTGAGACCCTGGTTCAACTGGTGCGCCAGGGCCCCGTGGCCCAGGTCACGATAGACCGGCCCGCGCGGCTCAACGCGCTGACCCCCTGCATGCTTGACGCACTGGAGCACATGGCGCGCGAGATCGAGGCCGATGGCGCCATCCGTGCCGTGGTGCTGACCGGCCGTGGCGACAGGGCCTTTTGCGCGGGCGCCGACATCCATGCCTGGGCCGCGCTGCAGCCCCTGGACATGTGGCGGCAGTGGGTGCGCCGTGGCCACCAGGTGTTCGACCGGTGGGCGCGGCTGCGCCAGCCCGTGATTGCGGCGCTCAACGGCCATGCGTTCGGCGGCGGGCTGGAGCTGGCCATCACCAGCGATGTGCGCATCGCCGTCGATACGGCGCAGTTCGCGCTGCCAGAGGCATCGATCGCCACCTGTCCCGGCTGGTCCGGCTCGCAGCGGCTGGTGCGGCTGATCGGCCCCGGCCACGCGAAGTACCTGGCCCTGGGCGGCGTGCGGCTGTCCGCCGATCAGGCGCTGGCCTGCGGGCTGGTGCATGAACGGGTGCCGGCCAGCGAACTGGGCCTGCGCGCTGCTGCGTTGGCCCACGACATGGCAGGCCAGGCGCCCGTGGCACTGCAGCTGACCAAGCAACTGATCAATGCCGCCGCCGGCGAAGACGCACCCGCCGCACTGGAAGCCATGGCCGCAGCCCTGGCCGCGAGCACGGCCGATGCAGCCGAAGGCCTGCGCAGCTTCAAGGAAAAGCGCGTGCCGCGCTACCTGGGCCGCTGAATCTGCGCCGAACTGCCGATTCGCCGTCCCGCCCTTGCCCCCTGAACCACCCAAGGAGACCGCCACCATGACTGCCGCGAACCCGCCTCCAGCCCATGCAACTGCAGTGAATGCAGGGGCCATGGCCGGCCTCATCCACAGGCCCCCGTTCCATGGCCGGCTGCTCATCGATGGCGCCTGGGCCGATGCGGCCGACGGCGCGACGCTGGAACGCCGCTCCCCGGCCCACGGCACCGTGGCCAGCATCCATGCGCGGGCCGGGCGGGCCGATGCCGCGCGTGCCATTGCCGCAGCACGCCGCGCTGCGGACCACGGGCCCTGGCCCCGCATGAAGGGTGCGCAGCGCGCCAGCGTGCTGCGTGCCGTGGCCGAATGCCTGCTGGACCGCAGGCAGGAATTGGCGCGGATGGAGACGCTGGAGACCGGCAAGCCGCTGGCCCAGTCGCTGGACGAGGTGGGCGCGGCGGCCGACCTGTGGCACTACGCCGCCGCACTGGCGCGCAACCTGCATGGCGACAGCTATGACACGCTGGGCGAGCAGACGCTGGGTGTGGTGCTGCGCGAGCCGCTGGGCGTGGTCGGCATCGTCACGCCCTGGAACTTTCCCCTGCTCATCGTCAGCCAGAAGCTGCCCTTTGCGCTGGCCGCCGGCTGCACGGCCGTGGTCAAGCCGGCCGAGGAAACATCGGCCACCACGCTGATGCTGGGCGAGATCCTCATGAACGCCGGCCTGCCGCCCGGTGCCGTCAACATCCTGCCAGGCGGCGGTGGCGCTGTCGGCGAGGTCCTGGCCGCGCACCCGGACATCGACATGCTGTCCTTCACGGGCTCCACGGAAACAGGCCGGAAGGTGGCCGCAGCATCGGCGCCGACGCTCAAGAAGCTGTCCCTGGAGCTGGGCGGCAAGAACCCCCAGATCGTCTTTGCCGAATGCGACTTCGAGGCGGCCGTCGATGCCACGGTGCTGGGCATGCACTTCAATGCCGGCCAGTGCTGCAACAGCGGCAGCCGCGTGCTGGTGCAGGCGGCCATCGCCGAGCGCTTCGTGGCCGCCGTGGCCGAGCGCGTTCGGCAGGTGCGCGTGGGCGATCCGCTGGACCAGGGCGTGCAGGTGGGCGCCATCACCACGCAGCGCCAGCTGGACGCCATCCTCACCCACATCGAGGCCGCGCGCCAGGCCGGCGCTCGCGTGGTGCTGGGCGGCGGCCGCATGGCGCGCCCGGGCCTGTATGTGGAGCCCACGGTGCTGGCCGGCGTGACGCCGGACATGGCCATTGCCAGGCAGGAGGTCTTCGGGCCCGTGCTCGCGGTGCTGGTCTTCGAGGACCTGGACGATGCGATCGACCTGGCCAACGCCACGCTCTACGGCCTGTCGGCCGCCGTCTGGAGCCGTGACTTCAGCACCTGCCTGGCGGCGGCGCGGCGCATCAAGGCCGGCACGGTCTGGGTCAATACCTTCCTCGAAGGCCATGCCGAGCTGCCTTTCGGCGGCTACCGCCAAAGCGGCCTGGGCCGAGAGCTGGGCCGCCGTGCCGCCGAGGACTACACCCAGGCCAAGACCCTGCACATGCACCTGGGTGCGCGCAGCCACTGGTATCTGCCCATCCACGAAGGAGACACGGCATGAAGCGGCCACTGACTGCCATGGCGCTGGCCATGGCCCTTGCCACACCGCCGGCCGCCATGGCCGGGCAGAGCGTCGAGGTCCTGCACTGGTGGACCGCTGGCGGCGAGGCCGCCGCGCTGAACCTGCTCAAGAGCGGGCTGGAAAAGCAGGGCGTGCGCTGGAACGACATGCCCGTGGCCGGTGGCGGCGGCGAGGCGGCCATGACGGCGGTGCGCGCCCGCGTGACCTCGGGCAACCCGCCCACGGCGGTGCAGATGCTGGGCTTCGACATCCTGGACTGGGGCGGCCAGGGCGTGGTCGCCGACCTGGATGCCCTGGCCGCGCGCGAGGGCTGGGACAAGAGCGTGCCGCAGGAGGTGCAGAAATTCTCGCGCTACCAGGGCCGCTGGATCGCGGCGCCGGTCAACATCCATTCGACCAACTGGCTGTGGGCCAACCGGCAGGTGCTGGCCCAGGCGGGCGTGACGGCCGAGCCAGCGAGCTTTGACGAATTCATCGCGGCGGCGCGCAAGGTGCGCCAGGCCGGCCTCATCGCCATCGCCCATGGCGGCCAGCCCTGGCAGGAGGCCATCGTGTTCGACAGCGTGGCCCTGTCCACGGGTGGCGCCGACTACTACCGCAAGGCCTTCATCGAGCGCGATCCGGCCACCATCCGGTCGGCGACCACGCGCAAGGTATTCCAGCGCATGGCGCAGATCCGCAGTCTGGTGGACAAGGATTTTTCGGGGCGCGACTGGAACGTGGCCTCGGGCATGGTCATCGCCGGCAAGGCGGGCTTCCAGATCATGGGCGACTGGGCCAAGGGCGAGTTCCTCAACGCCGGCAAGCAGCCCGGCAAGGACTTTGCCTGCTATCGCTTCCCGGGCACCCAGGGCATGGTGGCCTTCAGTACCGACCAGTTCGTGATGTTCAGGCTGTCCGATGCGGGCAAGGCGGCCGCTCAGCGCAAGCTGGCGGCCGCCATCATGGAGCCGGCCTTTCAGTCGGCGTTCAATGTCGTCAAGGGTGCGGCGCCTGCGCGCCTGGACGTGGCGGATACGGCCTTCGACGAATGCGGCAAAAAGGCCATCCGCGACGTGGCCGAGGCCGATGGCCGGCGCAGCATGCTGGGCTCCATTGCGCTGGGCCATGCGACGGCCGCATCGGCCAAGAACGCCATCTATGACGTGGTCACGCGCCACTTCAACGGCCAGATCGACGATGCCAGGGCCATGGCCGAGCTGGCCTCGGCCCTGGCCGACTGATGGAGGGCCCTGCCATGAAGGCCGGCTGGCTCCCCAGGCTGCTGCTCAGCCCCAGCGTGCTGCTCACGCTGGTGTGCGTGTACGGATGCATTCTGTTCACGGTCTATCTGTCGTTCACGGCATCGACCCTGCTGCCGCGCCATGAATGGGCCGGCACCGCTGCCTACACGCGGCTGCTGGGGCTGGAGAACTGGAAGATCTCGGCGAACAACCTCGCGGTGTTCGCCAGCCTCTACATCGCCATTGCCATGGCGCTGGGCCTGGTACTGGCCATCCTGATCGACCAGAAGATCCGCGCCGAGGCCGTGCTGCGCTCCATCTTCCTGTACCCCATGGCCCTGTCCTTCATCGTCACGGGAACGGCGTGGAAATGGCTGCTCGACCCCGGCGTGGGCCTGGAAAAATCCATGCACCTGCTGGGCTGGCAGGGTTTTGCGTTCGGCTGGATCAAGGACGGCGACATGGCCATCTACTGCGTGGTCATCGCCGCCGTGTGGCAGACCAGCGGCTTTGCCATGGCCCTGTTCCTGGCGGGCCTGCGCGGGGTGGACTCCGAGCAGATCCATGCGGCGCGGCTCGATGGCGCGCGCACCTGGCAGGTCTACTGGCGCATCATCCTGCCGCAATTGGGGCCGGTTTTCGTATCGGCCTTCGTGATCCTGGCGCACATGGCCATCAAGTCCTATGACCTGGTGATTGCGCTGACCAATGGCGGGCCAGGCCGCTCGACCTGGCTGCCCTCGGTGTTCATGTACCAGTACTCGTTCACCCGCAACGAGATGGCCGTGGGCGCGGCCAGCTCGGTGCTGATGCTGCTGGCCGTGGGCGCCATCGTCCTGCCCTATCTCTGGGGCGCCATGCGCAGCGCAGGAGGTCGCCATGACTGAGCTGCGCACACCCTGGTCCGTGACACGGCGGCTTCAGCCCTGGCGCGTGCTGCTGTATGCGGCGCTGGTCCTGCTGGCGGCGGTCTTCCTGCTGCCGGTCTATGTGATGCTGGCCAATTCGTTCAAGCCGCTCGACGAGATCCGCAGCGGCCACCTGCTGGCGTTGCCCGGCCAGTGGACGCTGGCGCCCTGGCGCAGCGCCTGGAGCACGGCGCAGATCGGCGTGCAGGCCACGGGGCTGAGGCCGTTCTTCCTCAATTCCTTCCTGGTGGCCGTGCCATCCGTGCTGCTGTCCACGGCCCTGGGCGCGCTCAACGGCTGCATCCTGACCCAGTTCCGTTTCCGGGGGGCGGACCTGCTGTTCGGCGCCATCTTGCTGTCGGTCTTCATTCCATTCCAGATCGTGCTGATCCCCATGGCCAAGATGCTGGGGGCGCTGGGCCTGGCGGGCAGCCTCAAGGGCCTGGTCTTCGTCAACACGGTGTACGGCATAGGCTTCACCACGCTGTTCTTTCGCAACTACTACGCGGCCTTCCCGGCCGAGCTGGTGCGCTCGGCGCGCATGGATGGCGCGGGGTTCTTCGGGCTGCTGTGGCGCGTGCTGCTGCCCAACAGCCTGCCCATCGTCGTGGTGGCCGCGATATGGCAGTTCACCAGCATCTGGAACGAGTTCCTGTTCGGCGCCTCGTTCAGCGATTTCAGCTCCTACCCGCTGACCGTGGCGCTGAACAACCTGGTCAACAGCAGCACCGGCGTCAAGGAATACAACGTCCACTTCGCAGGGGCGTTCATTGCGGCCTTGCCGACGCTGGCCGTGTACCTGGTGTCGGGCCGGTTCTTCGTGCGCGGGCTGATGGCCGGCGCCGTCAAAGGCTGATGCCCAGCATCTTCCAGTGAGGCATTCCATGGCATTCCTTGATCTCGACCGAATCCACAAGCGCTTCGGCGCGGCCAGCATCCTGCAGGACATCAGCATTGCCGTGCAGGAGGGCGAATTCCTGGTCCTCGTCGGCCCGTCGGGCTGTGGCAAGAGCACACTGATGAACATCATCGCGGGCCTGGAGCCGCCCAGCGGCGGCCGCCTGGCGCTGGGCGGCCGCGACATCACCCACGCGGCGCCGGCCGAGCGCGACATCTCCATGGTGTTCCAGTCGTATGCGCTGTATCCCAACATGACCGTGGCGGGCAACATCGGCTTTCCGCTGGAGATGCGCAAGGTGGACAAGTCGCGGCGCCTTGCGCGGGTACAGGAGGTGTCCAGGCTGCTGCAGATAGAGCACCTGCTGGGGCGCAAGCCGCGCCAGCTGTCGGGCGGCCAGCGCCAGCGCGTTGCCATAGGGCGGGCGCTGGCGCGCGAGCCGCAGCTCTACCTGTTCGACGAGCCGCTGTCCAACCTCGATGCCCAGCTGCGCGTGGACATGCGCGCCGAGATCAAGAAGCTGCATCAGCGCCTGGGCGCCACCATCATCTATGTCACGCACGACCAGATCGAGGCCATGACCCTGGCCACGCGCATCGCCGTCATGAAGGGCGGGGTGCTGCAGCAGCTGGGCACGCCGCAGCAGGTCTACAACCGGCCGGCCAACACCTTTGTGGCGGGCTTCATGGGGTCGCCGCGCATGAACCTGCTGCCTGCGCGCGTGGGTGAGGGGG
>NZ_JACVUR010000046.1:0-48309 GCF_016516495.1 Delftia sp. S65
CCGCAACCCCAGATCGTCCCGCCTCCCGTCGCCGCCCAGCCCCCGCTGCCGGAAGCAACGCCGCTGGCAGAGGCAGCGCCGCTGGCAGACGTATTGCCCGCCGCCGCCCCCGGCATCGCCGATCCCTGGGAAGGCCTGACGGCACTGAGCCTGGATGCCATCCAGACCCCTGCCGTGCCTTCGATAGAGAGCGCCATCCCGCCCGAGCAGGCTGCACTGGCCATGCCGCAGCCCGCCAAGCCGCAGCATCGACCCCTGCTGATCCCCAATGATTTCGACCCCTTTGCTCCGCCGCCCCAGCAGGCTCGGCAGCAGGAGGAAGGCTGGGCCGGCCTGCCATCGCAAGGCACGGGTGAGCTGATACAGCAGCGCCATGACGGCATGGTCCACACGCTGCCGCTCAAGGGCCTGAGCACCGAGGCCTTGCATGATGCCTCCCATACCGGCCTGCCTTCGTGCTTCGAGCAATCCCAAAAGCTCGACCCGCTTGCGTTGTTCGACCAGGGTGGCCTGCCCCCCGATGCGCAGCCGCTGCAGCAGGCCTCGGGCCGGGGCTCCGAACTGGGCCAGGCCTTCAATCTGCCGCGCATGCAGTCGCATGCACAGCCCGCGGAGCCGGTGCCACCGCAGGAGGCCGCAGCACCGGCCCAGCACGCACTCCCGCCCGTGATCGATACCGTGATTCCTGCAGTGCAGGAGCAGCTGCCTGTACAGGTGGAGGCGCGGGCACAGGCACAGGACATTCCGGTTGCCGCGCCTTCCCCGGCGCCCGTGCCCCAGATCCCCGCCGAGCCGGCCGCGCTGGACGGTCTGCTGCCCACCAATGGACTGGATCTGGACCTCTTCAAGTCCGGTCTTGCCCATGTTGCGCCCATCGCCAGGGCTGCCGTTGCCGCTGCCTCGGCTCCCCCCCTTGACGCAGGCGTCAACGTCTATATCCCCGCGGCCTCCAGCATCCTCGGCCAGGGCGACGCCGCCATCCCCATCGGCGCCCTGCCCTCCACCGCCGCGCCCGTCGATATTCCCGTGCAGCCCCAGCCGGCCGCGAGCGCCGATCTGCAGGCACTGGCCGCAGCCTTCATGGAGGGCGCAGGCCTGAACCCGGCCAAGACCCATTTCGAGGTCACACCGGAATTCATGCGCACTTTCGGAGAAGCCCTGCGCATTGCCGTGCAGGGAACCATCGACCTGCTGGCCGCGCGCTCCGAGATCAAGCGCGAGTTCCGCGCCGGCGTGACCATCATTGCCACGGGGGCCAACAACCCGCTCAAGTTCCTGCCCAATTCCGAGGGCGTGCTCATGCAGATGGTCCACCAGACCTTCCCGGGCTTCATGAAGCCGCTGCCTGCCATGCAGGACGCCTTCCAGGACCTGCATGTGCACCAGCTGGCCCTGATGGCCGGCATCCGCGCCGCCTATGCCGAAGCCCTGACCCGGTTCGATCCGACCGAGCTGGAGCGCCGCACAGAAACCAACCCCGGCCTGCTGGACAAGCTGCTGACCAATGGCCGCAAGGCCGCGCTGTGGGACGACTACAAGCACAACTTCGACGTGCTGCGCCGCCATGCCGAGGACGACCTGATGGCCTTCTCTGGCCGCACCTTCGTCGAGGCCTACGAAAACGCCGAGCAGTCCGTGAAAGGCCAGCCGTGATCGCCTACCTCGACGGAGACGGCCACCGCTACAGCATCCAGGTGGCCAGCGCCTCCCACAGCGGCAGGCGTTCCAGCAACGAAGACGCCATGGGCCTGATGGACCTGGGCGCCGGCGGCCTGTGCTGCACGCTGGCCGACGGCGCTGGCGGACACGGGCATGGCGAGCTCGCCGCCCAGCTCACCGTGCAGGCCGTGGTGGATGGCTTCCGGCAGAACCCGCTGTTCGCCCCCGCCAGCCTGGCCTCCCTGATTTCCCAGGCGGAGCACCGCGTCAGCGGCCAGCAGTCCACCTCGGTCTCGCGCATGCACATGAGCGCCACCGTGGTGGTGCTGTGCATCGATCCCGAGCAGGGCCGGGCCCTGTGGGCGCACTGGGGCGACTCGCGCCTGTACTGGTTCCGCGCGGGCCGCATGCACCTGCGCACCGAAGACCACAGCCTGGTGCAGCAGCTGCTGCACGCCGGCCTGTACGAGGAGAACGACCCGCGCCGCCTGCCCAACCGCAACGTGCTGGCCGGCGCCATTGGCGCCGAGGGCCAGGTGCCGCCCAGCATCCGCGCCGACGCCGTGGCCCTGGAGGCCGGCGATGTCTTCCTGCTGTGCTCGGACGGCCTGTGGGAAGGCATGCACGAGTCGGAAATGGAGCAGTTGCTGGCCGCCAGCCAGCGCCCCGACGAATGGATACAGCGCATGGTCGGCCGCGTCGTATCCAGCGGCAATCCGCACCAGGACAACCTCAGCGCGCTGACGGTGTGGATCTGCCCGCGTGAAACCAATGACTGACATCGAGACAGGAGAAGCCATGTGGAGATCACAGGAACCGCAGGGGCGCCGGCAGGCGCTGCAAACGCTGGGCGCCTTGGGCCTGGGCACGGCCGTGGTGACCGGCCTGGCCGGCTGCGGCTCCCTCAACCCCCTGAGCCGCGCGCCCGAAGTGGCGCCCACAGCCGTGCCCACCGCCATATTCGAAGTGGTGGCGGACATGGACATCAACCCGGACCGTGAAGGCATTCCCAAGCCCGTGCTGCTGCGCATCTACGAGCTGCGCGCCTCCGCCGCCTTCGACCGCGCCGGCTTCTTCGACCTGCAGGACAAGGACGACGGCCAGCTGGGCAGCGACTTCGTGCGGCGCGAGGAATTCCTGGTCGCGCCCGGCCAGCGCCAGGTTATTGAGCGCAAGGGCAACCCCGATGTGCGCGCCTTCGGCCTGTTCGCCGCCTACCGCGATCTGGAGCGCAGCACCTGGCGCGCCTCGGCCGTCGCGCCCAACTCCGTGGAGCTGCGCAGGCGCTGGTGGGGCATGGGCTCCACCGAAAAGCTGCAGCCCGTGCGCTACCAGGTGCACCTGACCCGCGAAGAGGTCACCGTCCGCATTCAACCCGCATCCCAATAAACGCACATCTATCCACCATGGTCTGGCAACGCAAAGTCATCTGGGCCGAGGGCATGTTCCTTCGGCCCCAGCACTTCCAGCAGCAGGAGCGCTTCCTGTTCCGGCAACTGCAGTCACGCAGCCTGCCGGGGCAGCCCTTTTTCTGGGGCTTCTCGGAACTGGAGCTGGACACCGATCTGCTGCGCATGGGCAAGCTGGGCATCCGTTCGGCCCACGGCGTGCTGCCCGACGGCACGCCGTTCCAGCTGCCGGGCGACGACGAGGCGCCCACGCCGCTGGACATCGGCAAGGACTTCAAGGACGTGGTGGTCCACCTGGCGCTGCCGCTGCGCCGCTTCTCGGGCAGCGAAGTGACCTTTGGCGAAGGCTCCCAGAGCCCTGCGCGCTATCTCAGCGACGTGACCGAAGTGGCGGACAGCAACGACGTGGGTGCCCAGCCCGCCGAGGTGCAGCTGGGCCGGCTGCGCCTGAGCCTGCGCCCCGCCCACGAGCTGACCGAAGGCTGGGTCAGCCTGCCCGTGGCCCATGTGGTGGAGCGCCAGGCCAGCGGCGGCGTGCTGCTGGAGCCCGGCTTCATCCCCACCGTGGTCAACAACGGGCCCAGCTCGGTGCTCAACACCTTCTGCAAGGAAATCCACGGCCTGCTGCGCCAGCGCGGCGAAGTGCTGGCCCAGCGCATGATCCAGCCCGAGCGCGGCGGCATCGGCGAGGTCGGCGACTTCCTGCTGCTGCAGCTCATCAACCACTGGACGGGCGCGGCCCAGCACTGGGTGCGCACCGCCAGCATCCACCCCGAGCGCCTGTTCGAGGAACTGCTGCGCCTGGCCGCCGAGCTGACCACCTTCGACCACGAGCGCCGCCGCCCCGAGGTGCTGCCCGCCTACGACCATGACGACCTGCGGCGCAGCTTCCCGCCGCTGATGCTGGAGCTGCGGCGCAGCCTGTCCTCGGTGCTGGAGCAAAACGCCATCCAGATCCCGCTGCACGACCGCCAGTACGGCGTGCGCGTGGCGCTGATCCCGTCCACCGAACTGCTCACCACCTGCGACTTCGTGCTGGCCGCCCATGCCCAGACCACGCCGGAATTCCTGCGCACCCACTTTCCCACCCAGACCAAGCTGGGCCCCGTGGAGCGCATACGCGACCTGGTGAACCTGCACCTGCCCGGCGTCACGCTGCGGCCCCTGCCCATTGCCCCGCGCGAGATTCCCTACCACGCGGGCTACAACTATTTCGAGGTGGACACCACGCACGATCTGTGGAACCAGCTGCAAAGCTCCGGCGGCCTTGCCATGCACGTCTCCGGCGAATTCCCCGACCTGCAACTGGAGTTCTGGGCCATCCGCCGCTGACGGCGCGACGCATCTTCCGACATGAACAGTTCCAACATCAGCCACCAAATGCCCTGGGGCGGCGACGCCGACACGGGCCGTGCCGAAGGCGCGGCCAGCGCCGCGCCCGCGCCTGCCGGCCAGGAGCCGCTGCGCTCCAACCTGCCCGACGTGGTCAGCGGCGGCAACCCGCTGGTGGCCGCCGCCAACCGGCTGCTGAACCTCATCCCCCAGATCCGCGCCATGGTCACCAACGAGGACCCGCGCGCGCTGCAACAACTGCTGCTCGAGCACATCCGCGAGTTCGAGCAGCGCGCAGGCGCCAGCGGCGTGCCCATGGAGACCATCATCGGCGCACGCTACTGCATCTGCACGGTGCTGGACGAGACCGCCGCCCAGACGCCCTGGGGCAGTGCCGGCGTCTGGCCCAAGCACAGCCTGCTGGTCGCCCTGCACAACGAAACCTGGGGCGGCGAGAAGTTCTTTCAGCTGCTGGCCCGGCTGGTGCAGACGCCGCACCAGCACATCGACCTGATCGAGCTGCTGTACTACTGCGTGATGCTGGGCTTTGAAGGCCGCTACCGCGTGATCGACAACGGCCGCGCCCAACTGGAAACGCTGAAGGCGCGCCTGCTGCAGCTCATCGAATCCACGCGCGGCGACCGCAGCAGCCTGCTGTCCGTGCACTGGCGTGGCGTGCAGCGCCTGGCCTCGCCGCCCTGGGCCATGGTGCCGCTGTGGGTGGCCGCGGCCATCACCTTGCTGCTGGCGTTCTTCATCTACCTGTGGTTCAGCTACCGGCTGTCCAACAGTTCGGACGACCTGTTCGCCGCCATCAACGAGATCCGCTTCCCGCGCACCTCGGCGGCCGCCACCGTCGCCACGCTCAAGCCGCGGCTGCGCCAGTTCCTGGAGCCCGAGATCCGCGAAGGCCTGGTCAGCGTGCGCGACGAGGCCGACCGCAGCACCGTCATCCTGCGCGGCGACGGCCTGTTCGACCCGGCCGCCACCGTCGTCAAGCCCCGCTACGTGCAGGTCATCCACCGCGTGGCAGCGGCCCTGGACGAAGTGCCGGGCAAGGTCGTCGTCAACGGCTACACCGACAACCTGCCCATACGCACGGCGCGTTTCCCGTCCAACTGGAACCTGTCGCAGGAACGTGCCCAGGCCGTGTCCCAGATGCTGGGCGGCTCGCTGCGCGACCGCCAGCGCCTGCATGCCGAGGGCCGTGCCGACAGCGACCCCGTCGCCCCCAACAACACGGCAGAAGGCCGGGCGCTGAACCGGCGGGTGGAAATCGTCCTGCTGGTCGCGCCCCAGCAACGTGACCAGCAACTGCAGGCCCTGCCTGCCGCACCCGAGACCAGGAACTGATCCCATGATCCGTCGCATCGCCTCATGGCTGTTCAACCGCTACATGCTGGAGCTTCTGGGCCTGGTGGCCCTGAGCCTGCTCATCTGGTTCGTCGGCCCGCTCGTCTTCATCCAGCCCTACCAGCCGCTGGGCAGCCCCACCGTGCGCTGGTGGATCATTGCCGGCCTGTTCATCCTCTGGTTCCTGCGCCTGCTGCTGCGCTGGTGGCGCGCACAGCGCATGAACGAGCACCTCATGACCGGCCTGGCCCGCCTGACCTCGCCGCGCGAGGCGGACGGCACGCCCGCAGCAGGCTCCGAGGAAGTGGCCGAGCTGGAGTCGCGCTTCAAGGAAGCCCTGGACACGCTGAGCAAGACCCGCTTCGGCCAGACCGAAGGCGGCCTGTTCGGCCGCTGGAACAAGCGCTACATCTACCAGCTGCCCTGGTACCTGATCATCGGCTCGCCGGGTTCGGGCAAGACCACGGCCCTGATCAACTCGGGGCTGGACTTCCCGCTGGCGGCCCAATTCGGCAAGCGTGCCATCCCCGGCATAGGCGGCACGCGCAACTGCGACTGGTGGTTCACCGACCAGGCCGTTCTGCTGGACACGGCCGGCCGCTACACCACCCAGGAAAGCGATGCGGAGCAGGACAAGGCAGCCTGGAAGGGCTTCATGCAGCTGCTCAAGCGCTTTCGCGGACGCCAGCCGGTCAACGGCGTGATCGTCACGCTCAGCGTGCAGGAACTGCTCAGTGCCAGCGACGCCGAGCGCGCCCAGCTGGCCCAGCTGATCGGCCTGCGCCTGAGCGAGCTGTGCGAGGAGCTGACCATCCGCTTCCCCGTCTACGTGCTGGTCACCAAGAGCGACCTGCTGGCGGGCTTCAACGAGTTCTTCGGCGCCATGAGCCGCGAGGAGCGCGCCCAGGTCTGGGGCTTCACCTATCCCTATGACGAAAAGACCCAGCGCTCGCCCGCCAGCGACCCGCAGGCCGCCAGCGCCCTGTACATGGAGGAGTTCGACGCACTGGTCGCCCAGATCAACCGCCTGCTGCCCCAGCGGCTGATGACCGAGCCCGATCTTGCGCGCCGCAGCCTGCTCTACGCACTGCCCCAGCAGTTTGCCGGCCTCAAGGACGTGGTGCGCGACACGCTGGATGCGGCGTTCTCCGCCTCGCGCTTCAAGGAAAAGCCGCTGCTGCGCGGCGTCTACTTCACCAGCGGCACGCAGGAGGGCATGCCCTTCGACCGCGTGATGTCGGCCCTGTCGCGCCGCTTTGCGCTGCGTGGCCGCCTGCCGGCCGATGCCGTGCCGCAGCAGGGCCGCAGCTACTTCCTGGAGTCGCTGTTCAAGGACGTGATGTTCAACGAGTCCGGCCTGACCGGGCGCAACGCCAAGAAAGAGCGCCAGCTGCGCCTGATGCAGGCCGCCGGCCTGTGCGCCCTGCTGCTGGCCCTGGGCGGCGCGGCCCTGGCCTGGACGCTGAGCTACGAGAACAACCAGCGCTACCTGAACGAAGTGGCCGACAACGCCGGCACGCTGCGCCAGGCCGTGGAGGAATCCAAGGCCACCGACCCCGACAACGTGGTCGCCCTGGTGCCCATGCTCAACCACGCAGCGCGCGTGGCGCAGAGCAGCCGCTTCGAGGAATCGGCCCCGCTGGGGTGGCGCTGGGGCCTGCTGCAGGTGCCCAAGGTGCAGACGGCCGCCCACGCCACCTACCTGCGCCTGCTGGAAGACGCCTGGCTGCCGCGCCTGAGCAGCCATGTCGCGCGCTCGCTGCGCCAGGTCAGCACCGGCAGCCCCGAGGCCAGCTACGAAACGCTCAAGGCCTATCTCATGCTCTATGAGCCCGACCACTTCGACGCCACCTTCGTCAAGGCCTGGCTGCGCAGCGATTGGGAAAACACCCTGCCCCAGCATCTGGTGCAGGCCGGCCTGGTGGATCAGCTGTCCGAACACCTGGACCGCCTCATCGATGGCCGCGTGGTGGTTTCCGCCCAGCCCATTGACGCCAACCTGGTCGCCGAGGTGCGCCAGCGCCTGGCCCAGATGTCGCCCGCCCAGCGCGCCTACAGCCGCCTCAAGCAGCTGCTGAACACCGGCGACAAGCTGCCGCCCGACTTCAGCGTGGTGCGTGCCAGCGGTCCCGAGGCGCCCCAGGTCTTTGCGCGTGCCAGCGGCAAGCCGCTCACCCAGGGCATCAGCGGCCTGTTCACCTATGACGGCTACCACGGCCTCTTCCTGCACGAGCTGCCCAAGGTCACCACCTTGTTGGCCAAGGAGGAAACCTGGGTGCTGGGCCAGGCCGAAGGCCGGCGCAGCGTGGCCCAGGAAGTGCTGACGGGCCAGCTGGCCAACGAGGTCAAGCGCCTGTACCTGATGGAGTACGCGCGTCTGTGGGAAACCTTCCTGGCCGACATCCGCCCCATACGCACGGCCTCGCTGGAGCAGGCCGGCGAGCAGGCCCGCCTGTACTCGTCCGCCAACTCCAGCCTGGAGCAGTTCATCCGCGCCGTGGCCCGCGAGACCACGCTGGCCCGCCGCCCGGACCAGCAGGAAGGCGGCAGCTCGGGCAGCACCAGCAGCTGGCTGGGCGAGAAACTGCAGCGCATCCGCGAGGAACAGCACCAGCTCAGCCGCCTGACCGGCAAGCCGCTGAACGTGGGCGGCATGCTGGCCACCGGCACGCTGGAGGCCGACATCGTGGACTTCCGCTTCCGCGAATACCGGCGCCTTGCCACCAGCAACGGCTCGGGCCCGGCGCCCATCACCGCCAGCCTGCAGGTGCTCAACGAGGCGGCGGCCGTCATCGCCTCGGCGCGCCAGCAGGTGATCCAGGGCGGCGGCGTGCCTCCCTCGCTCAGCGGCACGCTGGAGAAGGTGCGCTCGGAGGCCAAGCGCGTGCCGCCTCCGCTCAACAGCATGTACGAGGCCCTGGCCACGTCCACCTCGTCCTTCGTGGGAAGCAGCGTGCGCAGCACGCTGGGCGGCAACCTCAACGCCACCATCGGCGACTTCTGCCGCCGCGCCATCCTGGGCCGCTACCCCTTCACTCGCAGCGCCACGCGCGACGTGACCACGGACGACTTCGCCCGCCTGTTCGCCACCGGCGGCACCATGGACGAGTTCTTCCGCACCCAGCTGCAGACCATGGTGGACATCTCCACCGTGCCCTGGACCTTCAAGCAGGGTGTGGACGGCACGCCGGTGGGGGGCTCTGCCTCGCTGGCCGCCTTCCAGCGCGCGGCCTCCATCCGCGACGTGTTCTTCCGCGCAGGCGGCAACACGCCCGGCATCCGGCTGGAGATCAAGCCGCTGGACATGGACGCCTCCATCTCCCAGATGGTGCTGGACGTGGACGGCGAAATCGTGCGCTACCAGCACGGTCCGCAAATCCCCAAGGCCGTCTCCTGGCCGGGCACGCGCGGCACCGGCCAGGCCCGGCTGCAGATCACGGCTGCCGGCGCCCAGAACACCGGCATCGTGACCGAAGGCCCCTGGGCGCTGCACCGCCTGTTCGACCGTGCCCAGATCCTGCCGGGCAACTCGCCCGAGCGTTTCACGGCCATCTTCACCATCGACGGACGCAAGCTGCGCATGGAAGTCACCACCAGCAGCGTCCTCAACCCATTCCGGCTCAAGGCCATGGAGGAATTCGAATGTCCGGACCGGCTGTGAACGCCATGACCCTCCAGCGACCCTGCGCCGCCTGGTGGGGCAAGCTGCCAAGCCAGGGCGATTTCGTCGGCCGGCGCATGCCCCACGCACTGACCATGCGCTGGGACGAATGGCTGCGCAACGGCATGGACCAGCTGCGCAGCGATGCGGCCGACAACTGGTCCACGCGCTTCGTGCACTCGCCGCTGTGGTTCTTCCTGTGCCCCGCCTCCATCCTGGGCCAGCCCATGGTGGGCGTGATCGGGCCCAGCTCCGACCGCATCGGCCGGCTCTTTCCACTGGCCATCATGGCCACGGTGGACGGCAGCTCCGGCATGCCGGCGTCGGACCAGGACATCGAACGCTTTCTGAGCGGCGCCCGTGATGCGCTCATCGACGCTCGGCGCCTGCCCCTGTCGGCCCAGCAGCTCGATGAGCGGCTGGCCACCCTGCAATGGCCGTTCCAGCAGGACGGCCGCACGCCGGACAGCACCTCCATCCACAGCCTGCTGGCGGACCTTGACATGGGCGCCTCGCAAGGCAACGCCGCGCGCCTGCCGCGCATGGACTGGCGCGCCTGCATGCGCCCGGGCTCCACCACCTCCGTCTGGTGGATCTCGGCCACGCCGCGCCACGCCCCTGACGAAGTGGTCCAGCACGAAGTGCTGCACCGCCGCCTGTTCACCCGGCTGTTCAAGGGCGCCTGAGTTCGTCCAGATCGCACCGTCCACTCCACACCATACCCAAGCAACACCGACCCGCCCATGGCCAATATCCAGGACCTGCTGACCGAGACCGCCGCCGAGCCGCCCTGCGGCCCGGACCTTACCTATGACAACGATTTCCAGGCCATGGAAAGCGCTGCGCAGGGCAAGGTAGAACAGCAGTTCGGCGACACCGTCATCCCCGCCGAGCCACCGGACTGGCGCGACGTGGAGCGCCAGGCCTCGGCCCTGATGCAGCGCACCAAGGACCTGCGCGTGGCCGTGCTGCTGTGCCGTGCCTGGACCATCCTGCACGGCCTGCCCGGCACGCTGCAGGGCCTGCAGCTGTGCGGCGCCCTGCTGGAGCGCCACTGGGAGCATGTCCACCCCCTGCCCGAGGATGGCGATGACTACTTCATGCGCATGAATGCCCTGGGCACCCTGTCGGACGTGACAGGCTTTGTGCGTGACCTGCGCAACGCCGACTTCCTGCGCGGCGCGCTGGGCCAGATCAGCGTGCGCGACGCCGAACTGATGGCCAAGGGCAACGTGCCCGAGGACCTGCCGCACCTGACTGCCGACGAATTGCGCATGGCCTCGGCACGCGCGCATGCAGAGGGCCACGAAACCCTGCTGGCCGTCACCCCTGCGCTGCAGGAACTCGACCGGATCCGCGCCTGCTGCGAACAGCACCTGCCCAGCCACCAGCAGCCCGAGCTTGACGGCCTGCGCCAGCTGCTGCTGGCCCTCAAGCAATGGCAGCCCCAGTCCACAGGCGATGCCGACACGGACGCTGAAACCGATCCGGCCGCACAAACCGGCACAGAGGGCGGCACGGCGGCCCACCCCGCGCCAGGCTCGGCACCCGCCCCGGCGCGCAACCGCGAACAGGCGATTGCCCAGTTGCTGGAGATCGCCGCCTTCGTGGAGCGCACCGAACCCTCCAACCCCGCCCCCCTGCTCATCCGCCGTGCCGCGCGCTTCATGCGCATGGGCTTCATGGACATCCTGCGCGAACTGTCGCCCGACAGCCTGGCCCAGGTGGAAGTGATCACGGGCGCTCACCTGCAGGAGCAGCAGACATGAAGGCCAAATGCTGTTTCATGGCCCTGGGCGTGGGTCTCTCGACGCCAGCCTTCGCAGATGCCGGTGCACGGCCTGCAAACGCCATCGAGCGCATCACGATCCGCGACGGCACCGCCAAAAGCGAAGACCCCCGCATCCATTGCGATTCACTGCGCATTGACGAAAAGCGTGCGCGCTACTTCCTGCGCCACGCCAGGCCCAGCAGCCAGTTCAATTACGCGCGTGCCTATGAAACCGGTAGCTGCAGTGCCCGTGCCGTCGTGCGCTTCAAGGGCGGCCGCCAGGTCAATCTGACCATCGACAGCGGCACCGGCTGGGGGACGACGGAGAACAAGCGCTCCATCGCCTACCTCTACTGCGAGGAATGCACGGATCTGCTGGACCCGGACTTCGCTTTCAAGGAGATGGCTGCCCCATGACACCCACCCCGTCCACCTGTTTCCACACGGCCTCTTGCGCCCTCAGCCCTTCGGTCCGCCGCAAGGCGGGACTCCAGGCTTTTTACTTCTGCGACCTATTTTTTTCTTGAAAGGAACACCCGCATGTCGCTCACCAAAACCGGCAAGAGTGGTCAGAAATTCATCGCGCGCAACCGTGCGCCGCGCGTGCAGATCGAGTACGACGTCGAGATCTACGGTTCGGAAAAGAAGGTGCAGATCCCCTTCGTGATGGGCGTGCTGGCCGATCTGTCGGGCAAGCCCGTCGATCCGCTGCCCGAAATCGCCGACCGCAAGTTCCTGGAAATCGACATCGACAACTTCGATGCGCGCATGAAGTCCATCAAGCCCCGCGTCGCCTTCCAGGTGGACAACACGCTGACGGGCGAGGGCAAGCTCAACATCGACCTGAGCTTCGAGAGCATGGAGGACTTCTCCCCCGCCGCCATCGCGCGGCGCGTGGGCGCGCTCAACTCGCTGCTGGAGGCACGCACCCAGCTGCACAACCTGCTGTCCTACATGGACGGCAAGCAGGGCGCCGAAGAGCTGATCGGCAAGGTGCTCAAGGACCCTGCGCTGCTCAAGTCGCTGGCCGCCGCGCCCAACATCACTGCCCCGCAGGCCTCGGGCCCTGCATCCGAGGCTTGAGGCAGCACATCAGGAAGGCAAGCACGTCATGAATACCGCAACCCAACTCGAACAATCGACCCAGGCGCTGGCCGGCAGCGAATTCGGCAGCCTGCTGCAAAAGGAATTCAAGCCCAAGACCGACCAGGCCCGCGAAGCCGTGGAAGCGGCCGTGCAGACACTGGCCCAGCAGGCCCTGGGCTCGGCGATCACGCTGTCCAACGATGCCTACCAGACGGTGCAGGCCATCATTGCCGAGATCGACCGCAAGCTGTCCGAGCAGATCAACCGCATCATCCACCACGACGACTACCAGAAGCTCGAAGGCGCCTGGCGCGGTCTGCACCACCTGGTGACCAACACCGAGGTGGACGAGATGCTCAAGATCCGCGTCATGAACATCTCCAAGAAGGAGCTGCACCGCAACATGCGCCGCTTCAAGGGCGTGGGCTGGGACCAGAGCCCCGTCTTCAAGAAGGTGTACGAAGAGGAGTACGGCCAGTTCGGCGGCGAGCCCTTCGGCTGCCTGGTGGGCGACTACCACTTCGACCACAGCCCGCCGGACGTGGAGCTGCTCGGTGAAATGGCCAAGGTGGCCGCCGCGGCCCACTGCCCCTTCATCTCCGGCGCGGCGCCCGCCATCATGCAGATGGAATCCTGGCAGGAGCTGGCCAATCCGCGCGACCTGACCAAGATCTTCACCAACACCGAGTACGCCGCCTGGCGCAGCCTGCGCGAGTCCGACGACGCCAAGTACATCGGCCTGGCCATGCCCCGCTTCCTGGCACGCCTGCCCTACGGCGCGCGCACCAACCCGGTCGATGAATTCGACTTCGAGGAAGAAACCGACAGCGGCGACCACGGCAAGTACTGCTGGGCCAACTCGGCCTACGCCATGGCGGTCAACATCAACCGCTCGTTCAAGTACTACGGCTGGTGCACCTCCATCCGCGGCGTGGAATCGGGCGGCGCGGTGGACAACCTGCCGGCCCACACCTTCCCCACCGACGACGGCGGCGTGGACATGAAGTGCCCCACGGAAATCGCCATCAGCGACCGCCGCGAGGCAGAGCTCGCCAAGAACGGCTTCATGCCCCTGGTGCACCGCAAGAACTCGGACGTGGCCGCCTTCATCGGCGCCCAGTCGCTGGCCAAGCCCGCCGAGTACTACGACTCCGACGCCACGGCCAACGCCAACCTGTCGGCGCGCCTGCCCTACATGTTCGCCTGCTGCCGTTTCGCGCACTACCTCAAGTGCATCGTGCGCGACAAGATCGGCTCCTTCCGCGAGCGCACCGACATGGAGCGCTGGCTCAACGACTGGATCATGAACTACGTGGACGGCGACCCGGCCAACTCCTCGCAGGAGACCAAGGCCCGCAAGCCCCTGGCCGCCGCCGAGGTGCAGGTGCAGGAAGTCGAGGGCAACCCCGGCTACTACACCTCCAAGTTCTTCCTGCGCCCCCACTACCAGCTGGAAGGCCTGACGGTTTCGCTGCGCCTGGTGTCCAAGCTGCCTTCCGTGAAGCAGGGCGCGAAGTAAGACTGCCCGCCTACCTGGCTCCTGGTGCAGACACGCTCGCACCAGGGCCAGGCCCCATAACAAGAAACAGGCCTGGAGAAGCTTTCTCCTCCAGGACCCAACTCAGAGAGGCTTTTCATGCCCTGGAATGTAGACAACGCCGTCGCCACCCTGCAGACCAATGCCCGCGCCAGCTCCGCCGGCTACTGCGCGCGCTATGTGCGCGATGCGATCGGCGCTGGCGGCATCGCACTGCAGCGCACGCGCGATGCCAAGGACTACGGCACCAGCCTGGTGGCCGCCGGCTTCACACGCTACGACGCCATGCCCGAAGGTGGCTACAAGAAGGGCGATGTGGCGGTGATGCAGGGCTTCACCTCATCGCCCGCCGGCCACATGCAGATGTTCGACGGAAGCGTCTGGATCTCGGACTTCAAGCAGAACGGTTTCTGGGCAGGGCCCGGCTACCGCACCCACAAGCCCGCTTTCAAGATCTACCGCCATCCCTGATGCGCCCATTGAGCCACGCCATGAACGCCTGTTCCAAAGCTTTCTTCACCCTGCTGCTGGCCGGCACGGCCTGCGCCACGGTGCAGGCCGCCCCTGCCACGGCAGCGGACATCACCACCCTGTTCACCGACGCCCTGCATTGCCGCATCGAGTTTCCCGACGGCCGCGACGAAGCGCTGGCCCAGCGCCTGCGCGCGCAGGGCGTGACCGTGGTGGACCGCGCGCCCGGCGAAAGCCTGGACCTGCTCTACCTGTTTGCCACGCCGCTGGAGATCGATGGCACGCAGGTGTCCTCCATCACCGTGCGCGGCGGCAGCGGCAGCATTGTCGCGGCGCGCGCCACGGGCAGCCTGCAGGCCCTGGTCCAGCGCACCAAGGCCCGGCCACAGGCGCGCAGCAGCTGGAACCTGGAAGGTTTCGGCGAGCTGCCCGCCCAGTACGCACGCGCCATGCCGCTCAGAAAGGGCCTGGACGAGACGCCACCGCGCATCGTCATCGGCCATGTGGCCGGCGAGGCGCCCGACGCCGTGCGCTGGGGCTGCCGCTCCTACGACGACTGACCGGGGCGCAGCCGCACCCCGCCCCTCTCTTTTTCCTGCGTTTTCACCATGCCCCTGCCCAGCTTCACCTCACAGCTTTCCCTGGACGAGCAACTCAAGGCCCTGAAGGACCAGATCCGCCAGGCACCGGCCTCGGCGCCCCTGCGCGTCTACTACTTCCAGCTGCTGTGCGTGCTGGGCGAATGGCAAAAGGCACTGGAGCAGCTGCAGCTGTGTGCCCAGCTCGACCCGTCGTGCGAGCCCATGGCGCGCGCCTACCGCGAGGCCATCCGCTGCGAAGTGCTGCGCGCCGAGGTCTTCGCCGGCAAGAAAAAGCCCTTTCTCATGGGCGAGCCCGCGCAATGGCTGGCCTGCCTGATCGACGCCCTGGCACACGAAGGCGCGGCCGCCCAGGACCTGCGCGCCCGCGCCCTGGATGAAGCGCCCGCCACGGCCGGCCACATGGGCGAGCACCGCTTTGAATGGCTGGCCGACAGCGATACCCGCCTGGGCCCCGTCTGCGAGCTGCTGGCCCACGGCAGCTACTACTGGCTGCCCTTCGACGCCATTGCACAGATCGGCTTCGAGCCCGTGCAGGACCTGCGCGACCTGATCTGGCTGCCCTGCGAGGTCACGCTGCGCGAGGGCGGCGCGCTGCAGGGCTTCATGCCTGCGCGCTATCCGCTGGCGCCCGGCGATGACGACGCCGTCCGCATGTCGCGCCGCACGCAGTGGAGCCCGCTGGACACAGGCTCCTCCGATCCTGACGAATCCTCGGGCCACGTGGCCGGCCACGGCCAGCGCACCTGGGTCACCGACTCCGAGGACTTTCCCATGCTGCAGGTGCGCCAGCTCACGCTGAGCACCGCTGCCTGATACCCCGCCCCTTTTTCATCACCCGCAAGACCAGACACCTGCCCACAATGTCCGCATCGATTGCCTTCACCCTCTTCCAAGTCAACTACGCCAAGTCCATCGCTGATGAGATGGAACGGCGCCAGCTGGATGTCCTGGTGCTCACGCCCCTGGAGTACCTGGGCATCCTCGCGGACAAGGCACGCATCGACCCGCGGCTCGCCTCCCGGCTGCACGCCATCCTGGCGCAGACGCCGCTGGGCGAGTACTGGACCAAGGTGATGAGCCCCAACGTGGGCCAGCCCTGGGTCGCGCCTGCGGCCCTGGGCTCCATGGATGCCTACATGATCGCCAGAACCCTGCAGGCCCTGGGCATGGCCGGCGTGGGCTCCTACGTCAAGACCACGTCCAGCGGCACCTACATCATCATCAGGGGCCATGCGGGCTTGCGCGGCCACCTGCTGCGCGGCACGCGCTACCTGGCCTCCAACCCGCGCATGGTGCAGATGGGCCTGGGCATGCGCGGGCTGCAGAACGTGGCCAGGGGCGGCTTCATCCTGGGCGTGGTGGTCTCCAGCCTCATCGAGTCGCTGGACTTCATGTTCAACGACGAAAAGACCATGCACGACCTGGTCGGCGGCATTGGCGTGGAGGCCGTCAAGGCCGGCCTGGCCACCATGGTGGGCCTTGGCATAGGCGCTGCCGTGGCTGGCGCCACCGCCGTGGCCGTGCTCCCGCTGGCCGCCATGGCCGTGGCCGTGCTGGTCACAGGCATGGCGCTGAATGCAGCCGACCAGAAATGGCAGATCAAGCAAAAGGTGATTTCCGCCCTGAAATCCCTGACCGATGACACGCCCCAAGGCCTGTACCGCGTCAACACCCAGTCGCCCGAATGGAAGAAGCTGAACCAGGACAACGGTCAGCAGCCCGACGGCGACATCGCCTGCGCGCCCGGCCCCGGCAGTACCGGCCTCTTGTGCAGCATCAACCGTCAGAAGTGACAGGGACCGAATATTCCATGCAAGACCGCGTCCGCCAGAACCGCAGGAACGCCATCTGGGCCATCCCCCTTGGCATGGCCCTGCTCGCGGCCAATGCGTACCTGGTGCTGGCGGAGATTGCGCCCGACATCCGGGGCCTGCTCGATCGCGCGCCCGCCGTCAGGATCACGCCGCTGTCGCCACTGGCCATCACAGCGCTCGCCTTCCCGCTGGTGATGGTTGCAGCGGTCATCGCCAATGCCATTCCCTGCAGCAAGACCGTGCTCAAGAAGGTGGAGTACGCACTGATGGGCGTCCTCGCCATCAATGTGCTTTCCATTGCCGTGTCCTTTCTGGTGGTTGCGCCACTGCAGCACTACGCCATGCCCCGGATGGGATACGAGCGCTGCAACATCCTTCAAGGCCATCCCAGCATGTACTTCACCGACTGGGTCAGCAACCCCGCATGGTGCGTGCGCGGCAAAAACCGGGAATGGGTGAATGAGCAGGCGCTGCGGGGAAAAGAGTCCTCCAGTCTGCCCTCCCTTTCCAGCCACTTCAGCTCCTGAGGACCCTGCATGCGCCCCAGTCCCCTCAACCCCATGCCCACGCTGCGCACACGCCAGAACCAGGCGACCGCAGCCAAGGACCGGCTGCAGCCCGCCCTGCTGGACCGGCTGACCGACCATGAGCCCCATCTGCGCACCGAGCGGCCCGATGCGGTCTTCGTGAACGAATCCCGCCTGCGCGAGGCCCTGCTGCGCGACCTGGGCTGGCTGCTCAATGCGCGCGATGCCTGGGACCACGTGGAGATGGAGGGGCTGGAGCATGTGCAGCGCTCGGTCATCAACTACGGCATGCCGCCGCTGGCCGGCCAGTTGCTGTCCGAGCTGGACTGGAGCCATGTGGAGCGCAGCATCCGCGAAAGCATCCTGGCCTTCGAGCCGCGCATCCTGGCCAAGACGCTGGCCGTGACGCTGCTGGCCTCCACCGAGCAGCTCAACCACCACAACACGCTGCAGTTCGAGATCCGCTGCCAGTTCTGGTCCATGCCCTATCCGCTGGAGCTGCTGCTCAAGACCAGCCTGGACCTGGAGACCGGCCAGGTCTCGCTGCAAAACCTCAGGGCCTGAGCCCGGACGCCGCCACCCACACCATGAATCCCCGCCTCGTCGAGTACTACAACCGCGAACTGGCCTATCTGCGCGAGCTGGGCGCCGAGTTCGCCGCCGCCTTCCCCAAGGTGGCGGGCCGCCTTTCCCTGCACGACACCGATGTGGCCGACCCCTATGTGGAGCGCCTGCTGGAAGGCTTCAGCTTTCTGAGCGCGCGCATCCAGCTGAAGATGGATGCGGAGTTTCCGCGCCTGTCCCAGCGCATGATGGAAATGGTCTGCCCCCACTACCTGGCGCCCACGCCATCCATGGTGGTGGTCCAGCTCAAGCCCAGCGCCAAGGAAGGCAACCTCGTGGACGGCTTCACCCTGCCCTCTGGCAGCGTGCTGCGCACCCACAAGTCACAGGAAGAGCAGACCATCTGCGAATTCCGCACCGGCGGGCCGCTGACGCTGTGGCCGCTGGAGATACGCCAGGCGCGCCTGGGCGGCCCGGCGCTGGACCTGCCCCATGCCCTGGTGCCCCAGCTGGGCGAGGCCGGCGGCCACCTGCGCCTGCAGCTGGCCACGCTGGACGCCTCGCAGTGCATGCAGCTGGCGATGGACCAGCTGTGGGTCTACATCCATGCGGGCGATGTCGTCGCCTCCCATCTGCAGGAGCTCATCCACACGCAGACGCTGGCCATCGTGGTCCACCACCCGCAGGACCCACGCCAGGTCTGGGACGTGCTGCAGCCCGATGCACTGCGCGCCGAAGGCCATGACAGCGAGCAGGCGCTGATTCCCTATTCGCACCGCGCCTTCCAGGGCCACCGTCTGCTGCACGAGTACTTTGCGTTTCCCGCGCGGCAGCGGTTTTTCTCGATCAACGGCCTGTCGCGCAGCATGCGCCGCATCGCCCATGACGGCGTGGGCATCACCGTGCTGCTGCGCCGCGCCGCGCCCACGCTGGAGCCGCAGATCGACGCGGCCAAGCTGCTGATGCACTGCATTCCGGCCATCAACCTGTTCGAGTACACGGCGGACCGCCTGCATGTGGCCTCCAACGTGCACGAGTACCACGTCATTCCCGACCGCACGCGGCCGCTGGACTTCGAGGTCTACGGCGTGCAGGCCGTCACCGGCCACCACGAAGGCAAGACCCAGGACCGCGAATTCGCGCCGCTGTACGCATCCACGCACGGCCTGCACTCCACCGAGCAGGCCTACTTCACCACGCGGCGCGAGCCCCGGCTGTTTTCCGAGCGCAGCCTGCGCAGCGGCCCGCGCACGCAGTACCTGGGCTCGGAAGTCTTCATCTCCCTGGTGGACCAGCGCGAGGCCCCGTTCTCCGACGACCTCAAGCAGCTGTCCATGCACACCCTGTGCACCAACCGCGACCTGCCCCTGCTCATGCGCGTCAACCAGCCGGGCGGCGACTTTGCACTGCAGGAATCGGCACCCGTGGAATGGGCCCGCGCCATCGCCGGCCCCAGCGCGCCCATCCCCGCCGTGGCCGACGGAGGCCTGACCTGGCGATTGATCTCCCACCTGAGCCTTAACTACCTGGCCATGACCGATCTGTCCGACGAGGAAGGCGCGGCCACGCTGCAGGAGCTGCTGCGCCTGTACCTGGACCTGGGCAACCACCAGCTGGCCGGGCAGATCGCCGCCATCCAGGGCATGCGCATCGAACCCATCACGCGCCGCCTGCCCCAGCACCGCCAGCTGGTCTACGGCCGCGGCGTGGGCGTACACCTGAGCGTGGATGAGCCGGCCATGGCCGGCGTCAGCCCCTGGCCCCTGTCCAATGTGCTGGAGCGATTCTTCGCCCGCCATGTGGGCGTCAACAGCTTCACCGAGCTGCAGCTGCACTCGCGCCAGCGTGGCCCCGTCGCGCGCTGGACTCCGCGCCCCGGACAAAGGCCCGGCATATGAGCAACGCCGCCCACGCCCCCCTGCCCGAACCGGAACACCCCCAGTCTGCGGTTCCGGCTCAAGCTCCGGCGCCCGCGCGTGCGCCCGTGCAGGCCGCCGGGCCAGACGACGCCCGGGCGCGCCTGTTCTGGCAGCGCCTGAGCGCCAAGCCCTACCAGTTCGACCTGATGCACAGCCTGCGCTACCTGCAGGCGCGCCATCCCGCGCTGCCGCGCCTGGGCCAGGCCACGCGCCCCAAGGACGAGCCGCTGCGCCTGGGCCAGGACCCGTCGCTGGCCTTCGCCCCCGCCACCATTGCCGAAATCCTGCCCTCGCGCGCCGGCGAGCCCGAGCGCATGACGGTCTGGAACTTCGGCCTCTACGGCCCCAACGGCCCGCTGCCCACGCACATCACCGAATACGTGCGCGAGCGCCTGCGCCAGCATGACGACGCCACGCTGGCACGCTTTTCCGACATCTTTCACCACCGCATGCTGCTGCTGCTGTTCCGCGCTTGGTCGGACGCACAGCCCACCGCATCGCTGGACCGCCCGGGCGAAGACCCCTTTGGCCGCTACATAGACAGTTTCATAGGCGCCGGCCTGCCCAGCCAGCGCGCGCGCGACGACGTGCCCGACCACGCCAAGCGCTTCATGGCCGGCCATCTGACCCGCTGGACGCGCAACCCCGAAGGCCTGTGCCAGGCCCTGTCGCACTACTTCCAGATTCCCGTGAAGCTGGAAGAAAACTGCCTGCACCACCTGGAGCTGGAGCCCGAGCAGCAGACCCGGCTGCAGGGCCGCCCCTGCAACTCGCGCCTGGGCGTGGACGCCGTCGTGGGCTCGCGCGTGCCCGATGCGCAAAGCAAGTTCCGCCTGGTGCTCGGCCCGCTGGGCCTGGAGCAATACCGGCAGTTGCTGCCCCAGGCCGCACTGTTCCAGACCCTGGCGGACTGGGTGCGCAACTACCTGGGCATCGAATTCGCCTGGGACTACGTGCTGGTGCTGCGCCGCCAGGAAGTGCCTGCCGCCCGGCTGGGCAGCAGCACCCAGCTGGGCTGGACCACCTGGCTCAACCACACCGAGCCCGCCCAGGACGCGCGCGACTTCCGCCTGGACCCCGAAGCCTGGCTGCGCCAGCGCCGCCAGCCCGTGCGCGGCCGGCGCCCCGGCCCCAGCCCTCGAACCACTGAATCACCGAACCACTGAATCACCACTTCCCTGCTCGCACACATGCCCACCGTACAGATCAAGTTCCTGCACAACGCCCCGGTCCCTTCCACGCTGACGCTGATCGAAGGCAACCGCCTGCGCGTCAAGATCGAGGCCGTCGCAAAGACCTACAAGCTGGGCGCCAGGATCGATGCGCCCAGCATTCTTGCGGCCCAGCCCCCCGTACACAACGCCCGCGCCGACAGCTGGCAATTCGACTTCGTGGCCCAGCAGCCCGGGCTCACCAAGCTCAGCATCGTGGCGGTGCAGGGAACCGGGCTCAGCGTCATGCCCGCAGCCATCACCGTGCAGGTGGAGAAAAGCATTTCGCTGCCTGCGGAGAGCACGACGGAGGGGATGCTGGTGCGCCTGCTGCTGGCCGAGAACTTCTCGCCAGACGGCGCCCCCCGAAACGTCGCATGGAAAGCTTCCGACGTCCTGACGTCCATGCGCTGGATGCGCCGCGTCATCGAGAACCGGCTCAAGAGCGGCAAGCCCGAGGAGTTCATGGCCCGCGGTGCAACCACCATCGCCGACATCATCAAGGCCAACGACCGAGGCATGGTGCAGTTCCATGGCTTTCCGACCTATCCCACGCTGAACCAAAACATGCAGGAAAACCTCACGGACTACCTGCAGATCGCCAACAACGGCCTGCATGGCAAGCGGACGGCGTACCAGCAGTTTGTACAAGCGGCCATCACTGTTGCCTCCGAACCGCTCGCTGCGGATCCCACAAGCACCGGCCTGTATGCCTGGCGATCGGAAGGCAGTGGTTCGCCCGGTCCGGATTTCAAGGTGCACGCCACGCTCATGGGCAACACCTTCTACACCCATGCCCGACTGCGCAAGCAGGACTGAAGACCCTGTCCCACCAACTCCCGACACCATGCCCATGCCACAACCCAAGAGTTCCTGGCTACCCGCCTGCCGCATACGATGGACTGCATGTCTAGTGGCCACGCTGGCTCTGTCTGTCTCCGCGCCTGCCCATACATCTGAAGCGGCAGACAACGCCACCGCTACGCCAACACCAGCAGCACCCCGAGATCCCGTTCCCGCCGACTTTTCGCGCCCCAGCAAGGCAAGCATCCCCTCGCCCACCGTGCTGCGCGCCTACCTTCAGCTCAAGGAAAGGCGTGCAGGCACATCCATGGCGGGGAGGCCCCAGCACTTTTGCTTTGTCCAGCAGCGCTCCACGCCACCTGAAGATCCAGGACCCTTCGTCTGGATGATCTGGCAAGACGGCGGCGAGATTCTCAATCTGGGTCGGCTGCCGGCCCAGGTCCACGCGACGGCGCAAGAGGCCGAAGAAGACGGCCAAGGCTTGGCACGAAGCAAGTCCATCCACCTCGCCACAGACGTCCGTGAAACGGCAGAGGAAATCTACGGCAGCAGCTTTCTCGTCGAACGCGCCTGGGTGAACAGACTGCTGGCGCAGTGCAAGGCCAAGGGCCGCACCATCAAAGTGGCTCCTGCCCGATAGCCGCATGCCGCATATCGGACGCAACCGCTTCCCCGGGCCATGCCGCTTCAGGCAAGGCCGTCGCCTGCTCGCAAGGTGTCTGCTGGCCACCCTGGCGGGATCGGCCCTGCCTTTGCTGGCAGCGCCTGAAAGCGGGCGGGCCTCCGATTTCTCGCGTCCGGCGCAATCCCTGGTTCCTTCTCCAGCCGCCCTGCGTATCTATTTGAAGAGCCGCCAGGCATCGACTGACCCCGGAAAGCCTGCAGCCCTCCAGCGCTTTTGCTTCGTGCAACAGCACAACCGCAGCGCAGTCCCTGCGCGATCGTCGGTCTGGATGGTCTGGCTCGAAGGTGGCCAGATCGCCAATCTGGGGCAGCGCCGCTTCACCGCCAAACCATCGCCGGATGAAGCGCAATGGGATGGCGATGCCTTGTCTGAAGCCAAGACCATCCACCTCGCCGCCGACGTCCGTGAAACGGCGCAGGAAATCACCGGCAGCAGCTTCCTCGTCGAACGCGCCTGGGTCGACCGGCTGCTGACGCAGTGCCAGGCCAAGGGCCGCAAGGTCGAATTCCGCCCCCTCCGCTAGCCGGCATGCCCGGCCCCCATTCATCCACTTTTTTCCGCACCCAAGACCCATGACAGAAATCAGCCGCCAATCCCTCTTCGGCAAGCTCAACCCGCTGCTGTTCAAGTCGCTGGAAGGCGCCACCGTGTTCTGCAAGCTGCGCGGCAATCCCTATGTGGAGCTGGTGCACTGGCTGCACCAGCTGCTGCAGGAAAACGATTGCGACCTGATCCGCATCCTGCGCCACTTCGACATCGCCTCCGACCGCCTGGCCGCCGATGTGCTGCGCCGCCTGGACCAGCTGCCGCGCGGCGCCACCTCGATCAGCGACTTCTCCGAGCACATAGAGACCGCCATCGAGCGCGGCTGGGTCTATGCCACGCTGATGTTCAACGACAGCCAGATCCGCAGCGCCTATCTGCTGTCGGGCATGGTGCGCACGCGCTCGCTGGCCAATGAGCTGCGCTCCATCTCGCGCGAATTCGACAAGATCTCCGAGCCCGCGCTCAGCGATGCCTTCGCCCGCCTGCTGCCCGACTCGCCCGAGGCACGCATGCGCGCGGCCGATGGCAGCGGGCTGGAAGGCACGCCGGGCGAAGCCAGCCAGGCCACGGGCACCGCGCCCGGCCAGGGCGGCGCGCTGCAGCAATACACGGTGGACCTGACGGCCCGCGCCAAGGCGGGCGAACTGGACCCGGTCACGGGCCGCGACGACGAAGTGCGCCAGATGGTGGACATCCTGCTGCGCCGCCGCCAGAACAACCCCATCCTGGTGGGCGAGGCCGGCGTGGGCAAGACCGCCGTGGTCGAAGGCCTGGCCCTGCGCATCGCCCAGGGCGACGTGCCGCCGCCGCTGCAGGGCGTGGAGCTGCGCGTGCTGGACGTGGGCCTGCTGCAGGCCGGCGCCAGCATGAAGGGCGAGTTCGAGAACCGCCTGCGCGGCCTGCTGGACGCCGTGCAGTCCAGCACCACGCCCATCGTGCTCTTCATCGACGAAGTCCACACCCTGGTGGGCGCGGGCGGCCAGGCCGGCACGGGCGATGCCGCCAACCTGCTCAAGCCCGCCCTGGCGCGCGGCACGCTGCGCACCATCGGCGCCACCACCTGGGCCGAGTACAAGAAATACATCGAAAAAGACCCGGCCCTGACCCGCCGCTTCCAGCTCGTTCAGGTGCACGAGCCCGACGAGCCCCGCGCCGTGGACATGCTGCGCGGCGTGGCCGCCAAGCTGGAAAACCACCACCAGGTGCGCATTGCCGCAGACGCGGTGGCCGCGGCCGTCAGCCTGTCGCACCGCTACATTCCCTCGCGCCAGCTGCCCGACAAGGCCGTCAGCCTGCTGGACACGGCCTGCTCGCGCGTGGCCATGGCCCTGCATGCCACGCCCGCCCAGCTGGAAGCCGTGCAGCGCCGCATCGAGGCCCTGGGCGTGGAGCAGGAAGTGCTGCTGCGCGAGGCAGCCCTCGGCCTGCCCACGGCCGAGCGCCTGCAGGCGCTGGAAACCGACCTGGCCAGCCTGCGCGAGCGCAAGGCCACGCTGGCCGAGCGCTTTGGCCAGGAAAGCGCGCTGGCCCGCCGCATCCTGGAAACCGAGGCCGCCCTCATGGGCCTGAAGCCGCCCGTCTTCTCCACCGGCGCCGCCGCAGCCCCGTCCGCTGCGGCACCGGAAACGGCCGCCGAAGCCACCGCAACCGAACCTGTCGAGACACCCAGCGTGGCCGCGCTGGAAGCGCTGCGCCGCCAGCTCGCCGAGCTGCAGGGCGATGCCCCGCTGCTGCAGCCCGTGGTCGATGCCGGCGTGGTCGCCGCCGTGGTGGCCGAGTGGACCGGCATTCCCGTGGGCCGCATGGTGCGCGACGAGGTGCAGTCCGTGCTCTCGCTGGCAGACACGCTGGAGAAGCGCGTCATCGGCCAGCGCCACGGGCTGGAGGCCATCACGCGCCGCATCCAGACCTCGCGCGCGCGGCTGGACGATCCAGGCAAGCCCATCGGCGTGTTCCTGCTGGCCGGTCCCTCGGGCGTGGGCAAGACCGAGACGGCGCTGTCCCTGGCCGAAGCCCTGTATGGCGGCGAGCAGAACCTCATCACCATCAACATGAGCGAGTTCCAGGAGGCGCACACCGTCTCCACCCTCAAGGGCGCGCCACCGGGCTACGTGGGCTACGGCGAAGGCGGCGTGCTCACCGAGGCCGTGCGCCGCCGCCCCTACAGCGTGGTCCTGCTCGACGAAATCGAAAAGGCCCACTCCGACGTGCACGAGATGTTCTTCCAGGTCTTCGACAAGGGCTGGATGGAGGACGGCGAGGGCCGCTACATCGACTTCAAGAACACCGTCATCATCCTGACCTCCAACGTGGGCTCGGACCTGATTGCCAACATGTGCCGCGACCCGGACCTGGCGCCCACGCCGGAAGGCCTGGCCCAGGCCGTGCGCCAGCCGCTGCTGCAGACCTTCCCGGCCGCGCTGCTGGGCCGCCTGACCGTCGTGCCCTACTACCCCATCTCCGACGCCATGCTGGAGCAGATCATCCGGCTGCAGATGCTGCGCATACAGCGGCGCATCGAGGAACGCCATGGTGCGCAGTTCAGCTTCGACGAAGCCGCCGTGGACCTGGTGCGCCGCCGCTGCAGCGAGGTCGAGTCCGGCGCGCGCATGGTGGATGGCATCCTCACCCAGAACCTGCTGCCGCGCATGGCCACCCACTTCCTGCAGGCCACCGTGGAAGGCCAGGAACTGCAAAGCCTGCACGCCGGCGCCAACGGCGACGACTTCACGCTGGACGTGCGCACCCGCGCTGCGGAGCCCGCATGAGCGGGCGCCGTCTTCCACGCGCCACCACGGCAGTGATTGCCGCCGCGCTGCTGGCCGCCCCGGCCGCGCAGGCGCTGGACCTGGGCGCCATCGGCCAGGCTGCCGACACCGTGCAGCGGGCCTCGGGCGCCGCCACGGCCGGCCAGCAGGCGCTGGAGGCCGGCCGCAGCGCAGCCAGCACGGCCACCAACGCGGCCACCGGTGCCGCCAGCGAAGCCCGTGCCTGGTGGGACCGCAACCAGGCCCAGCCCGAGGCGGCACAGTCGCCGCCCTCCGGCGCCGCCCCCGTGCAGGACGACCAGGGCGGCCCACGCCGCGTCATGGCCGTGCTGGGCGATGCCTGGACGGACAGCGCCCGGCGCGGCCAGGCCGTGGTCGCGCTCATGGACCAGGGGCCGTACCTCGTGCAGCGCCAGGCCGCCCATGTGGCGCCAGCCAAGTCGCAATGGCTGGCCCTGCCGCGCGGCGACAGCACCGGCGTGGCCATCGAACTGCCCAGCGACCCCGAAGGCACGACCTATGACCTGTCCACCGGCCGCGCGCGCCCCGGTGGCCGGGGCGTGCGCATCTTCGCCCTGTCCGTCCACGCCGACGTGCCCCAGCGCGCGGGGCGGCGCAGCCTGGACGCCATAGAGCAGCACGCCATGCTGCGCGCCAGCTCGGTGCGCACCGAATGGCCGCGCCAAAGCGGCGACATTCTGGAGCCCACGGGCGGCAAGCTGCTGGTCTGGGCCAGCGATGCCACGCAGCGCTTCCCTTCCGGCTTTGGCGCCGACGGGCGCCTGTTCACCGCCGACGACCCCATGGTCACCCTGCCGCGCGGCTACACCGTGGTCACGCTGGAACCGCAGGGCCTGCGCTTCGACCGTGCCCGGGAAATCGCCCTGGCCTTCCATGCCGTCCAGCCCGCGCAGGACATCGACCTGTCCCGCCTGGGCGCAGGCGATGCGGCCCAGGCCCTCATCGGCCTCATTGCCGAGCGCCACCCGCTGGCCGCTGCCAGCGGCTTTGATGCCGGCAAGCTGCGTGCCGACTACGGCCAGCGCCTGCAGACCGCCGCCGAGCGCGGCGACAGCGCCGCACAGGCCCAGGCCCTGGCAGAAATGGGCCAGCGCCTGGGCGATGGCCAATACCGCGTTCTGCTGTCCGGCGGCCAGGCCTGGCCTGCCCGCACAGACCGGGGCCTGTCACCGCAGTTGCTGGCACGCGGCAGCGTCAACCTGCCCATGCCGCGCACCTGGCTGCGCGAGGACGGCCGCATCGCCATCACCAGCGTGGCGCCAGGTTCAGCTGCCGCCAAGGCGGGCCTGCAGCCCGGCAGCGACATCCTCGCCATCGAAGGCGAAAGCCCGGCACGCTACCTGGACCGCATTGCCCCCGCCTCGCTGCGCGCCGGTGCCGAAGCCCGCCGCGCCGACCTGCTGGCGCTGGACCTGGGCACGCCCGCCACGCTGAGCCTGCGCACCGCAGCGGGCACACCCTCGGCCAGCCAGGAGCAGACCCTGCGCCTGAACGCCGCCCCCGCCGCAACCACGGCCCTGCCTGCGGCCGAGCCCGCCCTCGCCTCCTTCCTGCTGCGCAGCGCCCAGGGCGGCAACCTGGCCTACATCGCACTCGACAGCTTTGCCGACGGCGCCACCGGCCAGCTCAACCGCTGGGAGGGCGCCCTGGCCGCAGCCAGCCAGGCCAGGGTCACGGGCCTGGTCATCGACCTGCGCGCCCACCGGGGCGACGACGCCTACCAGCTGGTGCCCCACATGCTGGCCTCGCTCTACACGCGCGACAAGCCGCTGCGCATGCAGGACGCCGCCCAGCGCCTGTTCGACCCCGCCGCCCGCGTCTGGCGCAGCCGCGGCGGCCTGGGCCTGCCGGCCCAACTGCCGCTGGCCGCCTCGGGCACGCCCTTCACAGCCCCCGTCGCCGTGCTCACCGGCCCCGGCTGCGCCGGCCCCTGCGAACTGTTCGCTGCCTGGCTGCAGCACAGCCAGCGTGCCGACATCGTCGCCACCAGCGCCACGGCCGGCGCCACAGGCCCCGCCACGCGCGTGCACCTGCCAACCGGCTTCATCGTGCAAGTCCCCCTGCTCGCAGAAACCGGCCCCGCTGGCGGCAACAACCCCGCCGCACAAGCCCAAGGCTTGACCCCGCGCCTGCGCGTGCCCGTGGACGCGGCCTTCACCGCCTCCGTCCAGGCCGGCGGCGACCCGCTGCTGGATGCCGCCGTGCTCCACCTGGAGCGCGCCCGCGCTGTGCAGGCATCGCGCTAGGCCCAGCCATCCATCGCCTTACGGAGACCCCTGAACATGCCACTTGCCATTACCAGCCAGCCCGCAGGACCGCAGTTCGCCATCACGGCCGATGCCCAAATGCCCACCATCACGGTGACTGCCGTCCTGCAGAACGAAGCGCTGCCTGCAGGGAGCACGCCCATCTTCGAATGGTCGGCCACGCTGACGTTCGAAGGCGGCACACCGCCTACCAACACCGCGTATGGAAGTGGCCGAAGCACTGCACACAGCCCTCTGCCACCGCAGACCAGCGCCAGCCCGAGCTGGCGCATTCCGTTCACCGAAGTCCGTGGAGGCCTGCTGACCGTGCAGGTCACGATGCGGGCGGCCGGTGTGGAGCGCCGGGCGCGGGCCACCTGGACCATCGTCGGCACCAATCCCACGAGCACCGCCATCCGTGCCTTTGCCAACAGCATTGGCGCCGACAGGATCGTGTTTCGAAAAAAAATGCGGCAGGAAAGCTCGCTGCAACAATTCCGCACTCCCGGCAATTGGCCGAAATACAGCAGCGATGGCCTGGGTGGCGTGGGCCTGTGCCAACTCACCCGACCGGCACCGACTGCCAATCAGACCTGGAACTGGAAGGACAACGTGCGCGGCGGCTGGAAGCTCTTCCTGGAAAAGGAGGCCTTCGCAAGGGCATATCCTGGCAAGCAGCGCAAGGGCGAGCGGTTCAAAGGTCTGGTCAGAGCCTGGAACCAGGCCCGAACCGCACAAGGATTGCCAGCCATTCCCGTGGAACTGCCGGACTACACGACCGAGCAGCTCGAACTCGACACCCTGCGCGGCTTCAACGGCTATGCCAACAATCTGCATGAGTACCGCATACGCATGCAGGGCGATCAACTGTGGGTGACGGTCAGCGCCGACGGCAATACGGCCCGCGCCGAATGGGAAAGGATTCCCGCCGCCGAGCGCGGCGCCGTGGGCGATCGCAACTATGTCGACAACGTGCTTGCCCGCGAGGACTTCTAGCCATGCCCTGGAATGCCACTCCCCGCCGCTTCGCGACCGTTGGCGTACTGCTGGCCAGCGCTTTGCTGTCCGCCGCATGCACACGCAATGCGAATGACAGTCCTGCGGCCTCGTCCGGGGAGGCGAAGCCGGCCAGCTTCGCCACGTCGAACGACCAGGACCCGTACCGCTATCTCTATACCGTTTACTGCAACGGCACCGTTGATCGCCTGGACCTCGTCCAGCGATCCAAAGTGGGCAGTTTCCAGCTGTCCGAGCGCAGCGGCAGCCCCCCTGCCGTTGCGGCGCTTGCACAGCCGGGAGTGCGCCCCGGCGGTTGCCTGGCTCGCTCCGTGGCCACGGACGATGCGCAGGATCGCACTGCCGCAATGGTCCACATCGTTGCCAGCAGCCATGTGGATCCCGATGCCGATGGCCGCAAGCCGTATCAGTTGCTGACATTCGAGCTGCCGCAATGGACACTGCAGCAGACCCGCAACCTAGGCAGCCTGGATGCACCGCCCCGTCTGGCCATCTCCGCCAACGCAAGCCTGACCGTGCAGCCCCGGGACGAGGACCCGGCTGCAGCCATGGCCGCGCAGGTTCAGTCCTGGGCGGGAGCCGATGCGATGACCTGGGCCAATGCCATCGAATGGTCAGCAGGCAATGTGCTGTTGACCTATGCCTTGCCCGATCAGCGCGGCACGGGCGCAGCGCTGGCGCTGCGCACGGGTGCGCGCATCGTGCGCCTGGCCGAATTCCGCCATGGCTTAGGTGACATCCCCCCGGGCCTGCGTTTGGCGCCGGGCGGCCAGTTCGTGCTGGCCACCATGAAGCGATCCGTCCCCCTGGGCGAGGGCCTCAGCAAGGTCGAGGCCACCGGAGAGCTACGGCTGTATGGCGCGGACGGTCGCCAGCTCAGCGTGCTGAACCTGGAAAGCCTGGCAGGCAGCGTGCTGGCACTGAGCCAGTCCGGCAAGCTGGATCTGGACCAACCCCGCACCGATAACGACTGGTTCAACGTGGCCTTGACGCCTGGCGGCCTGGCTGTTTTCACCGACCGGCGCGGCAACTACCAGTTCATCGCGCTGGGGCACACCTTTCGCCCCGATCCCGTCATCGATCCAGCCCTGGATGACGCAGACGGCGCCCGTCCAGGGCTGGTGTACGCAGCCCGATAGCAGCAAAGGCACGCCTCCCACCCCATCCATTGCCGGCGCACGCAGGTCCGCCCACCCGGACCTGAGGCCCCGCCCCTTGTCTACCCCCCAAGCACCGCGAGATCCGACACCATGACACGCAGAGTCACCATCAACACCCCCCTGGCAGACCAGCTGCAGCTGCGCCGGCTGCAGGGTCGCGAGGAAATCAGCCATCTGTTCGCCCTGGAGATCGACCTGCTCAGCGAAAGCGACAGCATCGATCCCAAGGCCCTGCTGGGCAAGGGCGCCACCGTGGTGGTGGAGACCCAGGACGGCGGCAAACGCTACATCGATGGTCTGGTCACGGCCTTTGGCATGCGCGGCCAGGACGAGCACCGCAACTTCCTGTACCGCGCGCGCCTGTCGCCCTGGCTGTGGCTGGCCACGCGCCGCAGCGACTTCCGCATCTTCCAGAACAAGACCGTGCCGGACATCATCAACGAGGTCCTGGGCATCTACGGCCACCCCATGCAGCAGCGCCTGACGCGCTCCTACCGCACCTGGGAGTACTGCGTGCAGTACAACGAGACCGACTTCCAGTTCGTCTCGCGCCTCATGGAGCACGAGGGCATCTGCTACTACCACCAGCACAGCGCGGGCCAGCATGTGCTGACATTGGGCGACGACATCGTCGCCTCGCACGACCCGCTGCAGGGCGGCGCCGTCATCCCCTTCCACCCGCCGGGCAAGGCCGCCGTGGCGCGCGAGGAATGCATACACGCCTGGGAACTGCACCAGCGCGTCAAGCCCGGCCGGCACTACAACGACGACTACGACTTCAAGAAGCCCCGCGCCGAGCTGTCCAACATGCGCCGCAACCCGCCCGGCCATGCGCACGACGCCTACGAAATCTACGAATGGCCGGGCGGCTACACCGAAACCGGCGACGGCGAGGACTACATCCGCGTGCGCCTGCAGCAAAGCCTCACGCGCCAGAGCACGGTGCAGGGCAGCTCCAACCACCGCGCCATGGCGCCGGGCTACACCTTCACGCTGGACAACTACCCGCGCGGCGACCAGAACCAGGCCTACCTGGTCACGGCCGTGGACTACGCCTTCGAAGAAAACCCGCGCGTCAGCGACGGCGGCAGCGGCGAGGGCTCGACCCAGAAATTCGTGCTCCAGGCCCAGCCCACCAGCCTGCCCTTCAAGCCCGAACGCATCACCGCCAAACCGCGCACCACAGGCCCGCAGACCGCCGTCGTCGTCGGCCCCGCAGGCGAAGAGATCTGGTGCGACCAGTACGGCCGCGTCAAGGTGCAGTTCCACTGGGACCGCATCGGCGGCATGAACGAGAACTCCAGCTGCTGGATGCGCGTGGCCACCAGCTGGGCCGGGCCGGGCTTTGGCGCGGTGCACATCCCGCGCATCGGCATGGAAGTCATCGTGGACTTCCTCAACGGCGACCCGGACTACCCCATCGTCATGGGCTGCGTCTACAACGCCTCCAACATGCCGCCCTGGGCGCTGCCGGCCAACGCCACGCAATCGGGCATCAAGACCAGATCCAGCAAGGGCGGCGCACCGGGCGCGGGCATGAAGAACGGCCAGGGCGACGCCAACGCCATCCGCTTCGAGGACAAGGCGGGCGCCGAACAGCTGTGGCTGCATGCTCAGAAGGACCAGCTCACCGAAGTCGAGAACGACGAAGACAAATGGGTGGGCAACGACCGGCGCAAGACCATCGACCGGGACGAGACCAACGTCATCCACCGCGACCGAACGGAGACCGTGGACCGCGACGAGACCATCACCGTGCACAACAACCGCACGGAGCGGGTGGACCACAACGAGAAGATCAGCATTGGCGACAACCGCAATGAGGATGTCGGCATCGACGAGAACATCTCCATCGGCAAGAACCGCAGCAAGACCATAGGCCGCAACGAGAAGGACAAGATCGGGAACAACTGGTCGATCAAGGTGGGCAGCTTCAAGACAGAGACCATCGGACTGGCCTACATGCAGAACGTGGGCCTGGCCAAGATGGTGAACATCGGCGCCGCCTACAACGTCAATGTGGGCGCGGCCATGGTGGTGAATGTGGGGCTGAGCCAGAGCACGACGGTGCTCATGAACCGCAGTGTTTCAGTAGGTCAGAACCAGTCCACCAGCGTGGGCAAGAACCGCACCGACGACACGGCCGACAACCATACGGCGACGGTCGGCAAGAACTCCGCCACCACCGTTGGCGAGGTGCAGACGATCACGGTGGGCAAGGAAATGGCCATCACCGTGGGCGACGCCATCGAGATCAAGTGCGGCAAGGCCGTGTTGCGCATGACCAGCGACGGCACCGTGCAGGTCAACGGACAGACGATCTCCATCAGCGGCAGCTCCAAGGTGACCGTTTCGTCTCCGGACAGCCATATCAACCCCGCTTGAAGGAAATCCCATGGCAATCCCACAAGCACGCATTCCTGTCGAACCGTCCGACGACGGCAGCCTGCAGCACGCCGTGTCGAACGTACAGCTCCTGGCTGGACGAGTCATCGAAGCTCAGGAACAAGACCTGTATCTGGTGGCCCTTGCGCAAGACCCCGTGGTTTCGCTTCAGGCTCCCGCTGGCGTTCTGCTTCCGGAACTGGTTCCCGGAGACGAGGTCCTGCTCGCAGTCCTGCCCACCGGGCGGGCCACCATTACAGCCGTTCTCTCGCCTTCTCCTGCAGCGCCGTGGGGGCAGCGTGCCATCCGCCTGCAGTCGCAGGACTGCATCACGCTCAGTTGCGGGCAAGCCACGCTGAAGCTGACAGCCCAGGGCCTTGTCCGTCTGGTCGCACTGACGATTGAGCAGGACGCGCGGGACCTGCTGGATCTGGATGCGGCCGAAGTCCGCATCAACTGAAGGCTGGATCAGAGATGGACCTGAACGCTTTCCAGACCACGCAGGACATGCCCTGCAAGCGTGTGCCGCCATATGAGCACCAGATGCCCATGCTCGGGTTCAATGATCAGCGTATCGAATTCGGGACTTGCAGCGCCGCGCTCACCACGCATCATCCAACTGAGCTGCGGACGGATAGCAGGAATGATGGTCTCCCCCTCGCCCTCGGCGCTCAGGTGGACCCAGGCAACCCTCGTTCCCGCCCGTACCTGGTCCCGCCTGAATTGCATGCGCGGATGGGCGCAGTTCCATGCAGCCGGATCAAACGAGGCCGGCATGCGCGAGAGAAGGCCCGGCGACTGTTCAAGCTCCCGAGCCGCATAGCTGCCCCACAAGGCACGGCGCGGCAACCAGCTGCGTCCTATGCAGCCAAAGCCGGCTGGCGAAATCCGGTCGGCTGGCGATCGGAGCGGGTCATCGGCCCATTCGAGCTGATGCATCGGCGCTCCGTCCTGGGGAAGGCCTGCACTGAAGCCCGCCCCCACCGGATTGGGGCCGTGAAATATTTCGGGGTTTTCGGCATCCGCACCGCCAAAGGCGAGGTTGTAGGTCAGGGGAACCTTGAGCGCAGGCTCCAGCTCCTGCACCACAGGCACCAGCCCCATCTTGCGGCGCCAAACGCGCTTGCCAAAGACGCGGATGACGCGGTTTTCGCCGCCAATGGCCAGACCCGCGTCGAAACGTGCCACAGCCTTGCCGCAAGGTGCATGGGCATGGCCATTGAACAGAACATCCACGCGGGATTTCAGCGGGGCGATATCGGCCTCGTGGCGCACCACGTGCCCGCTCCCATCAAAGGACTCATCACCGCGAAACACCGGCACCGCCTTGCCCTGTGCCACTGCGCGGCCCGCGAAATCCAGCGTGGCCTTGATCACCACGGTGGAGCACAGGGTGCCGTCGGCGCCATGTCCCGGCAGTATTTCCGCAGCAAACGGCGTCAGATTGTCCAGCATCGCTTGGGTTCCTCCTGGGCGGCATTGTCCCTGATGCAATGCCGCTGCGACGTAGCGACCAGCCTCTTTTCATCATGACCGTTATTGAACTCCCCATTCCCCGGGCCATCGACATCCCCGTCATGGACGGGCAGGCGCCCCGCTTGGCACGCACGCTGGTAACGCAGTACTGGCGCCGCTCCCAGTTGCTGCAGCGCCCAGCGTCGCGCCCCGACGCATTTGCCGTGTTCGACGACAGCATCGTGCTGGCGCTGAGCGGCCTGAAGCAGCACCTGATGCACGCACCTGAGCTGGACCATGCCTGCCAGCAGGCCATCGAAACAGCTGGCGCTGAAATCCTGGATGAGCCCTCCCGCATCTTCGCGCTGGCCTGCCTGCAAGCCCTGCACCTGCAACGCAAGCACGTTCACGATGGGCTGGAGCGAACGCTGGGCGCCCATCTCCATGCCCAGCCGAACGCGGTCTTCAACGCCATGCGGTTTTGCTTTGACAACACCGTCGCCGAATACTTCACCTGGCTGCTCTCCCAGGAACAGCACAGGCAGAGCGCGCCATTGGCACAGTTGCTCCAGCGCCTCGCAATTTCCCGGCCAGCTGTCAGCGACGAATTCGCACAAGCCATCTCTGCATGGACATCCAGTCTGCCGGGCGGCGTGGCGGCCCTGTGTGATTGGCGATGCACCGGGCGTGGCGATGAAGCCAAGGCCATCGCAGCCACGCAACAAGACAGCGATGCGCAGGCCGCCTTGCTGGCGCTGGCGCTCATGGGGAGCCGGCAGGAAACGCCTGTGGCACGCACTCTTTTGGCCCGGATGCCGCATTCCACCGTGGCCTTGGCCCTGCTGGCCGCCAGGGATGGACATGCGCTGGCAAGCGCCTTGCGGGAAGGCCGGCATCCCCAAATGCCCTGGGGCCTGCAGGTATATGCGGCCTCGCTTGTGGGAGACATTCCTCTGCTTCGCCAGCTTGCTGCCCATACGGCCTGGGAGGATGAAGAGGCCTGCCGCACCTTGGCTGACGCCACGGCCCTGCTTACAGGAGAGCCTGCCGATATCGCCTTCGACATGGGCAATGAGGCATCCGGCCGTGCCGCCTGCGTGGATGCTGCCCTGGCCGCGCTTCCTGTTTCAGGCCCTGCACTGCGTCTGGGCCGCCCTCGCACACAGGTGGTTCTGCAAGAGTCCTCGGCCATGGTGGGAGCGCCCTTGCGACGACTGCTCTATCTGGAACACCTCTCACGCGTGGGCGCAGCGCTGTGGATCGAGGCCGACGATCTGGCCGTCGTTCAGGCCCTGGCCTGCAGCACGGCCTCCGTGATCGAACGTGCGGCATTCAACATCGGCAGGCCACAACCATGAACCCTCTCGTCATCGCGGCCACTGGCGCATGCACCCCCATCGGCACCCGGGCCTGGCAGACCGGCTGTGGTTTCACTGCACGCCAGTCGAGCTTTACCCGGCAGGTCATCACCGGCCAGGCCGAGCACCGTGCCACCGTATCCCGGGTGCAAGCCATTGATGCAGCCTGCAAAGGAACGGAACGCCTGATCCGGCTCGCAGCCCCTGCCCTGCACGAAGCCTTGCGCGGCCAGCCGGCGCCTGCCGCAGGCTGGCCGCTGCAGCGGCCCATCCCCCTCTTCGTGGCACTGCCCGACTCCTTGCCTGAACTGCCGGGCTGGATAGACACCGGCCGATTCGCACTGGAGCTTCCCCGCGCACTGGACCTCGCCGCAGAGTTCCTGCCCATCAAGGTCTACCCGGGCGGCGCAGTGGCAGGCGCCGATGCGCTGTCGCAGGCCTATCGTTTCATGCACGACAACCCCTCGGTGCCCGAAGTGATCATCGGCGGAGTGGACAGCTTCGTGGACACGGAGATCGCGGACGTGCTCTACCAGCGTCGCTGGGCCAAGGTCAACGGCGTGTGCGAAGGCTTCATTGCCTCGGAAGGCGCAGCCTTTGTACGGCTGTCCCGCAAGCCGGCCACTGCAGATTTCGTCACGGTCTATCCACCATTCTTTGCAGACGAGCCACGCTCACGCCTGGACAGCGACACCCTGCCCGATGGCCGCGCACTGATCGAGGCCAGCCACGGTGCGCTGAAGGCAGCGCACATGCCGGTCAACGCCCTGCACTCCTATTGGTCCGACATGGATGGCTCGGCATGGCGGGGCGCAGAGCTGGCCAGCCTCTCCGCGGCGCTGGCGTCACAGGGCGGCCTGCCGCAAGCCCAGGACCCGGCAGCACTGCTTGGTCAAATGGGCGCGGCCTGGGCGCCTCTCATGCTCAGCCTGTTCCATGAGATGCGCCAGTGGCTGACGCACCCCGTCATGCCGTCGCCCCTGGCAGGCCACGCAGGCCTGCTCACGGTCACCGGGCTGAACACCCGCGTGGCCGCCTGGAGCGCCACCTGGAATCGCCATGCCCGCACGGCAGGATCTTCCGCAGCCGGGCGGCGCCAATCCTCCATTTCCCAAGAGTCCTGAGTCCATCCATGGCCACCTACGTCAACGACCGCCGCGCCATCCACGAAGGCCGCAATCCGGCCATGATTCCTGGCCCGATCAACCCCGTCTTTCCCAAGCCCCAGGGACCACCGGTTCCCATCCTCAACATGGCCCATGGACCGGGCCTGAAAAACGGCACGGCCACGCTCAAGATTGATGGCCACCCCGTGGCCGTGGCCGGCAGCCGCTTCGAGTCCGTTCCCGCAACGCCAGACAAGCTGGGCGGCATCGCGGGCGTGCGTTCCGGCGTTGTCGGCGGCGCGGCCGAGCCCACCAGCTACAGCAGCGATACCAAGTTCGAGAGCCGGGGCAGCGTGCGGTCCTTCGACACGACCAAAAGCAACGCCATGGTCATCAATCCTGGCTGGGCCATGCGCCTTGCCATGAAGGCGCTGCCCGGTCCCTATGACCAATTGGCGCAGAAGGTGATCGAAAAGCTGCCGGGCGCCTTCTCCAGCCAGCTGTCGGCCCTTGGAGAAAGCCTGACCGATCCCAGCGCGCTGATCGGACCCGCCCTCAAGCTCGTGGGCAAGCTCATTCCCGGCGTCAACCTCGTCGTCGGAGGGGCCGCCATGGCCCAGGCGGCCGAGCAAGTCGCCGAACTCGCCCAGGAAATCCAGGAGCTGCTGACACCGCCTCTGACCGACGAAAAAATCGACCAGGTCGCCGAAGTGATCGCCGATGGCGTGGCCGCCATCACCATTGGCTTTGTCCTGGGCAAGATCGCCCAGCGCGCCAAATCGCGCCGCAACCCCGTGGCACAGCGCACGGACAACAGCGTCAATCCCAACACGCAGGGCAACATCATCGATAACGCCTCCAAGGGAAGCATTGACACGCCACCGACCTGCGAGCTGGGCACATGCCATCCCGTGATCTTTGCCACAGGCACCAAGATCCTGCGCGACACGGATTTCGAATTGCCCGGCCCCATGGCCCTGACCTGGCAGCGGTACTACCGCTCCAGCGACCGCCGTCCTGGCTGGCTTGGATGGGGATGGAGCACGCCCCTGTCCACCGAACTGGTGCTGGTCCACGATGCGGTGCACTACTACGACGCCCGCGGGCGCCGCATACAGCTGCCCGTGATTGCCGCCGGTACCAGCCACTTCGACCCGCGCGAAAAAATCACCGTCACCCACCACCAGCAAGGCGGCTGGAGCGTTGAAAGCGCCGATGGCACCCGGCACCTGTTCGCCCCCCCGGCCACCGGCCAATGGCGTCTGCCACTGGTGCACCTGGTGGACCGCAATGGCAACACCATCAGCCTTCACTACCCGGCCTACACTGCCACAGGCATCGATGGCCGCGCGCCCCGCCCGCTGGGACTGACCGACAGCGCTGGCCGCAAGCTGCGCTTCACCTGGAGTGAAGACCTGAGCCCCTCCGGCCCGCTCCTGCAGGAGATCCACCTGGAATCCCGTGTGATCAACGGTGTGGAACAGGTCGGCGGCCTGCTGGCACGCTATGCCTATGGGACGGATGGCAACGTCCCGGATGACGCCCACGCCAACCTCCAGTCCGCCACGGATGCCATGGGCGGCGTGGCGCACTATCGCTATCGCCAGCACCTGATGGTGGCCTACAGCAGCCGCACCGGTTTCACCTACCACCAGGAATGGAGCCGGCTTGACGCGGGCGGCCGCGTAGTGCGGACCTGGACCGACGAGCCCGGCACGCTGGACACCCGCTTCGACTACGACCTGGGCCGCCGCACCACCCATGTCACCGACGCCCTGGGCCGGCGCAGCAGCTACGAATACAACGCCCGGCATGAGGTCATCGCCATCGTCGAACCCGGGCCGGATGGCCAGCCCGTCCGATCCGAGACGCGCATGGACGCCGCCGGCAACCCGCAACAGGCGCGGGACGCCATGGGCCGCACCACCCGCTGGCAATTCGACGGCCAGGGCAACCTGCTGGCCGTCACGGACGCATCAGGTGCTACCACCCGCCTCAAATACAACCAGCTCAACCTGCCCGAAGAAGTCACCGACGCGCTGGGCCATGTCTGGCGGCAGGCCTACGACGCCCAGGGCAACCTGGTCGAGCGCCTGGACCCGCTCGGCCACGCCACGCGCTGGAAATACGACACGCGCGGCCTGCCCGTCGCCATAGAAGACGCGCTGGGCAAAACCCGCCATCTGCAGTGGGACGAAGCCGGACAGCTCGTGGCCTACACCGACTGCTCGGGCCAGGTCACGCGATATGCGTGGGACATACTGGGCAACCTCGTGGCCTCCACCGACGCCCTGGGCCAGACCACGCGCTACCTTCACGACGCGCTTGGACGCCTGCGCCGGATGTGGGGCGCTGATGGTTCCGAACATCACTATGCCTACGACCCCCAGAGCAACCTGCTTTCCTACACCGACCCGCAAGGCGCCATCACCCGCTACACCTACAACGGCCTGGACCAGCCCGTGGAGCGCCGCGATGCGCTGGGCGGCACGCTGCGCTACCGCTATGACGCCGTGGGCAGGCTCATCGCCCTGCAGAACGAAAACGGCGCCATCACCAGCTTCATCTACGACGCCGCAGACAACCTGATCGAGGAAACCGGTTTTGACGGCCGCATACAGCGCTACCGCTACAACGCCGCCAGCGAACTGACCGAACTGCACGAGCGCGATGCCCACCTGCCCCCGGACACGCCCTACGATCCACAGCCCGACGCAGCCCTGCCCAAGCGCACGCTGTTTCGCAGGGATGTGCTGGGCCGCCTTGTCGCCAAGATCCACGTGGGCAGCGACGCGGCAGGTAATGGAGACGGAGGAACCACCACCTATGGCTACGACCTGCTGGGCCGCATGCTGCATGCCAGCAACCCCGATGCGCACGTGCGCTTCGCCTACGACGCTCTATCGCGGCTGGTGGAAGAGACCCAGGTGCACATGGCGCCCAGTGCAGACGAGCAAGCGCTGGCGACCTACAGCTATCGGCACGCCTACGACGCGCTGAGCAACCGCACGGATTGCTGGCTGCCCGGGGGCCGCCACGTCCAATGGCTCTACTACGGCTCGGGCCACCTTCACCAGATCCTCGCCGACGGCCAGGTGGTCAGCGACATCGAACGCGACGCCCTGCACCAGGAAATCGAACGCACCCAAGGCACGCTGACCAGCCGCTATGGCTGGGACCCCATGGGCCGCCTCACCTCCCACAAGGTCAGCCAGCAAGGAGCACTCCAGGGTCAGCCCGGCAGGCCTTCACCCCAGGCCCTCTGGGACCGGGACACTCCCCTGCCCTCCGGCCAGCGCATCGCCCGCCTGTACCAGTACGACCCCACAGGCAACCTCGTCGCCACGCGCGACGGCCTGCGCGGCGACAGCCAGTACCGTTACGACGCCCTGGGCCGCATCCTCGCCGCCCAGAAAAATGCTGCCGGCGGATCGCCCACCTCGGGCCGGAACCTGGAAGCCTTCGCATTCGACCCCGCAGGCAACCTGCTCAACCCCAACCGTGGTGGAGACCTCAGCAGCGGCGGCACCAGCAACGAACGCGAACAGGTGCCCACCAACCGGCTCGCCGTCTACCAGGACCTGCGTTTCCAGTACGACCTGCACGGCAACATCGTGGAGCGCCGCATCGGCTGGCACACCGTGCAGCGCTTTCGCTACAGCGCCGAGCACCAGATGCTCGAATCCACGGTCACGCGCTACCACGACAGGCCCGAACCGAAGATCGCCGGATCGAATGCGCAGCCAGAGCCTGCCGCCACCGTCCTGACCACGCGCTACCGCTACGACGCGCTGGGCCGGCGCATCGACAAGCACGATGCCTTCGGGCGCACCACCTTCCTCTACGACGGCGACCTGCTCGCCGGGGAAATCCGTGGCTCACGCCTGAGCGAATACCTCTACGAGCCCGACAGCTTCGTGCCCCTGGCCAAGCTGGAATCGGAATGGCGGGGTGAAGAAAACCGCAACGCACAGGCAGAAGCGGACAAAGCCAGCTTTGCCACCTACTACTACCACTGCGACCAGATCGGCGCCCCCCAGGAGCTCACCGACGAAACCGGCCGCATCGTCTGGGCCGCCAGCTACAAGGTCTGGGGCCAGACACAGCAGCTGCAGTACCTGCGCACCGGCACGGACGATGCGGCGGTGTTCACCCACGACCAGCGCCCGCTGGCCCTGGCCGCGCAGGGTGAGGTACAAAGCCTTGCGCTGGTGGAGCAACCGCTACGGTTCCAGGGACAGTACTTTGACGGCGAGACGGGGCTGCACTACAACCGGTTCAGGTATTACGATCCTGTGGTTGGGAGGTTTGTGCATCAGGATCCGATTGGGTTGGAGGGGGGAGAGAATCTATATCAATATGGTTCTAATCCGCTGGATTGGATTGATCCTGATGGTCTTAGCAAACACCGTGGCAGAATGAACAGAAAGGTGGGTAAGGCACCAAAGCATCAAACACATCACATGATCCCTCAAGAATTGTTTGACAAATTTCCAGCACTTAATTGCATCGACAAAGATCATCTTGACAATCTAATAAATTTACCGAAAGTTGCAGGTAAATTTGACGGCAAGAGTGGTCATTATTTTGGCAAATCAACTCATAATACAAACCATCACAAATATTCTGAGGCCATTTCTGCTGCTGTTGAGAGAGCTGCTATAAAGTCAGGAAACTGTCCGCAGAAATTGTCTAAAATACTTTCCGCGATGCAAGGACATATTCGTAGTGAACTTCAAAAAGGGACACCAATAATGAAAAGCGAAGGCGCATCATTTTCTCAATGGGACAAGATATTAAGGACAGGAGGTTTTTAATGATTTCAAAGAGCATATTTCCAAAGAATGTTATTGAAGTAATAGACTTCATAGAATCCGGACCACTTCTTGAAACCCCGTATACAGCAGCAATTCCCAAAGAGCGCCAATACAACAGTATGAAAAAGGCGCTCAAAAACTATACAAACCAGGATGTAAAAGATCCATACTACTTTCTTTTGGATATAACTTCAACAGCATCAGGAGGAATACCCGTATCGCCTGAGGCGGAGGATCTCTTAGACTTAAAATATCAACTCATAGAATATGACGAACAAGAGGATTTTTTCAATATAACTCTAAAAAAAATAGAAGCCATCTCCAAAAACTTAGACATCAACAAAGCACAATTAAGATTGCTAGCAGATGCAATTAGTGGAGACTTATACATGTGTGCAAAATCTAGGCTTTTTCTTAAAAATCCTCATCCGTATTTTGAACGTTATTTTGACGTCTATAAGAATCAAGGATTTCCCTGCGGTTGGATTGGAGGAGAAAATTGGAAAAGTGGTGATTTCTTAATTTTCACGCGCTCATGAATTTTATATGAAACACTTTTCATCGACAGATTTACCCCTTGGATTATATTTAAATATTTTGGAATTAAAATTCAATAAAACCGCGAAATATACTACGTGACTATCAATTGAGTCATACATAGTGGCTCAATGGATCCACTACAGATTCACCAGATCCACGCAGATGGACATGTACTCAGTGACAATGAAAACACCTCTACCAAGAGGTCGAACACACCCAGGATGCTCTGACCAGTTACTATGGCTGGGGCAGCTTGGGCTCTATTCCGCCTCCTGTAGCGTCAACCAGTAAGGCGCCACGACAAGCCCTCCGGGGACAGGGACAACTCCCCCCGGCCATCTGGCCAACGCATCGCCCGCCTGTGCCGATACGACCAAATCGGCGCCCCCCAGGAGCTCACCGACGAAGCCGGCCGCATCGTCTGGGCCGCCAGCTACAAGGTCTGGGGCCAGACCCAGCAGTTGCAGTACCTGCGCACCGGCACGGACTGCAGCGGTGTTCACCCACGACCAGCGCCCGCTGGCCCTGGCCGCGCAGGGTGAGGTACAAAGCCTTGCGCTGGTGGACTTTGGGCAATGCCACAGGCCCGGCCCGCCTCAAGCTGCAACGCAGCCTCTCGCACGGCTACGACGAACTTGGCAACCGCACCCACACCCGCATGCCTGATGGCCGCACCCTGCACTGGTTGTTCTATGGCTCGGGCCACCTGCACCAGATCAACATCGAACCCGTCAAGGTGCCGGGCCAGCTCCCGGCCGCGCACCAGGTCATCGCCGACATCGAACGCGACGCCCTGCACCGCGAAGTGCGCCGCAGCCAGGGCGCCCTGTCCAGCCGCTACGACTGGGACCCTGCCGGGCGCCTGCTGCGCCACCGCGCCGCGCTGCAAGGCAGCGGCCACGTGGCCAGGCCCGGCAGCTCCAACGCCACCGCAATCCCTGCGCTTGAACGCGGCTACGCCTACGACGCCGCAGGCCAGCTCATCGCCCGTGCCGACTCCCTGCGCGGCCGCCAGGACTTCCGCTACGACCCCACAGGCCGCATCCTCGCCAGCCTGCCTGCACAAGGCAGCCCGCTGGCCCGCGAACTGTTTGCCTTCGACCCCGCCGGCAACCTGCTGGACTCCATGCCAGGCAAAGAAGGCCAACCCGTGGACACCACTCTTGGCGTGGTGGGCGACAACCGCCTGCGCTTCTACCAGGACCTGCACTTTGAATACGACGTGCACGGCAACGTCACAAAGCGCACCCGGGGCAACCAGAAGGCCGGCACCCAGGAAGTGCTGGACCTGACCTGGAACGCAGACCACCAGCTCATCGAATCGAACACCACACGCCACGGAGTCACTCAGGCCACGCGCTACGCCTACGACCCGCTGGGCCGGCGTGTCGCCAAAAGCGATGCCTTCGGCAGCACCCACTACCTGTGGGATGGCGACCTCATGGTGCACAGCCAACGCGGTGCAAGGCAGGCGCTCTATATCTACGAGCCAGGCAGCTTTGTACCGCTGGCCACCATCCAGGGAGCGGGCGAGGAACACAGCACCTACTGGTACCAATGCGACCAGATTGGCGCGCCGCTGGAGCTGACCGACGAACAAGGCCAGGTGGCCTGGGCGGCGGACTACAAGGTCTGGGGTGAGGCGGTCATGCGCACCGTGTTGCGGACCGGGACCGATGATCGGCCGATCAGCACGCGTGCGTGGGGTTCAAAGCCTGTTGCCCCACCTCCACCGCCGCCCATTGAGCAACCCTTCCGGTTCCAGGGGCAGCAGTTTGATGAGGAGACGGGGCTGCACTACAACCTGTTCAGATACTACGATCCGCAAATTGGAAGATTTATATCGCAGGATCCCATTGGTGTTTTAGGAGGCAGCAATTTATTCTAATTCGCCACAAATCCACTAACATTAAAAGATCCATGGGGACTAAAATCTATCCCCCATACTGACACAAATGGAGGAAAAGGATATGATATTTATGCCATATGCAAAGATGGCGGAGTAGTCGGTTACGTCGGGCAAACAGGTGATTTATCTACTAGGCAGGGTCAACATCAAGAATCTGGGCGATTGCCAAAAAACGATACTCTAAAACCAATTACAAATGTTCCTTCATACGGTGATGCCAGAGGATTTGAACAAAAATGATTGAACACCACGATACTTTAAATGGAAAATGGGGATGCCCTTGTGGCAAAGGAAATATAGGAAACAAAAAATTTGGATACAACGGAGATAGCACCACAAGGCCAGCTGATCGGCATGAGTCTTTTGAAAAAGGTTATCAAAAAGCTGAAGAATGGCTAAAAAATGCCCCGTCATCTCAAATCAATCCTTGCTAATCAATGAAAATACGCTTCACTCAAGTAAAACCAGGTGACATATTGGGAATATACATAGGGAATGATTGCCATGCATTCATGCGCTTGCTTTATCTAATCCCTGGAAACACCTACTTATGCGAGATATTTTCGCAGAATAACAACAGTTTGGAGTTTAGCAACGAGATAATTAAATCACCAAGATTGATGCCGCTCGTTAGTGCAAACTGGCGTTCATACTTGAACTCCAAGCTTTGGCGTGCAGAAGTAGTCCAAAGGGACGAATCTTTTGTAATACCTTCTGAGGAAATTAGAAGCACCAGATTAATGAACGCCTCTCAAGCCATAAGATTAATCTTGATTGGATTCCAGAAAGCGATGAGATGTTGATACAAACAGAGGATGTTTGGGATGAGAAAAGGCATCAAGAATTAAGTAAAATTCATGCAAGCCTGGATCTTTTGGCGAATCCAGAAAATTTGATCGTAGAAATAAGAAACAGAATGGGATTTAAGCCAAAATTCGACTATAACAACAGTGCTAACAGAGTTGAGATGTGGAAGTGGCTTGAGGACAACAGGGTATATATAAAAAACAGGATTAAATCATATGGGAACCTGGAGCACTGAGATATTTGGAAATAATGAATCATTTAATTGGCTAAGCCAGCTAGAGAAAACTGATAATTACTCTCTAGCCCGAGAGTCTCTTGAGGAACTTATAGCAGCCCAAGACAACTACGTTGAGATTGACCTAGCCTCTGGGGCGTTAGCCGCAGCGGAGGTTATTGCCCAATCTTATGGGTACCCTGGACCATCAAAAGCTATAGCGGAGCGAATTGCGGAATGGCTGGAATTCGATTGCAGCGAGCCAACGCCACCTGATCTACTGCTTAAGGCGCGCCTTGCTGTAGAGCGCGTATTGCGACCACCATGCGAAGCCTTGGAGGGATGGCAGTCAGCGGAGGATTTGGAAGAGTGGTGTCAGCATGTAAGAGCGCTACAAGCACGACTGAATATGGTTAGCGGATAAAACAATTCATTCACACAACTCGCTACGCCTACGACCCCCTGGGCCGACGTGTCGCCAAAAGCGATGCCTTCGGCAGCACCCACTACCTGTGGGATGGCGACCTCATGGTGCACAGCCAGCGTGGAGGAAGACAGGCGCTCTATATCTACGAGCCAGGCAGCTTTGTACCGCTGGCCACCATCCAGGGAGCGGACGAGGAATACAGCACCTACTGGTACCAGTGCGACCAGACCGGCGCCCCGCTGGAGCTGACCGACGAGCAAGGCCAGGTAGCCTGGGCTGCGGACTACAAGGTCTGGGGTGAGGCTGTCTGCGCAGCGTGTTGCGAAACGGCACCGATGATCGGCCGGTCAGCGCGCGGGCGTGGGGTTCAAAGCGCGCAGCATCACCTCCGCCACCCCCATCGAACAGCCCTTCCGGTTTCAGGGGCAGCAGTTTGATGAGGAGACGGGGCTGAATTACAACCGGTTTAGGTACTACGATCTAGGATTTAATAGTTCCACTATCACACCCACACCAGGAAACAGGTAATTATGAAAATTAACACGCAAAAAGCAAAAAACTCTATTTTATCTTTAGGAGAAGCTTTTTTTCAAGATGACAAAATCTCATTGGCACAAAAATTTCAATTAAGTGCAGATCAAATAGATGAAGGTTTTGATTCACTGAAAAGATACACAAAAAATGGCAATATTAATGATCTTTCATCCCCTTCCGTAGACTGCGAGATCTCAATTAAAGAAGATGATGAAGATGAAGAAAATGAAGAGGCTCCATTGAGAATTTACTCATTAAATAGTGGGGGATGGGGATACGAAATGGATGTTCTTTTGAAAAATCAACCATCGGATATAACAATGCGAGGAGAACTATCAGCAGACTTCAATACAAGTGATTTTGGAATAAAATTCCATTTATTCGAAGTTATGTAGTTAAAGCCGGGCAGGGTTGCAACTATATACAGCCACGCTTAGAAATTTGGCCGCAGGACTTCCGCTACGACCCCACCGGCCGCATCCTCGCCAGCCTCCCGGCACAAGACAGCCCGCTGGCCCGCGAACTGTTTGCCTTCGACCCCGCCGGCAACCTGCTGGACTCCCTACCCGGCAAAGACGGCCAGCCCGTGGACACCACTATTGGCGAGGTGGACGACAACCGCCTGCGCTTCTGCCAGGACCTGCACTTTGAATACGACGTCCACGGCAACGTCACCCGCCGCACCAGGGGCAACCAGAAAGCCGGCACCCAGGAAGTGCTGGACCTGACCTGGAACGCAGACCACCCGCTCATCGAATCGAACACCACGCGCCATGGCGTCACCCAGGCCACGCGCTATGCCTACGATCCCCTGGGCCGGCGTGTCGCCAAAAGCGATGCCTTCGGCAGCACCCACTACCTATGGGATGGCGACCTCATGGTGCACAGCCAACGCGGTGCAAGGCAGGCGCTGTACATCTACGAGCCGGGAAGCTTTGTGCCACTGGCCACCGTGCAGGGCGCAGGCGAGGAACACAGCACCTATTGGTACCAGTGCGACCAGATTGGCGCCCCGCTGGAGCTGACCGACGAACAAGGCCAGGTGGCCTGGGCTGCGGACTACAAGGTCTGGGGCGAGGCGGTCATGCGCAGCGTGTTGCGGACCGGCACCGATGATCAGCCCGTCAGCGCACGGGCTTGGGGCTCCAAGCCTGTTGCACCACCGCCACCGCCGCCCATTGAGCAGCCCTTCCGGTTACAGGGGCAGCAGTTTGATGAGGAGACAGGGGCTGCATTACAACCGGTTTCGGTACTACGATCCGGTGGTTGGGCGGTTTGTTAGTCAGGATCCGATTGGGTTGTTTGGTGTTGAAAATTTCTATTTATATGGGGTCAATCCAATTGAATGGATTGATACTGCTGGTCTATCAACCCATCGAAATAGAATGGATCGGGTAGCAGGTAAATCTCCAGATCATCAAACACATCACAAAGTACCACAAGATATTTTTAACAAAAGACCTATTCTCAACTGCATAGACAGACACGCTTTAGAGAATCTTATTAATTTACCCAAGAAAAAGGGCAATTTGCAGGAAAGAAGGGAAAATGGTTTGGAAAATCCACCCACAATACTAATCACAATGACTATTCCGACGCCATACTGTCTGCAATAGATAGAGAAATAGCATCATCGGGCGGATGTCCCAAGCAACTCTCAAAAAGAGTAAATGAAATGCAGGATTTCTTACACAAAGAGTTAAAAAAAGGAACGCCAATAATGAAAAGTGAAGGATCTACATTCAAACTTTGGGACGATCTCTTGAAAAAAGGAGGATTCTAATGACGACCGTAACTGACTTTCCGGCAGATGTGCAGGAGATTTTAATTTTCATGAGGGATAATACATTTCTCAGCACTATATATAAAGGCAGTGATAAAAATACAGAGATTGTCACAAATATACATAGAGCCTTAGAAATATATACAGATCAGGATATCAAAAAACCCTATTATTTTTTACAAGATATATTTTCCTCCGCACAAAAGAAAATTGAAATCCCGCCTCCACCCAATTATTTGGGAAAATTTGCAATACATCGAGACTCGGAAAATTATTACGAAAAAATGATAAATAACAACAAACATCTTATTATGGAATTAGGTATAGATGACGATGACTATGAATTTCTAATGAATATATTTTATGAAGATTTAGTGTTTTGCGCAAAATCCAGATTATTCTCCGAGGAAAAAATAGATTTCTTTGAAAGAGTATTTAAAATATATAAGTCATCGGGATTTCCTTGTGGTTGGAAGGGCAGTAGCAATCCGAACAAAGGTAGTTTTGTGGTTTATTCCAAGAATTAGACTCTTGGCCAATTGAAAATTGATTCGCAAAAAAAATGTTTCCAGACGATCATCACCCATGAAATTTAATTTCATTGAGTTGAAATAGCGGAAAACTAGATTTTGCAAAACTCCTCTCAAGAAGCCTGTGCGTACATAGGCTACCGACAGCCACGACGCACTGGGCCTGCAAATCGACAAGCACGATGCCTTCGGGCGCACCACCTTCCTCTACGACGGCGACCTGCTCGCCGGGGAAATCCGTGGCTCACGCCTGAGCGAATACCTCTACGAGCCCGACAGCT
>NZ_JACVUR010000047.1:0-46362 GCF_016516495.1 Delftia sp. S65
GGATTATGGGGTGGGGGTGTGGAGGGAGTGTGTGGGTGGAAGCAGAGGGGGCTGCGATCGACCCGTTGGTGGTTTTGATCCGCGACCCATTGGCGTTGGCTTTGTGGCGATTGATGCTACTCATCAAGGCATAGCGAACGATCGGTCACAGCTTCATAGTAGTCATCCGAGTGCCAAATCTCGCGGCAGCCCCACGATAGGTTTCAGGTGGGCAGCCGAGAGTGACCGTCTGTACTGCCGGGAGGCTGCTGGAAGTCCGCTATCGCGGCTCATGAACTGGTACTACCGACCCTGAGCGGCCGGCTTACTAGTTTGACTAATCACCCCGAAGCGGCAAGTTCAAGAGAAAGGGCGATCGCAGTATCGAGCTGGGCGGTTCGTAGGACGGACGCGTTCGCGCGTTCAGGCGCCTGTAAACGAGGGTGACTTCGAGAGTTCGTTGCGCTCGTTGCCCGCGACCCTGCCGAACTGCTTGAAGTCGTGCGAGAACTACGATAAAGATAACTGAGCAGAGTGCCCCGCCCATTCAATTGCCTCTTACGATTTCACTGGGCTGGGCTAATTTGCCTTCCCGGGTCAGGGGAGTCGGACACTGATGTACTCCCTAGTACTCCAGCTAGGTTGACCTGATAGTCTGCCGAGATATGGGAGGCAAGCGGCCTAAGCACGTTTGCCAAAAACTACAGACAGGCATACATGAGCAACAAATTTGTTCTTCCCAAGCGTGCTTTGGAGCGCATTCACATTGGCCAAGCTTTCGCCGAGTACGACCTGATTCGAGACGAGCCCGAACTGTTCGTTTCGACGCCAGCGGCGCTAGCTGCGCTGGATCAGACCACCCAAAAGTGCTTCTTCATCGGACGCCGCGGAGCGGGCAAGACAGCAATAACGTATGAGTTGCTGCGCCGCACGCCGGACGCCATTCCCATCGTGCCGCAGATCTTCGACTTGTTGGAACTTCCCTTTGCGCATGAGGAGTTTCGGGACACCAGGCAACGTCCATTTAAGTCGTTGATGCACACTTTCGAACGGGCCCTCCTCGATGAGTGCTTTCGGCAACTGTTCCAAACACAGCGTTTCAGGAACAAGGGCTTGCCGTCAACGGTCACGAAAGAGCGCAATCTCATTGAAGACTGTGACTTCGATCAGCGAGTACTCAGCCTTACGCAGGAGATCTTTGACGCCTATGCCAAGTCTCAAGACAAGCTCTGGCTTAGGCAGATCAATCGCAGCAAGGAGCTGGGAGCAGAGCTCGCCTCACTGAGTGCGCAATCGGGATATCGCTTCGTGCTACTGATCGACCGGCTCGACGAGTCATGGGATGGATCAGATTCCGCCATCGTATGCTTGATGGCGCTTATGCATGCGACGGTCAGGCTCAGCGCGTCTTACCCTGCGGTTCGGCCTTACATCTTCATTCGCGAGAACATCTATGACCGCATCCGGGCGATCGATAACGAGTTCTCGCGCCTAGAGACCGCTGTCGTATTCCTCGACTGGTCGGAGCACAAGCTTATCGAGCTTGTTGAGCGTCGCATGGTCCGCGCCCTCCCGACCAAGCCGAAGTTAGGCGGTGAAGCATGGAATTGCTTCTTTGAAGAGGAACCAGACAGGAGCAGCAGGGCAGCTGTCATGTCTCTGTGCCAGCACCGTCCACGCGACATCCTGATGCTCGTGAGCTATGCCATCGAGTCTGCAGTGAACTCTGGGAATCAGAACATCCAGCTGCCAGACGTGGAGGCGGCCGCAAAGCGGTACAGCACCAGCCGCCTAAAGGATTTGGGCGATGAATTCGCCGAAAACTATCCAAATATCAGCGTCTTGCTAGAGCTCTTCTACGGCCTAGGGAATGAGTATTCGCTTTTAGGCATTGAAGACCTGATCGCTAAATTGCTTGTCAATGAGAAAATTAAGAAGCACTGTGCGGCCTGGTTTTTCGACTATACAACGGCAAGTCGCTTAATCGAGTTGTTGTACGGCATCGGATTCATGGGACTGCGGCGGTCTGGGCGAACTATATTTAAAGAAGCCGGAAAAGACTCCAATGCCAAGCTCCCTATTGATCAGGCGACTCACTTCGTGATCCACCCCACTTACCAGCCTGCACTAAATCTGCGCAATATCCTCATACAGAAGGTTTCGGAGGAAACGCCTCTGAAACATGAAGGTATTCTTGAAGAGCTACCTGAGAATTACCGGTTTGACCAGTACAAGGAGGAATTGAAGCGCACATTGGAGGATCTCAAGACTCTTCCACTAGGACACCCGGGCGCGCAGGCATTCGAGGAGATTGTAGGTCGCGTGGTGAAACTGTGTTTTTTCCGCTCGCTCACGAATACTCAACCCAAAGTCAGGATGGCCGACGGTTCTCAGATCCGAGATTGGATTGCAGCAAATCGAGCAAGCGGTGGTTTCTGGGATGTCGTTAGGACAAAATATGGTGCAACGCAAGTTGTTTTTGAATGCAAAAACTATGTAGACCTTGCTGCAGATGATTTTCAGCAGGTAAATTACTATTTTAGTGAAACTTTCGGACGGTTCGGAATTATTTTCTTTCGCGGCTCCGAGATCAAAGACTCCTATTTGCGTCACATATCAAATGTCGCAAACAAGAATCAGGCTGGATTAATTCTTGTTTTGACGCAGCGGGATTTGGAAGTATTTCTCCGTCAGGCGATAAATGGTGTTTTTAAAGAGACACATATACAAGATCGCTACGACTTCTTTGTTAGATCAATTTCATAAAATCGTACGAGCCAACATATCTTACTCTGGAAACCACAGGTTATCACTATTGTCTAAGACCGACTCCTATGGGTAGTTACAATGGATGCGTGCAATTCGACGGGATCCAAGAGGCTCCTGATGTATTTCCGCTGCTGACCGTTATCTCTAGTTCTCGCTGGCATCTGCTATCTGCCCCGTCCAGCACGGTCGAACCGAGCCTACGCCTGCGCGGCCATCAGTGAGCACTGCCGATTTTTCCGTCTGGTTCGCGAATTCCAGGTTGTTATCAACCCCGATGCCGAGGTATCTCATGCTCGGCTCAAGCTGGGAGTGTTGTAGAAACAGTTGAACCGCCCTGCGATTCTTAGTGCACCGGTAGATCAGTATTGACTTTGTCTACGCACAGAATGCGTGCCGTACTCGGCACGGTCTGGGCCGAGTTCTTTGCCCAGTCTAAGCATTGAAGTCCGTGTTGCAAGATCATTTAGTCATTTATTCAGAAGGCTTAAAGTACAAACCAACCCCGTAGCAAGAAATTGCGGCCAAAATGTACCATAGCGTTGCGCCGAGAAATACACTCACCAAAAGTATCGATCCGAAACTATAGAGCGCGGAGGCCATTTCGTCGAGGCCCAATTCCGCGAAGTAGAATGCGCGCTTCTGGTCCTCTTCATTCTTGCTCTTGTGCCTGATGATCGACAACACTAGGAAGAACAACAAGCCAGCCCCCAAGAGCATGAACAACTGACTCGGTTCGACAAGCTTGAGAAATTCTTCTTTCGGAAATGGCGAGGTCGGTGAACCGCCTCTTGCCATTGAAAGTCCACCAATGACGACTGGCATGCAGAGCCACATCAGTAAATTTGCACCGAGTTGATAGAGTGCTTTGTGTTTCTTCATTAAATTCCTACGACTGCAAACGATGGTTACTGAGGTGGCTAACGTAATGTCCCGCAGAATCTACGGAATAAACTGGAGTATGCAGGATATTCTTTCTGGATACTACTTGCCCCTGAAATCGGATTGCAACCGGGGTTTGCGAGCGTAGGAGCTGTCCAAAAAATCAGGTATAGGAATTTCGGCAACCCCCGGAAGCTTTCTCCGGCCCAACTATAGCCTACGAATTTACACAGCTGTGCTATCGATAGCCACATTTTTGGGGGCGGATCAATGACCGTTTTTACTAGCACACCCACTGTCGGCTTCGGATGGGCATGAGATAGCTGGAGGTGGGCATAAGTGGTCTTATAACTCGACCCAATCGCGAATTCTTGCAAAAGAAAATAGACTAGCGACGCAACGCCTACTTTGCGATTATCCCGCATCTGTACTTTACAGTTCTACTATCAACTTTCTGAATCAATACTGGTAAGAGGCGCACCGCCACTTTCAATGCGGAAAAGCTTGTCGTCCTGAGACAGCTTTACCACCAAATACTTTTCTTCATTCAGCTCTGGCGGCAACTTGTCGCGAAGAATGGATGCAACGAACTGCACGTGATTTGACTTACTGACAACAAGTTTGCCAATTCTTTGCAACTGGTTGTCGTGCATCAATTCTTTCTTGTCGTTCAGGAGAAAGTGGTAGCAAGGAATGCCTTCTTCGTCAGCGAACAGAGTGTAGGCGATATCGAAGCATGTGATTTCTCCCTGTTTTTTTCCTGAACTGAAATTCGTATTAAAGCAGGTAAATTGATAGACCTGTTGGCTTGTCTTTGCATTGGTGACTCGGTCAACTTTCAGTGCATATTTTTCGCCGTAAAGTTCATCAGAAACCGAAGCAAAATGGCGATTGAACTTTGCGAGTTGCGCTTCGATCGCCCATGTGGCATCTTTAGAAAAAAGAGAGCGGTCAAGTTCAGCCAACTCCGATCTGATGCCTAAAATTGAATCATCGACAGCGCTGATCTGCTCAATAACGGTCTCGAATTCTCCACGCATGCGATGGCGTTCGTTTAGTCTAACGACAATTGCCTCGATCTCCTCAAGCGTTCCTGTCTCCGTAATCTCGACGATGTTCTCTGACTCAGATCGGTTAAGGGCGTGCAACTCATTTTGCTTAGCGGAGATTTGTACTTCCAGATGCGGAAGATCTTTAGCGATGTATCGAACCTTCTCGTCAACCATTCTGTTGTGGAAGGATACGAGCTCTTCAAACGACTTCGTCAAACTGCCAAAGCGCTCTGACACTTCGCCATAAAGCTTTTTCAGCTCTGCAATGTCTATGTGGCTCTTCTGGGCACTGACTTCGTGGACGGCTTCGCGGACCAGGTCTCGTCGTAGACGCACTTTGGATAGCTCGCTAGCTACTACTCCCTTCCTGTACTTGATCTCGGCGATCCGTTGGATACGTACGTCGACGTCCGACGTTTGCTTGAAAGATGCTCTCTTCGCTTCTAGCTCCGTGATCTCATCCATCAGTAGAGCGAGCGATAGCCGGTATGCCGACTTCGTTTGCTTTGATTCCAGCTGTCGCTTAAATGTGGTCTCACTGCGAAGTTTTGCGAGAAGCTGTTGCTTTCTTTCCCCGTCCGTAAAGGAGCAGCCAAGCAGAAAAAGGTAGAGAGCTTCGTACTCATCATCCTTTGTCATCTGATGTAGAGTCTTTAGCGTATTGCTAACACTTGGCTCTTTATAGCGGATGTTGTGCGAGATGATTTGTGCAAAAGTTGGTTTTCTTCCGTAATGATCAGGAAATAGATGGTTTGTTAGAAATTCTTCAAATCCCTCCTGAGTGTAGTTGCGTCCATTTATCCGCCTGACCAGGTTTTTTCTTGGAAGAAAATTGCGTTCGATAATCAAATCACGCTCTGATGGCACATCGAAAGACTCGCACAGCGTCAGCGTCACGAGAACCTGCGTTTCTATAAGAAACTGCTTGACCTCGGTATACTCCGATTTTGCATTTTCAAGATCAGTGTAGACCCTGCGAGGATCGGCTCCTAAGCAGATGTCTATTAGCTTCAATACGGTGGTTTTTCCGACGTTGTTGCCGGTATTGTGTTGGCTATCACTTGGAGTCTCATCTACTATAAGATTTAATCCGGCATGAAACGGGATGTGGCGTATAAGGCCATCTTGATTTTCAATACGCAGTGACTTTAGGAACATAGGGTCACCTTGCCGTGCTCATTGAGGCTCACGCAGTTAGCAAGAAAAAGCCAGTCCAATGAAAGTACGAATAACCCCATCGTCAATCTGTCGTTTTCTTTTTTGGCGTTCAAGTACAGATCTATAAGCGAATGTTGGTCTGCGCTCCTAAGCACTTTCACAATGAGTATACCGTTGTACATCAGGGTATTTTCCGGATGGATATTTTCAGGTAGTAACATGCGATGCCCCTAAGCTGGACGGCTTCTTAAAAATTTTGCATCGAATAAATGCATCCACAGCGATCACGTTCACACTGAGACTCAATTCTTCAATGGGAAGTCGAGAAAAATTAGAGCTCCCTCTAATACTTTTTGTCACTTCCTCGACTATCTGAAAGAAGAGTTCGTCCCCTGAGTATTTAGTGCTCAGTCGGAGATATATATTCCTGAATGTATCAAGAACAGACTTGCTTTTATTGACGCCGCTGTTATCGAATTCTGTATAAATTCTGTCAACAATATGACTGTAGACTTTGTAGTCTTCAATCATGCTAGCTGCAGCATCCAGCTTATTAAAGACAATCTTCTCGTCTACGTTGAAATCTGCAATGTTTGTATCGCAAAATTTTGCAGTCAGATTTTCCTTAGCAATGACATTTATGATCGAGGCAAGATTGGACTCTTGAAGTATTCGATCGCCGCCGAGCTCACTCAGTTCTTCTTGCAGGTAGGCATAGACTTCTCTCTGCTTTGAGAGATCTAAATGTAGAATGATATGAAGAAGCGACGCTACGTCATAGACGTCAGTTGTGGGGTTGAAAACCAACTGATGCGGATTTGCGAATGTCTCGGTTCGAAGATGCGAGGCATCCTTTGATACTGACATAAAACGAAAGGAATGCCCTTTGTACGCAGACAAGTCTTTGCTCAGTGCTGCATTTACCTTCTGCTTCGTGGCAGTAGCGGAAACTTGAAGAACTACCTTTGCAGCAGCGTCAATTAGGTCAATGCCTTCAGCATTCTGAACGTAAACGTTCATATTTTTTAGCTGAAGTGAGTACAGCCGGTTGAGAAGTCCTGCGTAAAAATCTTCACAGTGCAAATGTAAATTAAGTATATTCAACTTACCCCGAAGTGCGATCCGCGTTGCTAGTACGGATAAGTGCTCCTCACATGCATCAAAAATGTGGCTTCGGTTCATTCATACCCCTTGCTCTCTTTTCTGTGTCTGATTGTACGCTTTGTACTTTGAGCACAGAGCCATCTTTTGATGCATAAAGGTGGCCGGGTGGTAGTGATGCGACGTCGCTGGCCGCTTTGGGCCGACACGAGTCAGCCAAAGGCATAAAGAATCGGTACTTTGGGTCGATACGCTATCGAGTGGTTGCTCTCAGGCATGAGTGTTAGTAGAAGGCCGGCAATGTTCAATGGCTAGTATTGGCCGCTGCGGTTGCTCAGGCGATGCGCCGTGAATGGCGCAGATCAGCCTGAAGTAGCCAGGCAGCCAGCGGGAGTTGAGCTGGCACCTTCCGGACGGCTGCCGACTTTGAATGCATGCCAGGCTGCAGGAGAACGCTCGACACTTTCAAGACTGGCTTACCAAGAGCACCCGTTCTACGCGCCCCGACCGATACGCCCGAGCAAAGTCAACCGCCGTTTCTCCCCTCTCAGTCTTCGCGCACACGTCGGCCCCATGCGCGAGCAGCCATAAGATGGCATCAAGCGGCTCATCCCCAGGAGCCTCTCCGCGCTGAATAGTCGAGTCGATTGAAAAATCGACGGCCGTGTGAAGCGCAGTCCAACCCTCCGCATAGGCCCGCCTCACATCCGCCCCGTACTGCAGCAGTAAGTCCAGGGCCTTCAAGTCGTTTGCACAAGCCGCTGCCATCAGCGGCGACTGGCCTTCCTCATCCATTGCGTTGGCATCGACGCCAGCCTCAAGCAGCCGTCTCACTTCGGTGATTTGCCCATCGTCGATGGCTTTCATGAGCGCACTGATGTCATCCATGCCCAACCTCCGGTCTCGGCCGTTCTTTTGGAAGTCTCGAAGCTCAGCGAGTCTCGGCTGCTAGTCCGCAGTCCCACCCCGCAGCTCCTCCTCAGCCCTCCCCATCACCTCAGCCGCGCCACACCCCAGCCCCCGCGCAATCTTGAACACGATGACCAGGGTCGGCATGTGCTCCCCACGCTCCACCTTGCCCATGTGAGAGCGTTCGATATCGGCGAGGTTGGCCAGTGATTCCTGAGAGATGCCGCGCTCGTTGCGAAGGGCGCGCACCGCCGCGCCGAAAGCCCGGGCAATGTCTGCATCAAATGAAGTGGCGCCGACTGGACGGCCGCGTTTGACAGGACGCTTTTGCATGGGCAAGAGCGTCAGTTTTTGATGCAATTTAAACCACGTTATATTTAACTCTTTTGTTGATCTTGGGCTGCTGCTGCCTTGCATCCGGCACAGCTCGGTACGAGGCCGAGACGCAGGCTTCAATCATCAGAGGAGGCTTCGATGGATCAAGACATCCGCACCGTTTCTCAACCCAACCTCGACGACCTGGCCATCGACGCCGTCCTGCACCTGGGCGCTGCCCTTGAAGTGCTGGAGCTGCACGCTCGCCACAAGGTCACGGCCATCAACTGCGTCTGCCGCGACCTGCTGCGCATCTACTACGCCAAGGCCGATCAGGCGCAGTCGCTGGAGCCGCAGGACAAGGAACTGCTGGGCCTGCTGCACGACACGGCAGTGGACCTGGGCTATGCCATCGAGGTGGTGGACCATCTGAATGGCGATGAGGCCGATGACCCCATCCTCTATGCCGTGAGCTATCTGCTCAAGGCGGCCAAGCGGTTTGCGGATGAGGGCGTTGCTGTGGCGCTTGCCGTGAAAGGGTAGGGCGCAGGGCTGCCGCCTGCGTTGCAGGGGCCTGGCTTCAGGGGCAGGGTTTGAGGTGGGCCGCCGTGGCCTGTTCGGTCAGCGGGTCTTCGGCCAGGGCCTGCAGCAGCGCATCCAGCAGGCCGGGAAAGCGCGCGTCCAGGTCTTCGCGGCGCAGGGAGAGCAGGTTTTCCCGGCCATCGGGGCGCTGCCAGATCACGCCGCTGTCGCGCAGCACGCGCCAATGGTGGGTCATGGTGGATTTGGACTGGCCCTGCAAGAGCGAGCCGCAGGCGCGCTCATGGCCTGCGGCCAGCGCGCGCACCACGGCCAGGCGCAGGGGGTTGCCCAGGGCGTTGAGCAGGTTTTCCAGGCGTATCTGTTCGCGGTCGGGGTGGTTGGCAAGCATGAATCGTCCAGTCAATGGGGCGCCACTGTGCCATGGAAGCAATGCCGTACGTCGCTGATGCGGCGTGGCGCGGGCAGTTATCTGGCAGACAGGGGCATGGCGTGGTGAAAACATGAATCGTTCTGCAAGAAGTTGCGGAAGATAGTACGATTGTCTTCGTACATTCAAATTGTCATTAACCCTCATTCAACCCCCGCGAGAATCCCAGCCCACGGCAGATCCACGCATCAACGCTTATCAGCACCCAGGAGTCCTTTCATGGCCCGCCATACCCCCATAGAACGCTATCGCAACATTGGTATCTCCGCGCACATCGATGCCGGCAAGACGACCACGACCGAGCGCATCCTGTTCTACACCGGGGTGAGCCACAAGCTGGGCGAGGTGCACGAGGGCGCCGCCATCATGGACTGGATGGAGCAGGAGCAGGAGCGCGGCATCACCATCACCTCGGCGGCGACCACCTGCTTCTGGAAGGGCATGGACGGCCGCTTTGACCAGCACCGCATCAACATCATCGACACCCCGGGCCACGTGGACTTCACCATTGAGGTGGAGCGCTCCATGCGCGTGCTCGACGGCGCCGTCATGGTCTATGACGCCGTGGGCGGCGTGCAGCCGCAGTCCGAGACGGTCTGGCGCCAGGCCAACAAGTACAAGGTGCCGCGCCTGGCCTTCGTCAACAAGATGGACCGCACGGGCGCGGATTTTCTGCGCGTGCGGCAGATGATGATCGACCGCCTCAAGGCCAACCCCGTGCCCATCGTGCTGCCCATTGGCGCGGAGCAGCAGTTCACCGGCGTGGTGGACCTGCTCAAGATGAAGGCCATCATCTGGGACGAGGCCACGCAGGGCATGAAGTTCGAGTACCAGGAGATTCCCGCAGCCATGGTGGCAGACGCCAGGAAGTGGCGCGAGTCCATGGTGGAGGCGGCTGCCGAGGCCAGCGAAGACCTGATGAACCGCTACCTGGAAGAGGGCGACCTGCCCGAGGCCGACATCCTGCGCGGCCTGCGCCTGCGCACCATTGCGGGCGAGATCCAGCCCATGCTGTGCGGCTCGGCCTTCAAGAACAAGGGTGTGCAGCGTCTGCTGGACGCCGTGGTCGAGCTCATGCCTTCGCCGCTGGAAGTGCCGCCCGTGGAAGGCCATGCCGAAGACGGCTCCATCATCGTGCGCCATGCCGATGACAGCGAGAAGTTCTCTGCCCTGGCCTTCAAGCTGATGACCGACCCCTTCGTGGGCCAGCTCACCTTTGTGCGCGTCTACTCGGGCGTGCTCAACAAGGGCGACAGCGTGCTCAACTCCGTCAAGGACAAGAAGGAGCGCATCGGCCGCATCGTGCAGATGCATGCCAATGAACGCCTGGAGGTCGATGAAATCCACGCCGGCGACATTGCCGCCTGCGTGGGCCTGAAGGACGTGACCACGGGCGAGACCCTGTGCGACCCGTCCGCGCCCATCGTGCTGGAGAAGATGGTCTTCCCCGAGCCCGTGATCGCCCAGGCCGTGGAGCCCAAGTCCAAGGCCGACCAGGAAAAGATGGGCATTGCCCTGTCGCGCCTGGCGGCCGAAGACCCGTCCTTCCGCGTGCGCACCGATGAGGAATCGGGCCAGACCATCATTGCCGGCATGGGTGAGCTGCACCTGGAAATCATCGTGGACCGCATGAAGCGCGAGTTCAACGTGGAAGCCAACGTGGGCAAGCCCCAGGTGGCCTACCGCGAGACCATCCGCAAGAAAGTCACCGATGTGGACGGCAAGTTCGTGCGCCAGTCCGGCGGCAAGGGTCAGTACGGCCATGTGGTCTTCACGGTGGAGCCCCAGGAACCCGGCAAGGGCTTCGAGTTTGTGGACGCCATCAAGGGCGGCGTGGTGCCGCGCGAGTACATCCCTGCGGTGGAAAAGGGCGTGGTAGAGGCCCTGACCAGCGGCGTGCTGGCCGGCTACCCCGTGGTGGACGTCAAGGTCACGCTGACCTTCGGCTCGTACCACGACGTGGACTCCAACGAAATGGCCTTCAAGATGGCGGCCATCTTCGGGTTCAAGGAAGCGGCGAGAAAGGCCAGCCCCGTCATCCTGGAGCCCATGATGGCCGTGGAAGTCGAGACGCCCGAAGACTACGCCGGCACCGTCATGGGCGACCTGTCCTCGCGTCGCGGCATGGTGCAGGGCATGGACGACATGGCCGGCGGCGGCAAATCCATCAAGGCCGAAGTGCCCCTGTCCGAAATGTTCGGCTACGCCACCTCCCTGCGCTCGCAAACGCAAGGCCGTGCCACCTACTCCATGGAGTTCAAGCACTACGCCGAAGCACCGCGCAACGTGGCTGAGGCGGTGATCAACGCACGGGTCAAGTAAAAGAGCTCCGCGCCACAGGCCAGGCCGTGAGGCCATGGCCGTGGCCCTCACCCCTCCCGTATGCCCACGCCTGCGTCGGGCCGCCTGCGGGGTTGCAGTCCTGCCGCAGGACAGGACTGCCTCGTCATCTGACTCGCCGTGATGTTTGAGTGAAGCGCGCAGCGCGCAACGAGTTTCACGGCGAACCCCGCAGGCGGCCCGGCGCAGGTTGCCCGCAGCGAAGCGAAGGGACGTGGACATTCGGGTCGTCTTTCTTTGGCCTACGTTTCTTTGACGAATCAAAGAAAGGTAGGTCGGCCGCCGGGCCGAGACCCGGCCTCGAAAAGCAACCCCCCGGCAGGGTCAAAAACAAAGTACCCAAATCCAAAGGCCCAATGAAAAACAGCCCCTTGAAGGAGCTGTTTTAAAGAGAGATAGGAGAAGCCGAAATCAGGCCTCAGGCTGCTGCTCAGACTCAGCAGTTTCAGCATCAGCGACGGGAGCCGCCTCTCCAGAATCAGACAGCGCCTGCCGCACACCAGCCTTCTCCCCAGCCGAAGCAAACTTGCTGTACTTGCCAACGATGCCGACCAGCGCACCATAGATGCGCGGATTGCCCGCCAGGCATTCCTTCTGCTCCAGGAAATCGGCCTCGCCCGTGAAGTTGCCGACCAGACCGCCGGCCTCGGTCACCAGCAGACTGCCGGCGGCCACGTCCCAGATCTGCAGGCCGCTTTCGAAGAAGCCATCGGCAAAGCCGGCTGCCACGTAGGCCAGGTCCAGCGCGGCGGCGCCGGGGCGGCGCACGCCTGCGGTTTCCTGCATCACGTCGCCCAGCATGTTCATGTACTGCTTGAAGTTGTCGCCACGGCGGAAGGGGAAGCCGGTGGAGATCAGGCTGTCCTTGAGCTGGATGCGCTTGGACACGCGGATGCGGCGGTCATTCAGGTAGGCGCCGCGGCCGCGCGTGGCCGTGAACAGGTCGTTGCGCGAGGGGTCGTACACCACGGCGTGCTCCACCTTGCCCTTGAAGGACAGGGCAATGCTCACGCAGTACACGGGGAAGCCGTGGATGAAGTTGGTGGTGCCGTCCAGCGGATCGATGATCCAGACGTAGTCGGAGTTCTTGGCGCCGAACTCGTTGCCCGATTCCTCGGCCAGGATGCCGTGGCCCGGATAGGCGCCCAGCAGCGTCTCGATGATGGCCTGCTCGGCCGCCTTGTCCACCTCGGTCACAAAGTCGTTGACCTGCTTTTGTGCGACACGCACGGATTCCACGTCAAGAGCCGCGCGGTTGATGATGGCGCCGGCGGCGCGTGCGGCCTTGATGGCCACGTTGAGCATGGGATGCAGGTTGGTCGACATAGATTGTGAGGCGTTGGCGGAGCAGCGGCTGTGCAAGGAGAGGACGGTCCTCTCTGGCAAAAGCAGGCTGTTTGACGCGGGTAAGAACGGAAAAAGCCGCGTCCGGCGATGCGGGGCGGCGACAATAGCGCGCAATTTTACCCGCCTTGTCCGTTTTGTGCTGCGCAACCTGTCCCGTCTTGGGGGCTCTGCCGGCGCCGGCAGGCCAGCGACGCCATGAAAACCCGATTCGTACTGATAGAAACCAGCCACGCCGGCAATGTGGGCGCCGCCGCCCGCGCCCTGAAGACCATGGGCTTTGACGACCTGGTGCTGGTGCGCCCGCGCTGGCCCAACGTGCTGCGCAAGGAAGAGACCATCCAGCGGGCCAGCGGCGCGCTGGACGTGCTGGGCAATGCGCGCGTGGTCGAGACGCTGGAGGAGGCGCTGGACGGCATCAGCCACCTGTGCGCCACGGCCATGACGCCGCGCGACTTCGGCCCGCCCACGCGCACGCCGCGCCAGCATTTCGAGCTGCTGCTCAGCGGGGCGCTGGATGTGCCGGCTGCGCCCGATGTGCCCGATGAAGCGGCGGCGCCTGCCGATGCATCCGTGTCGGCACAGGCTCCCACGCCGCGCTGCAACCAGTCGGGCGTGGCCTTCCTCTTCGGCTGCGAGCGCTTCGGCATGAGCAACGACGATGTCTACCGCAGCGATGTGGCGCTGTCGATTCCGTCCAATCCGCAGTTCGGCTCGCTGAACCTGGGGGCGGCCATCCAGGTGGTGGCTTACGAGTGGCGCCAGGCGCTGGGCGGCTTTCCCGTGGTGGAGCACACGCCTGCGCCGCAGCGTGCCGACGCGGCCCAGGTGGCCGGCATGCTGGGCCATTGGGAGCAGGCGCTGGCGCATATCGGCTTTCTGGATCCGGCCGCGCCCAAGAAGCTGATGCCGCGCCTCAACCAGCTTTTCAACCGCTCGCAACTGACCGCCGAGGAAATCCACATCCTGCGCGGTGTTGCGAAAGCCATGCTGCAGAGCACCCCACCGAAACGCTAGACTGAGCGGTCTTGTCAACAATAACCAGCCCCTAGATGCTTGACCGCCTGCGCTCCGATATCCAGTGCATCCTCGACCGCGACCCTGCGGCACGCAGCACCTGGGAGGTCATCACCTGTTATCCGGGTCTGCATGCGATCTGGCTGCAGCGCCCGGCGCACTGGTGCTGGAACCATGGCCTCAAGTGGCTGGGGCGCTTCATCTCGCACATCGGCCGCTGGCTCACCGGCATCGAGATCCACCCTGGCGCCGTCATCGGCGAGCGCGTCTTCATAGACCACGGCATGGGCGTCGTCATCGGCGAGACGGCCGTGGTCGGCGACGGCTGCACCATCTACCACGGCGTGACCCTGGGCGGCACCTCGCTGTACAAGGGCGCCAAGCGCCATCCCACGCTGGGCCGCGACGTGGTGGTCAGCGCGGGCGCCAAGGTGCTGGGCGGCTTCGAGGTGGGCGACGGTGCCAAGATCGGCAGCAATGCCGTGGTCATCAAGCCCGTGCCCGCAGGCGCTACGGCCGTGGGCATTCCGGCGCGCATCATCGCCAGCAAGAACGGCCACAGCGCCGATGTGACCGAGCACGACCTGGCATCTGCCAAGGCCGAGTCCATCAAGGTCCCGGCCTCTGCCGCGCCCCAGCCATTCACGGCCTACGGCATCACCCAGGAAATGGACCCCGTGGCCCAGGCCATGCGTGGCCTGAGCGATGGCGCGGCCGCGCATGAGCAGCAGATCGCGCTGCTGTGGGAGGCGATTGCCAAGCTCTCGGCCGGCAGCAAGGTGGGCGACTGCGTGCCCTGCGAGTCCGAGCGCCCGCAGGCGTTCCAGAAGGACAAGATCGACCAGATCATGGGCAAGTAGGCCTGCAGAAGATCACCAAAGATCCCCCAAGATCCCCCAAGAAGACCGGAGACTCCGACCAGCATGAACGTTGAACAGGCCTTGCATGCGCGCCGCTCCGTGCGCGCCTTCCTGCCCCAGTCGCCCGATGCGGCCCTGGTGCGCTCCCTGATGGAACAGTCGGCACAAGCGGCCTCGGGCGGCAACCTGCAGCCCTGGCGCGTGCTGGCGCTGACGGGAGAGCCGCTGCAGCAGCTGCTCACCGCCGTTGCCGAAGCCGAGCCCCAGGACGCCCAGCCCGGCCTGTCCTACCCGCCCAACCTCTGGGAGCCCTACCGCAGCCGGCGCTTTGCCAATGGCGAGGAGCTGTACCAGTCGCTGGGCATTCCGCGTGACGACAAGCCCGCGCGGCTGGAGCAGCTGGCGCGCAACGGCCAGTTCTTCGGCGCGCCCGTGGGCCTGATCGTGGCGGTGGACGAGCGCATGGGCCTGCCGCAGTGGGTGGACCTGGGCATCTACCTGCAGTCCTTCATGCTGCTGGCCTGCGCCAATGGCCTGGCCACCTGCGCCCAGGGCTTCTGGCGCCGCTACAACGACGCCGTGACCCAGGCGCTGGCGCTGCCCGAGGGCTACCACGTGGCCTTCGGCATTGCGCTGGGCTACGAGGACAAGGATGCCCCCATCAACGGCTGGCGCGCCACGCGCGCACCGGTGGCCGAATGGGCACAGATGCGCGGCTTCGACTGAGCAGGGCCTTCAGGCCCCTGGGCAAACCCGCAGGGCAAGGGCGCCTTGCCATCCCCTATACTGCGCTCTGCTCCGGGGTGTGCTGATGCACTGAGATGCCAACCGGTCCATGCGCTGCATGGACCAGGCGGCGAACCCGACGAACTTGATCCGGTTGATACCGGCGGAAGAAGAGCGGGACCCTGAAGCGGGGCCGAAGTCAGAGGATGGAAGTCCGCCACGGCGGATACACGCAGGGCCGCAACGGCCAGGCAGGCCACCATCCGATGCGCATCGACCCTTGCCAACCAAGGCTGCTCGTGCGCCTTGGCGTGCGTGGCAACCAGGGGCCAAGGCCATACGGCCCTGGCAGGCCCACACTGGCATAGCCCGGTGCGCGGCCTTTGGCACAGCCCAAGGAGTGTCCGGTTCCCGGAGCGTTGTTGATCGACGCTTTGAACGCAAGGAACCCGACATGAACGCTCCCGATTCCATCTTCACCCCCGCAGCCGGCGAAGCTCCAGACGCACAGCGTTTTTCCGACCTGCTGGCGCAGTCGCGCAAGCCGTTCCCGGCCTCCACCAAGAGCTATCTGCAAGGCAGCCTGCATGCCGGCCTCAACGTGCCCGTGCGCGATATCCAGCTGACCAATGGCGAGCAGGTCAGCGTCTATGACACCTCGGGCCCCTACACCGATCCGGCCGTGGCCATCGACGTGCGCAGCGGCCTGCCGGGCGTGCGCAATGCCTGGATCGAGTCGCGCGGCGACAGCGAGTACTACGCCGGCCGCCTGCGCCAGGCACTGGACGACGGCGGCAAGCGCGGCGAGGAGGACGAGCGCGTGGCCCGCCTGCGGGCCGAGGCCGCATCACTGCAGCGCCAGCCGCGCCGCGCGAAAAGCGGCGGAAACGTCACCCAGATGCACTACGCGCGCAAGGGCATCATCACGCCCGAGATGGAATACGTGGCCCTGCGCGAGAACGGCCGCCGCGAATGGATGGCCGAGTACCAGCAGGACGCCGCGCGCGAGGCGCGCCTGGCCGGCAACGGCCTGGGCGCCGCCATCCCCAAGATCATCACGCCCGAATTCGTGCGCGACGAAGTGGCGCGCGGCCGCGCCATCATCCCGGCCAACATCAACCACCCCGAGATCGAGCCCATGGCCATCGGGCGCAACTTCAAGGTCAAGATCAACGCCAACATCGGCAACTCGGCCGTCACCTCCAGCATCGAGGAAGAGGTCGAGAAGCTGGTCTGGGCCATCCGCTGGGGTGCGGACAACGTGATGGACCTGTCCACCGGCAAGAACATCCACACCACGCGCGACTGGATCATCCGCAACTCGCCCGTGCCCATCGGCACCGTGCCCATCTACCAGGCGCTGGAGAAAGTGGGCGGCATTGCCGAGGACCTGACCTGGCCCATCTTCCGCGACACGCTGATCGAGCAGGCCGAGCAGGGCGTGGACTACTTCACCATCCACGCCGGCGTGCGCCTGGCCTACATCCACCTCACGGCCCAGCGCCGCACGGGCATCGTCTCGCGCGGGGGCTCCATCATGGCCAAGTGGTGCATGGCCCACCACCGCGAGAGCTTCCTGTACGAGCACTTCGAGGACATCTGCGACATCATGAAGCAGTACGACGTCAGCTTCTCGCTGGGCGACGGCCTGCGCCCCGGCAGCGCCTCGGACGCCAATGACGAGGCCCAGTTCGCCGAACTCAAGACCCTGGGCGAGCTGACCCAGCTGGCCTGGAAGCACGACGTGCAGACCATGATCGAAGGCCCCGGCCACGTGCCCATGCACATGATCCAGGCCAACATGACCGAGCAGCTCAAGCACTGCCACGAGGCGCCGTTCTACACCCTGGGCCCGCTGACCATCGACATCGCCCCCGGCTACGACCACATCGCCAGCGCCATCGGCGCGGCCATGATCGGCTGGTTCGGCACCGCCATGCTGTGCTACGTCACGCCCAAGGAACACCTGGGCCTGCCCGACCGCGACGACGTCAAGCAGGGCATCATCGCGTACAAGATCGCCGCCCACGCCGCCGACGTCGCCAAGGGCCACCCGGGCGCCCGCGCCCGCGACGACGCGCTGAGCCAGGCCCGCTTCGACTTCCGCTGGCAGGACCAGTTCAACCTGGGCCTGGACCCCGACACCGCCCAGGCCTACCACGACGAAACCCTGCCCAAGGACAGCGCCAAGGTGGCGCACTTCTGCTCCATGTGCGGCCCCAAGTTCTGCTCCATGAAGATCACCCAGGAAGTGCGCGAATTCGCCGCTGCCAAGGGCGTTGCCGAGCAGGAAGGCATTGCCGCCGGAATGCAGGCCAAGGCCGAGGAATTCAACCGCGCGGGCGGGGAGTTCTATATCCCCATCGTGGCGGCCAGCAGCGATACGACGGCGCGTTGAAATCCGCTGACTCCTGATCGGGAATGCGCCATGTAGGCTGATATTTCCCCTATAGTCGATCCAGCCTTGGACTGGTCAAATAAACACCGCAGGCGCTTTGGTGCCTGCGGTGTTTTTTCTTAGGACTATTCCTGTTTTACCGAGAAATAGACGGAAGAATCTGAATTGTCTTATGGGTGACTTCTTTGCGCATTCCACAGCCAATGCTTCAAGGGCCGATTGGCAATCCCTGCCGGATCACCTGAAGGGTGTGGGCACACTGGCTCGACAGTTCGCACAGGCCTTCGGTGCCGGTGAGCTGGCTGAGATACAGGGCTGGCTGCATGACCTGGGCAAGTACACCGAGCCCTACCAACTTCGGCTGCAAGGCGGCGCACTGCGCGTGGACCACTCCACCTGGGGCGCGCGCATTGCAGCCAGGCACTATCCCGGAATAGGCCATTTGCTGGCCTATGGCATTGCCGGGCACCATGCGGGATTGGCCAATGGAGATGGACAAGGGGAAAGATCCGCATTGCGCCAGCGGCTTGATGACGGGTACGAATTGCCGGCGCTGGATTCCGCCTGGAAGCGCGACATCGCATTGCCCGCCAAGCTGCCAATGGTCGATCTCAAGCCTTGTGACGGCAAACGCAAGAATTTCCAGTTGGCATTTTTCACACGCATGATGTTTTCATGCTTGGTCGATGCCGATTTTCTCGATACGGAGCGCTTTTATCTGAAGACGGAAAGCCTTCCCGATCATCGCAGCGCGGGTAAGCCGGTGCCCAGCCTGCAGGCCTTGCGCGAGCAACTCGACCACCACTTGGCAGGTTTGCCAACGGGGGGTGACGTCAACCCCATCCGCTCAGGCATCCTGCAGCATGTGCGTGCGCAGGCGGAACTGGCGCCGGGGCTGTTTTCCCTGACGGTGCCCACGGGTGGGGGCAAGACGCTGGCCTCGCTGGCCTTCGCACTGGACCACGCCATACGCCATGGCCTGCGTCGCGTGATCTTCGTGATTCCGTTCACCAGCATCGTCGAGCAGAACGCCGCCGTATTTCGCAGGGCCCTGGGCCCGCTGGGCGACGCCGCCGTGCTGGAGCACCACAGCGCTTTCGTGCAGACCGAGCCGCCGCGCGACGACCCCGAAAAATACCAGGCGGAAAAGAAGCTGCAGCTGGCCATGGAGAACTGGGATGCGCCCATCATCGTCACCACGGCCGTGCAGTTCTTCGAAAGCCTGTTTGCCGCCCGGCCATCGCAATGCCGCAAGCTGCACCGCATCGCGGGCAGCGTGGTCGTGCTGGACGAGGCCCAGACCATGCCCCTCAAGCTGCTGAGGCCCTGCGTGGCGGCCATCGACGAACTGGCGCGCAACTACCGCGCGAGCGTGGTGCTGTGCACCGCGACCCAGCCTGCACTGGTGGCGCCCGATTTCGAGGGCGGCCTGAACGAAGTGCGGGAACTGGCGCCCGACCCGGACCGGCTGTTCACGCAACTGGAGCGCGTGCGCGTGCGACACCTGGGCGTGCTGGACGATGAGGCGCTGGCCGGACACATGCGCTCGCGCGAACAGGTGCTGTGCATCGTCAACAACCGCCGCCATGCGCGGGCCGTCTACCAGGCCATGGCCGATCTGCCCGGCGCACGCCATCTGACCACGCTGATGTGCGCAAGGCACCGCAGCGAGGTGCTGGCCGAAGTGCGGCAGATGCTCAAGGAAGGCAAACCCTGCCGGCTGGTATCGACGAGCCTGATCGAGGCCGGCGTCGATGTGGACTTTCCCACCGTGCTGCGTGCCGAGGCGGGCCTGGACTCCATCGCCCAGGCCGCTGGCCGCTGCAACCGTGAGGGACGGCGCGCCAGGGATACCAGCGAGGTGCTTGTGTTTCTGCCGGGCAATCCGGATTGGGCACCGCCACCTGAACTCAAGCAGTACGCGGAGAAGGCGCGAGAAGTGCTCAGGCAGTTCGAGGCGCAGCCTCTGGCCCCCGAGGCCATCCAGCGCTACTTCTCGCTGCTTTACTGGCAAAAGGGCTCGCAGGCCCTGGATGTGCCGGATCTACTGGGGCAACTGACGGCAAGCCGCTTCGACAGCCTGCCGATGGAAACCCTGGCGGCGAAGTTCCGGCTTATCGAAAGCGTGCAGATGCCGGTGATCGTGCCGTATGACGACAAGGCCAGGGACGCGCTGCGGGCGTTGGAGCATGCGCAAGGCAGCGTGGGCTTGGCGCGCAGCCTGCAGCCCTATCTGGTGCAACTGCCGCGACAAGGCTTTGATGCGCTGCGCAAGGCCGGGGCCGTGGTGTCGGTGGCTGAGAGCAAATGGGGTGATCAATTCATGGTGCTGGCGCACGAGGGCTTGTACGACCCGCGCCATGGCATCCATTGGGATGAGCCCGCGCTGATCCAGACCGAGCATTTGTGCTGGTAGCGCAGGCAACGGTGTCTTGCCGCTGAAGGAGAGGAGAGGGCATGGGATTTGGAGTGAAACTGAAGGTCTGGGGTGAGCGCGCCTGCTTCACCAGACCCGAGATGAAGGGTGAGCGCGTCAGCTACGACGTCATCACGCCTTCGGCCGCGCGCGGCATTCTGGAGGCCATCCACTGGAAGCCGGCTATACGTTGGAGCGTAGACCGCATCCACGTTCTGAAGCCGATCCGCTTTGAATCGATACGGCGCAACGAGGTCGGCAGCAAGATCTCTCCGGCCAGTGTGTCCAAGGCGATGAAGGCCGGCTCCACGGAAGGCTTGGTCACGCATGTGGACCAGGATCGTCAGCAGCGCGCAGCCACGGTGCTGCGCGACGTGGCCTATGTGATCGAGGCGCATTTCGAGCTCACGCCCAAGGCCGGCGCCGACGACTCGGTGGGCAAGCACCTGGACATCTTCAACCGCCGAGCGCGCAAGGGCCAGTGCTTTCAAATGCCCTGCCTGGGCGTGCGCGAGTTTCCGGCGGACTTCGGCCTGCTCGAAGACGGCGAGGCATTGCCCACGCCGCACGAAAGCCTGCTGCCCGAGCGGGACCTGGGCTGGATGCTGCATGACATCGACTTTGCCAACGGCATGGCCCCGCGCTTTTTCCGCGCCAGCATGGCCGGTGGTGTGATCGCCGTGCCGCCCTGGCACAGCGAGGAGCTCAAGTCATGATCCTGCAGGCGCTTGCCACCTACTACCAGCGGCTGCTGGAACGCCGTGAGGAGGGCCTGGCGCCCTTTGGCTACAGCCCCGAGAAGATCAGCTACGAGATCCTGCTGTCCGCCGATGGCCGTGTGGTGCAGGTCAACGACATCCGGGACACCACGGGCAAGAAGCCGCTGCCGTGCGTGATGAACGTGCCCCAGCCGGAGAAAAGAACGGTGGGCATCAAGTCCAACTTCCTCTGGGACAAGACCAGCTATGTGCTGGGTGTGAGCGCCACCAGCAAGCGCGCGGACAAGGAGCATGAAGCCTTCAAGGCCTTGCACCGCGAGCATCTGGCCGGCACGCAGGATGCGGGCCTGAAGGCCTTGCTGGGCTTTTTCGACGCCTGGACGCCGCAGCAATTCGAAGCGGCCCATTTCACCCCGGACATGCTCGATGCCAACATGGTGTTCCGCATGGATGGCGAGAAGGCCTATCTGCACGAACGCCCGGCCGCTCAGGCCCTGCGTGCCCGGCTGCTCGCCAGCGACGACGGTGGACAAAGCGGTCAGGAATCGGTGGCGACCTGCCTTGTGAGCGGTGAAAGCCTGCCCGTGGCGCGCCTGCACCCGGTCATCAAGGGCGTCAGTGGTGCCCAGAGCTCCGGCGCCTCCATCGTCTCCTTCAACCAGGAGTCATTCACTTCCTACGGCAAAAGCCAGGGCGACAACGCACCTGTCTCGGAGCAGGCCGCCTTTGCCTACACCACCGTGCTCAACCACCTGCTGCGGCGCGGCGAGCATAACCGCCAGCGCCTGCAGATCGGTGATACCAGCATCGTCTTCTGGGCCGAGGCCGCAGATGGCCAGGAGGCCGAACAAGCCGTACGGGCCGAGTCGCTGTTGGCCGACCTGCTCGATGACCGTCCCTCGGACGACCAGGAGGCCGCGCGCATCCGCATCGAACTGGAAAAGGTGCAGAAAGGCCGGCCGCTCAGCGACATCGATCCCAGGCTTGAGGAAGACACGCGCATGTACGTGCTGGGCCTGGCGCCCAATGCCTCGCGCATCTCCATCCGTTTCTGGGAGGTCGGCACGCTGGGCCTGTTTGCGCGCCGCCTGGCGGAGCATGCCCATGATTTCGCGCTGGAGCCACGGCCCTGGAAGACGGCCCCGTCGGCCTACCGCGTGGTCTTGGCCACGGCACCGCACCGTGAGGGCAGCGCGCCCAAGATGGATGACGCCATGAGCAATCTCGTGGGGGAGTTCATGCGCGCCGTGCTCACCGGCCGCCCCTATCCACGCAGCCTGCTGGCCAACGTGCTGATGCGCATGCGCAGCGACGGCCATCTGTCGGGGCTGCGCGTGGGTATCTGCAAAGGCATTCTGGCGCGTGAGCGCCGCCTCGGAATCAACAGTGACAAGGAGGAGATCCCCGTGAGTCTGGACAAGGAATCCACCAACGCGGCCTACCGGCTGGGCCGCCTTTTCGCCGTGCTGGAAAGCGCGCAGCGCCAGGCGTTGGGCGGGCAGGTCAACGCGACCATCCGCGACCGCTACTACGGCGCCGCCTCGGCCACGCCGGCATCGGTATTTCCCATGCTGCTGCGCAATGCGCAAAACCATCTGGGGCGCCTGCGCAAGGACAGGCCGGGCGCTGCCGTGGGCCTGGAAAAGGACATCGGCGAGATTGTCGGCGGCCTCACCGACAGCTTCCCCCGCAGCCTGCGCATCGAAGACCAGGGCCGTTTCGCCATCGGCTACTACCACCAGTCGCAAAGCCGTTTCAGCAAATCGGTTGCCAACGACGACAGCAACGATTCCACAGAAGACACCTCCGAGGAAGCCTCCGCATGACCGCCATCGCCCACCGCTACGAATTCGTCTACCTGTTCGACATCACCAATGGCAATCCCAATGGCGATCCCGATGCCGGCAACCTGCCGCGCCTGGACCCCGAGACCAATCGAGGCCTGGTCACCGATGTCTGCCTCAAGCGCAAGATCCGCAACTTCGTGAGCCTGGACAAGGACGATGCACCGGGCCATGCGATCTACATGCAGGAAAAGGCCATCCTGAACCACCAGCATCGCAAGGCCTACGAGGCCATCGGCATCAAGCCCGAAGACAAGAAACTGCCCAAGGACGAAGCCAAGGCCCGCGAGATCACGGCCTGGATGTGCGCCAACTTCTTCGACATCCGCACCTTCGGCGCTGTCATGACCACGGGCGTCAATGCCGGCCAGGTGCGCGGACCCATACAGATGGCCTTCGCCACCTCCATCGACCCCGTGGTGCCGCTGGAAATCTCCATCACGCGCATGGCCGTCACCACGGAAAAAGAGGCCGAAGCGCAGAGTGGCGACAACCGCACCATGGGCCGCAAGCACATCATTCCCTACGGCCTGTACCGTGCCCATGGCTTCATCTCGGCCAAGCTGGCCGAGCGCACCGGGTTTTCCAACGAGGACCTGGACCTGTTCTGGCGCGCGCTGATCAACATGTTCGAGCATGACCGCTCCGCCGCACGCGGCGAGATGGCGGCGCGCAAACTCATCGTCTTCGAACATGAAAGCGCCATGGGCAACGCGCCTGCGCATGTGCTGTTTGACGCCGTCAAGGTGGAGTCCGCACAGCCGGCCGATGCGGGCGCTCCCCGGCGCTTTGCTGACTACCGTGTGCACATCGACACTGCGGCCGTGCCTTCGGGCGTGACCCTGCGGGAACTGATCTGAGACGGGTGGCAAAGCCGCCGACGCACCATGAGCGAAGACGACGCCATTGCCCTGTCGGCATTGCAGCACTACTTGTACTGCCCAAGGCAATGCGCCCTCATCCATGTCGAGCAGCTGTGGGCCGAAAGCCGGCATACGGCTGAAGGCCGGCTGCTGCACGAAAAGGCCGACAAGCCCAAGGCGGAGCGGCGCAAGGGTGTGCGCACTGTCACGGCCATGCCGCTGGCCGAGACGCGCCTGGGCATCACCGGCATTGCCGACGTGGTGGAGTTCCACCAGGGCCGACAGGGCGAGCGAGCGTTTCCCGTGGAATACAAGCGCGGCCGGCCCAAGGCCCACCGTGCCGATGAAGTCCAGCTCTGCGCGCAGGCGCTGTGCCTGGAGTCCATGCTGGGCCAGCCGGTAGAGGCGGGCGCCCTTTACTACGGCGAGGCCCGCAGGCGCACCGATGTGCGCTTCGACGACGAACTGCGCCAGCTCACCTGCGGCACCATTGCCGCGGTGCGCTCCATGCTGGACTCGGGCACCACGCCAACGGCGCGCTACAGCCCCCGGCTGTGCGATGCCTGTTCGCTGCTGGACCTGTGCCAGCCCAGGCTGTTGGGGCGCACCCAGAGTGTCAATGCCTGGCTGTCAGCGCAATGGGGCCAGCAGATGGAAGAAGGTCCATGCGACGGCAACTGAACACCCTGTACGTGACCACCGAAGGCGCCTGGCTGCGCAAGGACGGTGCCAACATCGTAATGGAGGTCGAGCAGCGCGAGCGTGCCCGGCTGCCGGTGCACATGCTCGAGAGCCTGGTCTGCTTCGGGCGCGTGCTGGTGTCTCCACCGCTGATGGGCTATTGCGCCGAGCAGGGCATCTGCACCAGCTTTCTCACGCCCAACGGGCGCTTTCTTGCGCGGGTGGAGGGGCCTGTTTCCGGTAACGTGCTGCTGCGCCGTCAGCAGTACCGGGTCAGCGATGATCCGGACCGTTGCGCCGCCATCGTCCACAACATCCTGCTGGGCAAGCTGCACAACCAGCGCGCGGTCCTGGGCCGGGCACTGCGTGACCACGGCGACAAGCTGGAGCCCGAAGCCGAGGCAGCACTGACGCACGCCTACAGGCGCCTGGGGCGCATTGCGGAAAAACTGCCCGGAGAAACCAGCCTGGACATGCTGCGCGGCTACGAGGGCGAGGCGGCGCAGGCCTATTTCGGCGTGTTCGACATGCTCATTCGCGTGGACAGCCCCGCCATGCGCTTTCAGGGGCGCAGCCGGCGTCCGCCGCGCGACGCGGTCAATGCCTTGCTGTCCTTTCTCTACACCCTCGTCACGCACGACTGCCGCTCAGCACTCGAAAGCGTGGGCCTGGACCCCGCCGTGGGCTTCCTGCACCGTGACAGGCCCGGGCGCCCCAGCCTGGCGCTGGACCTGCTGGAGGAATTTCGCCCCCTGCTGGCGGACCGGCTGGCACTGTCGCTGATCAACCGCAAACAGCTGGGTGAGCGCGACTTCCAGATCATGGACAACGGCGCGGTCCTGCTGACCGAAGCATCACGCAAGACCGTGCTGACCGCCTACCAGGAGCGCAAGCGCGAAGAACTGCGCCACGCCTTCATCGAAGAAAAAGCCGCCATCGGACTGTTCCCCTTCATCCAGGCGCAAATGCTGGCCCGCCACCTGCGCGGTGATCTCGATGCCTATCCGCCATTCCTTTGGAAATGAAACATGGCCCCCACGCTCTCTTTGTTGCGCAAGGTCCGCTGCCCCCCCGAGGGAGCCGCTTTTTTATCTTGGGGCAGCCCGGCGATGAGAAATGAGGTGTGCCGATGATGGTCCTGGTGAGCTATGACGTCCGTACCCAGGACCCGGATGGTGCCCGCCGCCTGCGGCGCATCGCCAAGGCCTGCCGGGACTTCGGCCAGCGCGCGCAATACTCCGTCTTCGAAATAGAAGTGGACGCCGCGCAATGGGTCGCCCTCAAGGCGCGGCTGATGCAAATCATCGACCCCGCCCAGGACAGCCTCAGGTTCTACTACCTGGGCCAACACTGGCGCAGCAAGGTCGAACACATAGGCGCAAAGCCCGTGCTGGACCTCGACGCCCCCCTCGTCTTCTGAGCCTCCGCGCGAACCCCAAGTGACCGCCGCCTGCCCTTGAGGTTCGCAGCCGCGCAAGCTGTTGTTTTCAAAAGGGGGTGGGCGAGCGAATGGCTGAACGCCGATCCTGCAGCATGACAGCGCCGTATGGTTCGCGGAAGCCTGGCTTTTTTCATAGCGGTGAAATTGCTCTATAAGTACCCCGTCGCGCCCCGTGCGGGCGCGTGGATTGAAACCACTTGGTTTCGAGGTGTTCCATGCTATGGAGCGAGTCGCGCCCCGTGCGGGCGCGTGGATTGAAACCTCCCGAGAATCTGGGTGCTTTTCTGGACCTGCCAGTCGCGCCCCGTGCGGGCGCGTGGATTGAAACTCGCATTCGCTTTTGTCGTCTTTATCATCCTTGGGGTCGCGCCCCGTGCGGGCGCGTGGATTGAAACTTCCAACGGGCAGCCGCCCAACCTACCACCCAGGGTCGCGCCCCGTGCGGGCGCGTGGATTGAAACTGCGCAGCCATGGCGGCGGTGGTGCGCTCCATGTCGTCGCGCCCCGTGCGGGCGCGTGGATTGAAACATGAAAACGATACCGGCAGCAACACGCGCAGCCGTCGCGCCCCGTGCGGGCGCGTGGATTGAAACGCTCTCCAGTGTAGCCAGCAGCCACTTGCCGTAGGTCGCGCCCCGTGCGGGCGCGTGGATTGAAACTTTGCCGGTGGCGCGAACATCGACTACGCGCTCAAGTCGCGCCCCGTGCGGGCGCGTGGATTGAAACAGCTCCTGCTTGATCGGCGTGAGGTGCCGCTGCAGGTCGCGCCCCGTGCGGGCGCGTGGATTGAAACAGTGAGACTGCGGATACCAGCACCCACAGTCTTGGTCGCGCCCCGTGCGGGCGCGTGGATTGAAACATTGGTATGCGGCCAATGGAGGGGCGATTGTATGTGGTCGCGCCCCGTGCGGGCGCGTGGATTGAAACCCCGCGCCGACATTGCGGATGTGCCACTCCCCGTGTCGCGCCCCGTGCGGGCGCGTGGATTGAAACATCAGGCCCCAGATGACGACACCAGCGGCCATGGTCGCGCCCCGTGCGGGCGCGTGGATTGAAACCGCAGCCATGGCGCCAGTGGCAGCAGTGGCCAGGAGTCGCGCCCCGTGCGGGCGCGTGGATTGAAACTGGGCCAGCCTGGCCAAGTTCGACCAGTTCGGGCGTCGCGCCCCGTGCGGGCGCGTGGATTGAAACTCCTGTCCTGCCTGCACGTGCCTTCCTGCCTGCCGTCGCGCCCCGTGCGGGCGCGTGGATTGAAACATGCAGAGGGTGCGCACAGCGTTATGTGCGCTCGTCGCGCCCCGTGCGGGCGCGTGGATTGAAACGCATTGCCGAGGTCCAGCATGCGCGCGCTGGCAGCGTCGCGCCCCGTGCGGGCGCGTGGATTGAAACGCTCCGGTGCCAACTGTTGAGACCCTGTTCCCCACGTCGCGCCCCGTGCGGGCGCGTGGATTGAAACATCGCGCGCAGGGCGCCCGTGTCGCCAACCGGTGGTCGCGCCCCGTGCGGGCGCGTGGATTGAAACCGTAACGCTGTTGTGTGGACCGAATCCGCGCTGCGTCGCGCCCCGTGCGGGCGCGTGGATTGAAACACCACGGCAGGGCCCTTCATGACCAGGGCGATGCGTCGCGCCCCGTGCGGGCGCGTGGATTGAAACTGCAACATGGCGACGTGGCGGCAGCTGGGGTGTCGCGCCCCGTGCGGGCGCGTGGATTGAAACCCCCAGCTATCGAGCTGGGTCTTGTTGGCTCGCCGTCGCGCCCCGTGCGGGCGCGTGGATTGAAACCCGCGATTGTCGCTGGTGCCATCAGCACGGCACGTCGCGCCCCGTGCGGGCGCGTGGATTGAAACCCGGTGTGCCTGGTTTGTCGCTGCCGTGTCGTTGGTCGCGCCCCGTGCGGGCGCGTGGATTGAAACGTCATCGAAGACCTGGGCAAGGCCGTGCTGATCGTCGCGCCCCGTGCGGGCGCGTGGATTGAAACACCGACAAGCAGGGGCCAGTGGTTGTCCAGATCCGGGTCGCGCCCCGTGCGGGCGCGTGGATTGAAACGCCGTGCGATGGAGAAGGCCGGAACCTTGGGCAGTCGCGCCCCGTGCGGGCGCGTGGATTGAAACGCCTTGCGCTCCGCGATCACAGCAGCCGAGGGCGTCGCGCCCCGTGCGGGCGCGTGGATTGAAACAGATGCTCCTTTATGCCGCCGATGCCGTGCCGCTGGTCGCGCCCCGTGCGGGCGCGTGGATTGAAACACCGCTACGGGCCTTTTTCATTGGCCTGCGGGCGTCGCGCCCCGTGCGGGCGCGTGGATTGAAACTCCGTGAAGTTCGGCCTTGACCCGGACCTGCAGCGTCGCGCCCCGTGCGGGCGCGTGGATTGAAACGACAGGAGTTCACACGCGATGCCGCCATGCTGGGCGTCGCGCCCCGTGCGGGCGCGTGGATTGAAACGCAAATCCGCACTGCATATGTGCGCAGCAAAGCGTCGCGCCCCGTGCGGGCGCGTGGATTGAAACAGCGCGTCCATTTCGTCCATCTTTCGGATTGCCCAGTCGCGCCCCGTGCGGGCGCGTGGATTGAAACAGTGAGCAGCGCATCGACCTTGGCACGGGTCTCCGTCGCGCCCCGTGCGGGCGCGTGGATTGAAACTTCCTTGGCCGAGCTTTCGCACGCCCGCGCCAGCGTCGCGCCCCGTGCGGGCGCGTGGATTGAAACCACTCCTTCACCGCGTGAGCGTTGGGAAGCCAGTGTCGCGCCCCGTGCGGGCGCGTGGATTGAAACTGCCCTGGTGGCATCGCGCACGACTGCTGCGCATGGTCGCGCCCCGTGCGGGCGCGTGGATTGAAACATCTATCCCTAGCCCGCTGCACGCTCCGTCGCGTGTCGCGCCCCGTGCGGGCGCGTGGATTGAAACGGCTGAGGAGCTTGCGGAGCTGCAGCGTCAGCGCGTCGCGCCCCGTGCGGGCGCGTGGATTGAAACAACCCCAGCACGAACGGGATCTCGGCATTGGCGTGTCGCGCCCCGTGCGGGCGCGTGGATTGAAACGTTTGCAGGCACCGCATTATTCCCGGTCGCGCCCGGTCGCGCCCCGTGCGGGCGCGTGGATTGAAACGCATTGGGCATCCTCCATAGGGTTCAGCGGCACGTCGCGCCCCGTGCGGGCGCGTGGATTGAAACTTCCCACTGGACACGCCCGTGCTCGTCACAGACGTCGCGCCCCGTGCGGGCGCGTGGATTGAAACTGGCAGCTCGGCCACGTCGCGCGCGCTCAAGACCGTCGCGCCCCGTGCGGGCGCGTGGATTGAAACCCGCTGATCCCGCAAAGGAGGCCACCCCATGCCCGTCGCGCCCCGTGCGGGCGCGTGGATTGAAACGGCGGCCTCGATGTGGGCAGGAATGATGATGGCGTCGCGCCCCGTGCGGGCGCGTGGATTGAAACGGCGGCAATCGCTCCACTGTCGGGGCGATAGGCGGTCGCGCCCCGTGCGGGCGCGTGGATTGAAACGTCGCCATCGTCGGCCAGCCACTTGTCGCGGATGGTCGCGCCCCGTGCGGGCGCGTGGATTGAAACCAGACCACCAGGGTATCGCCCTGCACAAGACTGGGTCGCGCCCCGTGCGGGCGCGTGGATTGAAACACATTTCAAGTGCTCGGCGCGGTGGCTCAGTTGGAGGTCGCGCCCCGTGCGGGCGCGTGGATTGAAACAGCTCGCCACGGTAGTCGCAGTCGATGATGCCCAGTCGCGCCCCGTGCGGGCGCGTGGATTGAAACTGCGCATCCCACGCATTGAATTCCGTGGGAACATAGTCGCGCCCCGTGCGGGCGCGTGGATTGAAACTACGAGTGCTGCGTGCTCAACGAGTGCGGCCGCCTGGTCGCGCCCCGTGCGGGCGCGTGGATTGAAACAATCCCGCGTGCAGGCACTGCAACGGCCAGGGCGTCGCGCCCCGTGCGGGCGCGTGGATTGAAACGTCCAGGCGCACCAGGAACCCGGCGTTGAGCGTCTGTCGCGCCCCGTGCGGGCGCGTGGATTGAAACATCGAAATCCTGACCACCGTGGTGCGTGAGATTGTCGCGCCCCGTGCGGGCGCGTGGATTGAAACTCCGACGTCGTCGACCTGCGATACCGCAGCTGCAGTCGCGCCCCGTGCGGGCGCGTGGATTGAAACATCCCGCGCCTGAACGCCACCGTCCTGCCCGACGTCGCGCCCCGTGCGGGCGCGTGGATTGAAACCCCCAGCGTGCCCAGCGGGCGCACACCGGCTCGTAGTCGCGCCCCGTGCGGGCGCGTGGATTGAAACCACTCAGACACGCGAGATGAGGGGACTCCTCGTGTCGCGCCCCGTGCGGGCGCGTGGATTGAAACGCAGACGGTGAGAAGTGGTCAAACCGGTGGACTAAGTCGCGCCCCGTGCGGGCGCGTGGATTGAAACTTCGATGCCATGTCAATTACAAGCGGTGGCATTGGTCGCGCCCCGTGCGGGCGCGTGGATTGAAACGCTTGGTGTCGCACGTCGCCGCGGAGCGTGTGCGTCGCGCCCCGTGCGGGCGCGTGGATTGAAACGTTTGATTCCCGGGACAAATACTGTTGCGCCGCGTCGCGCCCCGTGCGGGCGCGTGGATTGAAACGATTTCATGGTCCCAGGGCAGGAAGAGCTGGCAGGTCGCGCCCCGTGCGGGCGCGTGGATTGAAACTTTAGACCAGCCGCTCAGGTGATCTGCAAAAGCGGTCGCGCCCCGTGCGGGCGCGTGGATTGAAACAATGCCTCTGATCACGGGGGCAATGTGCATTAATGGTCGCGCCCCGTGCGGGCGCGTGGATTGAAACTCTCGATATGTGAGGGTCAACAGGGTGTCGACACGTCGCGCCCCGTGCGGGCGCGTGGATTGAAACAGGTGCCCCCATTGGGACTGGTGGTGGATCCGGGGTCGCGCCCCGTGCGGGCGCGTGGATTGAAACCTACGCGTTAATACAAACACATTCGCCGGTATTGCGTCGCGCCCCGTGCGGGCGCGTGGATTGAAACGTCGTCGCGGTGTGGCGCGCGCTTGTCGTGCCAGGTCGCGCCCCGTGCGGGCGCGTGGATTGAAACTACATCATCGTCGCGGCCCCGAGCGGCAGCCGCGTCGCGCCCCGTGCGGGCGCGTGGATTGAAACGATGAACCCAACTGGGAGACAGGGAAGAATGTGTGTCGCGCCCCGTGCGGGCGCGTGGATTGAAACGTCTTGGTGCTGGTCTTGAAGACCCCAAGCACCACGTCGCGCCCCGTGCGGGCGCGTGGATTGAAACGCCCATGGCGCCCCAGGACGAGGCCCAGGCCCGGTCGCGCCCCGTGCGGGCGCGTGGATTGAAACGTTTCTGGCCTGCGGGCCGCAAGGAGGCCTCATGGTCGCGCCCCGTGCGGGCGCGTGGATTGAAACGTCTGGATCCCGGTTGCCGCCGAGACCAGACTCGTCGCGCCCCGTGCGGGCGCGTGGATTGAAACTACGCAAACGCGGACTTCGGACCGGCTGACAGGTCGCGCCCCGTGCGGGCGCGTGGATTGAAACGGGTGCTCGATGACGCCACCCCAGTTGCGCACAGGTCGCGCCCCGTGCGGGCGCGTGGATTGAAACAGCGTCTTGACGCTGCCCGTCTTGGTGCCCGCCAGTCGCGCCCCGTGCGGGCGCGTGGATTGAAACCGAGTCTTCCCGGCATCAATGACGTTGCCGGATACGTCGCGCCCCGTGCGGGCGCGTGGATTGAAACTGCTGCCCGACCGTGTGGGCTGGGGAGGCTAAAGATGTCGCGCCCCGTGCGGGCGCGTGGATTGAAACTTACGGTAGCTTGTCTGTGCTGCACATGACGTCGCGCCCCGTGCGGGCGCGTGGATTGAAACGGAGAGTGGGTGCTCCAGCGTGCTGACCTTCGCAGTCGCGCCCCGTGCGGGCGCGTGGATTGAAACAAAAAATATCCAAGTGCCACCAAAGTCGAATGCCGTCGCGCCCCGTGCGGGCGCGTGGATTGAAACTCTTCTTCCGGGGCCACGACATGCGATCCCACGGTGTCGCGCCCCGTGCGGGCGCGTGGATTGAAACCAGCGGCACCGATGCGGACGCCATCCGCGCCGATGTCGCGCCCCGTGCGGGCGCGTGGATTGAAACTCCAGGAACGGGCCGAGCGATGCGATGATCTTTTGGTCGCGCCCCGTGCGGGCGCGTGGATTGAAACGACTTCTCGATCAGCACCCTGTATTACGTCCCGGTCGCGCCCCGTGCGGGCGCGTGGATTGAACCCTCCATGGACTTGGTCATGCGCTCGCGGATGACGTCGCGCCCCGTGCGGGCGCGTGGATTGAAACACCTGGGCCCTGGCTGTCACGTCCAATGGCCTGGTCGCGCCCCGTGCGGGCGCGTGGATTGAAACGTGCACGGCGCGGCGGTAGTGCAAGAGCTTGGCGTCGCGCCCCGTGCGGGCGCGTGGATTGAAACATATACACGCGAACAGGATATTGGGATGCGTTTATGTCGCGCCCCGTGCGGGCGCGTGGATTGAAACGGATCGAGGTCCCAGATGATGTGTGGGCTGCGCGAGTCGCGCCCCGTGCGGGCGCGTGGATTGAAACTTCTTCACAGCGTTCCTCCAGCAGAAGCGGCAAGTCGCGCCCCGTGCGGGCGCGTGGATTGAAACATCCTTGCGCAGGGTGAAGTCGATCATTGGCGCCCGGTCGCGCCCCGTGCGGGCGCGTGGATTGAAACAGCTTGCACGCGATCTTGTGGGGCTGGTCCAGGGTCGCGCCCCGTGCGGGCGCGTGGATTGAAACTTCGGAGGGAGGGCTGACGCATGAAGATCGGTGTCGTCGCGCCCCGTGCGGGCGCGTGGATTGAAACCTCGCTTTCGCGGGCGCTGCCGGCAAGTCCATTGCTGTCGCGCCCCGTGCGGGCGCGTGGATTGAAACCGCAGGCAGTGCTTGCATGTCACCTTGTCCTTGTGTCGCGCCCCGTGCGGGCGCGTGGATTGAAACTGAACAGGCCCGATACCTGCTCAAGTGCGTCGCCAGTCGCGCCCCGTGCGGGCGCGTGGATTGAAACACCCGCTTTCCCGTCGAATATCAGGCGGGCCTCATGTCGCGCCCCGTGCGGGCGCGTGGATTGAAACAACGAGAGGACCACCCGAGACAGGACGAAGGCCAGTCGCGCCCCGTGCGGGCGCGTGGATTGAAACCCCGCCTCGTATCTCATGGCGTTGTCCCCCAGAAGTCGCGCCCCGTGCGGGCGCGTGGATTGAAACCGTGCATGCCCCAGCCGGGGCGTGCGTTGCTGACGAGTCGCGCCCCGTGCGGGCGCGTGGATTGAAACTGCCTGCTGGCCTGGGCCAAGCGGCACGAGCAGGTCGCGCCCCGTGCGGGCGCGTGGATTGAAACTTCCGCATCAGCCGCTGGCAGCTGCAGGTCGGGCGTCGCGCCCCGTGCGGGCGCGTGGATTGAAACAGCATGACCCCTGCAGGCATGCAGAAGTGGTTGGTCGCGCCCCGTGCGGGCGCGTGGATTGAAACTTCAGGGGTGTATCGACGCGTAGGGTTAGCATCACGTCGCGCCCCGTGCGGGCGCGTGGATTGAAACAAGGAATGGGTCCGTCGCATGAAACGTGCGCTCGGCGTCGCGCCCGGTGCGGGCGCGTGGATTGAAACATGGGGCAGGGGGCCTGGATGAGCCTGGCCGTGGGTCGCGCCCCGTGCGGGCGCGTGGATTGAAACGATAAGGAGGCCTGTGCCTTCGGGCTGGAGCGCCTGGTCGCGCCCCGTACGGGCGCGTGGATTGAAACAAGCAGGAGAGGGAGGTTGCCAACGACTGGCATTCGTCGCGCCCCGTGCGGGCGCGTGGATTGAAACCGCGCCAGCCAGGGCATCACCAAGGCCCTGACGCTCGTCGCGCCCCGTGCGGCCGCGTGGATTGAAACCCCTGCCGCCACAGCAAGCGCCCCACGCATTTGAAACGAAGCGCCTGACTCATTCCTCGCCGCGCAGACCGCTATTGAGAGAGAGCCCACCCACTGCCTGCAGCAGGTACCCGCGTGCCTCATCCAGCGAGGGACCTGCATGCCCATCGATCCGCCGGATATAGGGAGATGTGAGCACAGCCATGGCATTGCCATCAGGCCCGAGGATGGGGCAGGAGATGTCCACCACGCCATAGGACTGCAGGCTTTCGCTCTGCCTGTAGCCCGTGCTGCGTATCTGTTCCAGCATGTCGTGCAGCTGTGCCTCGGGCAGATGTACCTCGCCTTCCAAAGGCGTGTGCTCGGCCAGCATCTGCGTGCGGCGTTCGGGTGTCTGGCAGGCCAGCAGCACATGGCCTGACCCGGTGTCCAGCAGCCCGACGCGTGCGCCCAGCCTGATTGACAGGCCCCAGTTCCCGGGGCCGGGGACCTGGGCCACGATCAGGACATTGCCACGGTCGTAGAGGCCCAGGTGGCAGGACTGCTCGGCCTGCCGCGCATAGGCATCCATGACGGGCAGCGCCTGGGTCACGAGGCGGTTGACGGGCGGGTGGCGGTGCGCCAGCGCGAACATCTTGAGGCTGAGCGCATGGCGGTCGCCACCGGCCGAGCGCATCACGTATTGCCGGGCCACCAGCCGCTCGAGCATGCGATAGATCTCACTGGGGCCCCGGCCCAGTTCCTTGACGATCTCGGCCCGCGTCAGTCCATCGGGGTGCTCGGCCAGCAGCTCCAGGATGTCCAGCCCCTTGTCCAGTGCCGGCGCGCGGTAGCGCTCGCTGTCTTCTGCGTTGTCCAGTGCTTTGCTCATGCGTGCAGATCTTACGTTCGGGATAGGACTGATCCTGTTTTGGAGGATGCCTTGCGCATCGGGGCAATGCTCTGGGTAAACCATAGGTGCCGAGTTTTAATTTATTCATAAATAATAAATTCATGGATGAATGATTTTGCCGAACCAAGGCATTTTGGTCATAGGCAAGAGGCGATCCCGTCACACCGCCGCACCGCCGGAGTCCCGGCACACATGAGGAGGCCAGTTCCATGGCAGCACTGCATGGCGTTTCCCAGGCTCCGGCCAAACGGGTCGGCATGGCTTGGCGGTTCTCAGCCGCTGTTGCGGCGCTGGCATGCGCGGGGGCAGCGCTGGCGGTGGAGCCCGGCCCGGCGCAGGGCAGGATCGGGGTCAACCTGCCACTGCTGACCTCGCCGTTCTGGCAGGCCTACAACGGCTACCTCCCGCAAATGGCGAAGGCCCTCGGGGTCGACATCCTGGCGCCGGTGAACTCCAACCAGGACCCGGCCCAGCAGATCACCGACGTGGCCAATCTGATCAACCTCGGCGCCAAGGGGTTGGTGGTGGCGCCATTGGATTCGGCAGCCATTGGTCGAGCGCTCGCCTTGGCCGAGCAGGGGAAGATTCCTGTGGTGGCGGTGGACGTGGCGCCTACCCGGGGCAAGGTGGCGATGGTGGTGCGTGCCGACAACCGCGCCTATGGCACGCGGTCCTGCCAGTACCTGGGAGCGCAGGTGAAGGCGGGCAAGGTGGTGCAGATCATGGGGGACCTGGCATCGGTCAACGGCCGTGATCGGGCCGAGGCTTTTCGCAGTTGCATGAAGGATTTCCCGGCGCTGCAGGTGCTGGAGATTCCCGCGGCCTGGAAGTCCGATGCCGCCGCTGCCGCGCTCGACGGCCTGCTGTCCGCGCATCCGGACCTGAAGGGCATCTACATGCACGCAGGCGGCGTCTATCTGGCGCCCACGCTGCAGACGCTGCGGCGCAGGGGGCTGCTGCATCCGGCCGGCGATCCGCGGCACATCGTGGTGATCAGCAACGACGGCATCGCCCAGGAGCTGGATGCCATCCGCAAGGGCGAGATCGACGCCACCATCTCGCAGCCCGCCGATCTTTACGCAAAGTACGGCCTGTACTACATCAAGGCAGCGCTGGCCGGGCAGTCGTTCAAGCCCGGGCCCACCCCGCATGGCAGCCGCATCGTGGAGGTGGCTCCGGGCATTCTGGAGGACCAGTTGCCCGCGCCCGTCGTGACGCGCGACAACGTGGATGACAAGTCGCTGTGGGCCAACCAGCCATGACGATGCGCCCCGGATTCATGGCTGACAGACCAGGCACGCCGGTGATGGAGGCGCGTGGGCTCGGCTTGCGTTTCGGCTCCACGACGGCCTTGCACGATGTGAGCCTGGCGGTCATGCCGGGCGAGTCGCATGCACTGGCTGGCCGCAACGGCGCAGGCAAGTCCACCTTGGTCGCCCTGCTGACCGGCCTGCACCAGCCCGGCACGGGAAGCATCCGCTTCAACGGCCAGCCCGCGCCTGCGGTGGCCGACCGCATGGCCTGGCGTCAGCATGTGGCCTGTGTCTACCAGCATTCGACCATCATCGGCGAGCTGTCTGTCGCCGAGAACCTGTTCATCAACCGGCAGCCGCTGCGCCATGGCTGGATTTCCTGGCGCGTGCTGCGGCGCGAGGCAAGGGCCTTGCTGGATGCCTGGCAGATCGATGTGCACGAGGATGCGCTGGCCGGGGATCTGACGGTGGAGGCGCGCCAACTGGTGGAGATCGCACGGGCGCTGTCGCTGGGCGCGCGCTTCATCATCCTGGACGAGCCCACGGCGCAGCTTGACCACGACGAGACGCGGCGGCTGCTCAGGCGCGTGCACGATCTGCAGCAAGGCGGCGTCACGTTTCTCTTCATCTCGCACCACTTGCAGGAGATCTATGAGATTTGCCAGACGGTGACCGTGCTGCGCGATGCGCGCCATGTGGTGACGGCGCCGGTGGCGCAGTTGCCCCGGCGGGCACTGATCGAGGCCATGACCGGCGAGCGGGACAGCCTGGCCGGCTCGCCTTGCGCCGCCCACGCACCCCCGGCAGGCTGGGGCACGGGCGTTGCCCCCGTGGTGCTGGCGCTGCAGCAGGTGTGCGGCAAGGGTTTCGGGGCTGTCAGCCTGCAGGTGCGGCGTGGCGAGATCGTGGGGCTGACAGGCTCCACCAGCAGCGGGCGCACGGCCGTGGGTGAGGCGGTAGCGGGTCTGCGGCGCACGACGGCGGGCCGGATCCTGGTGTCAGGCCGCGTGCTGCCGCCCGGTGATGTGGGCGCCGCGCTGGCGCACGGCGTGGGTTGCGTGCCGCAGGACAGGCACCGCCAGGGCCTGGTGCCGGGGCAGTCCATTGCCGAGAACGCAACCATGACCATCATGGACAGGCTGGGCCGGTTCGGCTTCGTTGCGCCAGCGCGCCGGCAGGCGGCGGCACTGTCGGCCATGCGTGCGCTCGATGTGGCGGCCAGCGGGCCGCAGCAGGCCGTGTCCGGCCTGTCGGGCGGCAACCAGCAGAAGGTGGTGATGGCGCGCGCCCTGGCCAGCGAGCCCGATGTGCTGGTGCTCATCGATCCCACTGCGGGTGTGGATGTGAAGTCCCGGCAGGCATTGCTGGCCGTGGTGGAGGGTGAGCGAAGGTTGGGCCGGGCCGTGCTGCTGGCGAGCAGCGAGCTGGACGACCTGCGCATCTGCGACCGCGTGCTGGTGATGTCGCATGGCCATGTGGTGGCCGAACTCGCCAGAGGTTGGGACGACGGTGAACTGATTGCATCCATGGAAGGAGTGAGCCTGCATGCGCACTGAAGCCTTTGTCTCGTCGAACACGGCTGTGCCCATGCCGGCCGCCGGGCGGCCCGCCCTGCACCGGCTGCGCGACTATGCACTGGTCCCTGCGCTGGCCCTGCTGTTCTTGCTGGGAGCCTTGACCAGCCCCAGCTTTCTGACACCGGCCAACCTGGTCAGCATACTGGGGGCCTCGGCAGCCCTGGCGCTGGTGGTGTTGGCGGAGTCGCTGATCATCATCACGGGCAAGTTCGATCTGTCGGTGGAGTCCACGGTGGGCATTGCGCCGGCGGTGGGCGCCATGCTGGTGATTCCCGCAGCCTCGGGGGGCTTTGGCACGGAATGGCCGGTGGCGGCGGGGCTGCTGGCCATCGCGGCCGTGGGCGCATGCACGGGTTTTCTCAATGGCCTGTTGGTCGTCAGGCTGCGGCTCAATGCCTTCATCGTCACGCTGGCGATGCTGATCGTGCTGCGCGGCGTGCTGGTGGGCGCGACCAGGGGCGGCACCCTGTTCGACATGCCGCAGCCTTTCTTCGCCCTGGCCACGGCCACGCTGCTGGGGCTGCCGCTGTCGGTCTGGCTGGCGGCGCTGGCGTTCGGCACGGCCGCCGTGGTGCTGCGCCACCACCGGCTGGGCCGCGCGCTGTATGCGATTGGGGGCAACCCCCATGCGGCGCGCGCGGCGGGCATCAATGTGGACCGTATTACCTGGGGCGTCTTCGTGCTGGCCGGCGTGCTGGCCGCAGTGGGTGGGCTGGTGGTCACGGGCTATGTGGGCGCGATCAATGCCAACCAGGGCAGCTCGATGATTTTCACGGTGTTCGCGGCGGCCGTCATCGGCGGGATTTCGCTCGACGGCGGCAAGGGCTCCATGTCGGGCGCGCTGTGCGGCGTGCTGCTGCTGGGCGTGGTGCAGAACCTGCTGACGCTGGCCCAGGTCCCATCGTTCTGGATACAGGCGATCTACGGCGCCATCATCCTCGGCGCCCTGATGCTGGCCAGGCTCACGGGCGAGCAGCAGCAATAGGTGCCGGCCCCGCACATCGCCCATGCAGAACCTGGAACCTGTTTCCAAGGGAAGGAAGGCTTCATGAGACTTGGCGGCAAACACATTCTCGTCACCGCAGCCGGGCAGGGCATAGGGCGTGCCTGCGCGCTGATGTTTGCCCGCGAGGGGGCCAGCGTGCTGGCCACCGACATCGACATGCAGGCGCTGGCAGAACTGGAGGGACGTGACGGCCTGCGTACGCGGCGGCTGGATGTGACCGATGCGCAAGACATCCTGGCACTGGCCGGGCAGGAGAGGGCCTTCGACGCACTGCTCAACTGCGCGGGCTTCGTGCACCACGGCAGCATCCTGGACTGCAGCGACGAGGACTGGGCCTTTGCGTGGCAGCTCAACGTCACCTCCATGCACCGCATCATCCGCGCCCTGCTGCCTGCCATGCTGGCCCAGGGCGGCGGATCGATCATCAACATGTCGTCTGCGGCCTCCAGCGTGAAGGGCGTGCCCCTTCGCCATGCCTATGGCGCTACCAAGGCCGCCGTGGTCGGGCTGACCAAGGCCGTGGCGGCCGACTTCGTTACGCGAGGCATACGCTGCAACGCCATCTGCCCTGGCACGGTGGAGTCCCCGTCGCTGCAGGCGCGCATCGCCGGCCAGGCCCGGCAGCAGGGCGTGCCGCTGCAGCAGGTGCGCGCGGCCTTCGTGGCGCGCCAGCCCATGGGGCGGGTAGGCCAGCCCGAGGAGATCGCCGCGCTGGCCACCTACCTCGCCAGCGATGAATCCCGCTTCGTCACCGGCACGCTGAGCGTGATCGACGGTGGCTGGTCCAACTGAACTGCACAGGAGCGCGCCATGAAATTGCTGCGATACGGCCCCAGGGGCCATGAAAGACCGGGCCTGCTTGACGCGCAAGGGAGTGTGCGCGACCTCTCGGGCGCGGTGGACGACATTGCCGGTCCTGTGCTGCTGCCGGACAGCCTGGCGCAACTGGGCGCCCTGGACCCCTTGCAACTGCCCCTGGTGGAAGGCGTGCCGCAGCACGCGTTGCGTCTGGGCCCCTGCGTGGGGCGGGTGGGCAAGTTCGTGTGCATAGGCCTCAACTACTCGGACCATGCGGCCGAGGCCGGCATGCAGGTGCCGCCCGAGCCCGTGGTGTTTGGCAAGTGGACCAGTGCCATCTGCGGCCCGGACGACGCCATCGAGATTCCGCCCGGCTCCGTGAAGACGGATTGGGAGGTGGAGCTTGGCGTGGTCATCGGCCAGGGCGGGCGCCATATCGACGAGGCCCGGGCCATGGAGCACGTGGCGGGCTATTGCGTGGTCAACGACATCTCCGAGCGCGAGTACCAGCTCGAGCGCGGCGGCACCTGGGACAAGGGCAAGGGCTGCGACGGCTTCGGCCCGCTGGGGCCCTGGCTGGTCACGGCCGACGAGGTGCCCGATCCGCAGGCGCTGCGCATGTGGCTGGATGTGGACGGCCGGCGCATGCAGGACGGCAGCACGGCCACCATGGTGTTCGGCGTGGCCTTTCTCGTCAGCTATCTGAGCCGCTTCATGAGTCTGCAACCGGGCGATGTGATCTCCACCGGCACGCCGCCGGGCGTGGGCATGGGCCAGAAGCCGCCCATGTACCTGCGTGCCGGGCAGGCCATGCGGCTGGGCATCGCCGGCCTGGGCGAGCAGCGCCAGACCATGGTGGCGGCCCGCGAGCAACCGAGTCCCTCGACAACCGGCAAGGCCTGAGAAGACCATGACGCGAATCCTGTCCCTGCGCGTGCTCGATGTGCGCTTTCCGACCTCCAGGCACCTGGATGGGTCTGACGCCATGAACCCGGACCCGGACTACTCCGCCGCCTATGTGATCCTGGAGACGGACACGCCCGGCCTTGAGGGGCACGGGCTGACCTTCACCATCGGGCGCGGCAACGAGGTCTGCTGCGCCGCCATCGCGGCCATGCGGCACCTGGTGGAGGGCGTGGAGCTCGACTGGGTCCGCCAGGACATGGGGCGCTTTTGGCGCCACATCACCTCCGACAGCCAGTTGCGCTGGATCGGCCCGGACAAGGGGGCGATGCACCTGGCCACCGGCGCCGTGGTCAATGCCGTGTGGGACCTGTGGGCCAAGGCCGAGGGCAAGCCGCTGTGGCGCCTGGTGGCCGATTTCACGCCCGAGGAGTTCGTCCGCGCGCTGGACTTCCGCTACATGACGGATGCCCTGACCGAAGCCCAGGCGCTGGAGCTGCTGCATCGCCAGTCGCCGCGCAAGGCCGAGCGCATCGGCGTGCTGGAGCGCGAGGGCTATCCCTGCTACACGACCTCCGCCGGCTGGCTGGGCTATGACGACGACAAGCTGCGCCGCCTGTGCCGCGAAGCGGTGGCCGGCGGCTTCAACCACGTCAAGCTCAAGGTGGGGCGCAGCCTGCAGGACGACATCCGGCGCGTGTCCATCGCGCGCGAGGTGCTGGGGCCGGACCGCCAGCTGATGATCGACGCCAACCAGGCCTGGGAGGTGGGGCAGGCCATCGGCTGGGTGCGGGAGTTGGCCTTTGCCAGGCCCTGGTTCATCGAGGAGCCGACCAGCCCTGACGATGTGGAGGGCCACCGCGCGGTGCGCGAAGCCGTTGCCCCAGTCCAGGTCGCCTCTGGAGAGATGTGCCAGAACCGCATTCTCTTCAAGCAGTTCATCATGCGTGGCGCCATCGACGTGGTGCAGATCGACGCCTGCCGGCTGGGAGGGGTCAACGAGGTGCTGCTGGTACTCCTGCTGGCCGCAAAGTACGGTCTGCCCGTGTGTCCGCATGCCGGGGGCGTGGGCCTTTGCGAGTATGTGCAGCATCTGTCCATGATCGATTTCGTCTGCGTGTCCGGCACGCGTGAGGGGCGCGTGATCGAGTACGTGGACCATCTGCACGAGCACTTTGTGGATCCCTGCGTGGTGCGCAATGCGGCCTATATGCCTCCCGGTGCGCCTGGCTTTTCCATCACGATGAAGCCGGATTCTCTCCACAGATACCGCTTCCCGGCCTGAGCCATGGACGAAGCACCTTCCCTTCAGCGCATAGACGCGCATCTGCACTTCTGGCATTACAGCGCCCGGGACTATCCCTGGATAGGCGAGGGCATGCAGGCGCTGGCGGTGGATTGCACGCCGGAGCAGGTATTGCCGCAGTTGGAAGCCTGCGGCCTGAACGGCGCGATTGCCGTGCAGGCCAGGGGCAGTGTCGATGAAACGCGATACCTGCTGGATCTGGCGCAGCGGCACAGCGGGATTTGCGGCGTCGTGGGATGGGAGGATCTGGCCTGCGACGGCATTGGCGAGCGCCTGCAGTCCTGGCGTGCCGAGCCGGCGCTGTGCGGGTGGCGTCATCAGGTGCAGGATGAGCCTGATGCCTCGGCTTTTCTGTGCTCTGCAGCATTCGCACGCGGTCTGTCCGTGCTGCAGCGCCAGGGCTGGGCCTATGACGTGCTGGTGTTCGACCACCAGATGGACTCGGCCGCCGCCTTGTGTGCACGGCATGACGCGCATTGGATGGTGCTGGATCACCTGGGCAAGCCGCCACTGGCCGGGCTGGCCCGGGACCAGCACAAGGGCCAGGCCCAGGCCGCGTTCGGCCGCTGGCAGGCATCGCTGCAGCGCTTCGCCCCGCTGTCGCATGTCGCGTGCAAGCTCTCGGGCCTGGTGACCGAGGCCGACTGGCGATCCGGCCTGCGCGAGCCTGACCGGGCATGCCTGCTCCAATGCCTGGACACGGCCTTGCAGGTGTTCGGTCCGCAGCGGCTGATGTTCGGCTCCAACTGGCCGGTCTGCCTGCTGGCCGCGCCATACGCCACGGTCTTTGAGTTGGTGCATGGTTGGGCGTCGTCGCGGCTGTCGGCCTCCGAGCGCGAGGCGCTGTGGGGCGGCACCGCCGCGCGCTGCTACGGCCTGCAGCCGCAAGGCATGACCTGACCACATGGGAGGCAGCATGGACCTGAACCTGAAAGACAAGATCTTCATCGTCACGGGCGGTGCCAGCGGCATCGGGGCGGCCATCTCGCTGCGGCTGGCCGGTGAAGGTGCGGTTCCGCTGATCTGCGGCAAGGACACCATGTCCGCGCGGTTCGAGGCGCAGCTCATGGAGCTGCAGCCCCGGGCCCGCCACTTCCGCTTCGACCTGGTCGATGAACAGGCATGCGGGGAGATGGTGGCCCGCGCTGCGGCGGACTGCGGCCACATCGACGGCCTGGTGAACAACGCGGGCATCAATGACGGCGTGGGCCTGGAGGCAGGGCGCGACGCCTTCGTGCGCTCGCTGCAGGCCAACCTGGTGCACTACTACGTCATGGCCCACCATTGCCTGCCGCACCTCAAGGCCAGCCGTGGCGCCATCGTCAACATCTCGTCCAAGACCGCGCTGACCGGGCAGGGCCAGGCCAGCGGCTACTGCGCGGCCAAGGGGGCCCAGCTCTCGCTGACGCGCGAATGGGCTGCCGCGCTGGCAGCCGATGGCGTGCGCGTCAATGCCGTGGTGCCCGCCGAGGTGATGACGCCGATGTACCTGCACTGGCTGGGCCGCTTCGATGACCCCGGGCGCCAGCTGGAACAGATCAGCGCCCGGATTCCGTTGGGCCGGCGCATGACGGCGGCCGAGGAGATTGCGGACACGGTCGTCTTTCTTCTGTCCGAGCGGGCATCGCACACCACGGGGCAATGGCTGTTCGTCGATGGCGGCTATACCCACCTGGACCGCGCGCTGACCTGACCACCATGGAGACGCCATGCGCCAATGCCTTGCACTCGACCTCAGGGATGACCCGGCGCTGATCGCCCGGTACGAAGCCCTGCACCGCCGGATCTGGCCGGAGGTGGCGGCGCATCTGCGCAGCCATGGCGTCACCGTCATGGAAATCCACCGCCTTGGCACGCGCATGGTGATGGTGATGGAAACCGATGGCGCGGTGCATGACCCCCGGGCCATGTCCCTGGCCGCTGCCATCGACCCGAAGCTGCGCAAATGGGAGGCGCTGATGTGGACCTTCCAGGCGCCCACGCCCTGGACACCGCCCGGCGACAAGTGGACTCCCATGGCCTGCATCTTCCGGCTGGCCGATGCTGCGGCGGAATGAGCATCCGGCGGCCATGCCCCATCCCCGAACGTCGCTCAGCCCCCTTCCAGGGGAAAACACCGGGGCGCCCGCGCCGCAAATGCATAGGTCTGCGCATGAATCGTTCAGGCCCGGCGCCATCCCTGCGGAGAATTCATGAAAGCAGCCTGCAGGGCATCGCAACCACGGGACTGCATGCGCCCGCAAGAACAAGAAGCACAAGAACAAGAAGCACAAGAAAAAGGGCTGGCGACCGGTTTCAAGCTGCTCCCCATGGCAGCCGTGCTGCGGCCATGGGGATTTTCGCCAATCGGCAATGTCAAGGAGGAGAGGGAGATGAATAAACGCATGATCCGCAGCGCTGGCCTGGCCGCGCTGGCGCTGGGCACGGCCCTGGCGGCCCAGGCCCAGAGTTCGGTCACGCTCTATGGGCGTGTGGTCGCGGGGGTGGACTACCAGAGCAATGTGTACGACCCGGCCACGGGGGGCTCTGGCAATCTGTGGCGGGCCGTGGGCAACCAGTGGGGCACGAGCATGCTGGGTTTCAAGGGGGAGGAGGACCTGGGCGGCGGGCTGCATGCGCTGTTCACGCTGGAGTCGGGCTTCAGCATCGACGATGCCAAATTCAACGGCGCAGGTTTCTTCAACCGCCGCACCTTCGTGGGCCTGCGCAGCGGCTGGGGCACGCTGAAGCTGGGCAAGGACCTGTCGATCTCGGATGCGCACTGGGCGCTGGACCCCACGGGCCAGCAGTTCATCGGCTCGGCCACGCTGGTGCGGGGGCGCAACTGGGGCGGGCATGACAACATGATTTCCTACGAGACGCCCAGCTGGGGCGGCCTGCGCGTGCTGGCGCTGACCGGCCTGGGCGAGCAGCCGCAGGGCGCATCGCGGCTGCGCAAGGATGCGCTGTCCGTGTCCTATACCGCGCCCACGTTCGAGTTGCGCGCCATCTACGATGTGGCCCGCGATGCCAATGGCCGCTTCAGCGATCTGTACACCACCTCCCGCAACCTGACGCTGGGCGGCACGGTGACGCTGTCCGCGCTCAAGCTGTTCGCGGGCTATGAGCAGCTGTCCGCGCCCGACAGCGCGGCCGGCGTGCCCAACAAGGCGCGGCAGTACTGGATGGGCGCGCGCTACAAGGTGTCAGGCCCGCTGACGCTGATCGGGGCGGGCTACCGCACCACGGTCAACAACGGCGGCGGCAGCGCCAACCTGTTCATGGCGGGCGCCGACTACGCGCTGTCCAGGCGCACGCTGCTGTACGCCAGCGTGGGCAATGTGCGCAATGGCGGCAATGCGAACTTCTCGGTGGAGACCACCAACAACAACCCGGCGCCGGGCGGCAGCCAGACCGGCTTCTACGTGGGCATGGCGCATTCGTTCTGACTCTGGCGGACCCTGGGTGGTGGCTTCAGGAAGCCGGCCACCCTCCGCCTAGGGCCTTGTGCAGCGTGAGCTGGTTCTGCAGGCGTGCCAGGTGCAGCGCGGACAGGGCCAGCTGCGCTGCGCGGCGGCGCTCCTGGGCGTCCAGCCAGGTGCGCAGCGGCACCTGGCCGGCGCGGTAGCGCGCCTCGTACAGCCGCGTGATTTCCACGGATTCCTGCGTGGCGCGCTGCTGGGCCTCTTCCTGGCGGGCCAGTTCGGTGCGGGCGGACAGGGATTTTTCCGTTTCGGCCAACGCGGCGTACAGCGTTTTGCGGAAGTTGACCACCGCCTCTTCGTACTGGCTGCGTGCAATGGCGGTGTTCAGCCGCATCTCGCGCACATTGAGAAACGGCAGGGCCAGGTTGGCGCCCAGGGCCGCCACGGGATTGGCCAGCACATCGAGCAGGGTGCTGCTGGAGGTGCCCAGGCTGCCGGTGAGCGACAGCCGCGGGTAGTAGCTGGCTGCCGTGGCATCGCTGCCGGCCAGGGCGCCGCGCAGCCGCAGTTCGGCGGCGCGCAGGTCGGGGCGGCGTCCCAGCAGGTCGGCGGGCAGGCCTGGCTGCACGGCGGGCAGATCGGCCACGGGCAGCGCCAGGGGCTCGCCGCCGGGTGGCTCGGCTCCCTGCAGCAATTCGGCCAATGCCTGGCGCAGTTCGGCGCGGGCCTGGGTGTATTGGCTCAGCAGGGCCTGCTGCTCGGCCAGGGCTTGCCGGGCCTCGCGCAGCTCCAGGCCGGACACTGCGCCGCTGCGGTACTGGGCCTGCACCAGGTCGATCGTGCGGCGCACGTACTCCAGGCTTTGGCGTGACATGTCCAGGCGCTCGTTGGCCAGCGCCAGTTGCCAGTACAGGCTGGCCGTGGTGGTGGTCAGCGACAGCGCCACGGCATCCTTGTCCTGCACGCTGGCCTGTGCTTCGAAGACGGCGGCATCGCGCTGCGCGCCCAGCCGGTCGAACAGGTCCAGCTCCCAGGCCACGCCCAGTGTGGCGCTGGCGTTCTCCAGGGTGCTGCGCTGGCTGCCCGACAGCGGGCGGCTGGCGCCCGTGCCTGCGCTGCCGCTGGGCTGGGGCAGCAGCGCATGGCCTGCCAGTTGCGCCTGCAGCGCGGCACGCCGCACGCGGATGCCGGCCGTGGCCATGTCAGGGTTGCGCGCCAGCGCCAGGTCAATCCAGGCATCGAGCCGTGGATCGGCGAAGCCGCGCCACCAGGCATCGGTCATGGGCGTGGGCGTTGGCGTGGCTGCCGGGGACGATGCCTGCGCATGTTCGAACTGCGCGGGCAGCGCCACCTGGGGCGCTTCGTAGGGGGTGCGCGTGATGGCGCCGCAGCCCGCAAGGGCCACGGCGCATGCCAGCGCGCTGGTCTTGAGCATATGCATGTCAATCTCTGGAGAGGGCCTGGACGGGGTCCAGGCGCGGCGCCCCCGGCGCGGGGGGGGGGGGGGAGGGGGTGGCGTTTGGGGGGGGGCA
>NZ_JACVUR010000048.1:0-45586 GCF_016516495.1 Delftia sp. S65
CCGGCCTGTCACGCCGGGGGTCGCGGGTTCGAGTCCCGTCCACTCCGCCAGATTCCTTGTGCAAACCCAGCGTCTGCACAGACAAGAAGCCACCGCAAGGTGGCTTTTTTGTTTCTGCCGCGCACAGCTCGCCTGCATGGCTGCCTCGCTTGGTGGCAGGCAAGCATGTGCGAAAAGCGGGCTTTGCCACAGATTTTTTAAGGGCAAACCCGGAACTTTGCCTCAACATTCGTAACAATAGATGGTGTCCCGATCACGGGACATTCACTTTCACTGCTCCCGCCTTCGTCTCGCCCCATGCGCCTTGCGCCATCGTTCCTGTTTTCCTTGCTGATGCTGTTGTCCATCTTCTGTGGACAGGTGGCGGCGTCGGCATCGTCCGATGGACTGGAAAGCGATGGCTTGCTGGCGCACCACCCCATCGTGACCATCGATGAGGAATTCCTCGAAGAGCTCGCGGAAGTCGAGGAAGACGACGAGACGGAGTTTGCCGAGCTGACGGCACACGGCGGCAATACCCGCCAGCTGCTGGCCCTGCTGGCCTGCGGCGAGGACCGCTCCGCCGAGATGTATTGGCCGCCCGAGCCCATCGCCGTGCAGGTGGTGTCGCTGTGGGCCCCGCCTTCGACCTATTCCCAGGCGCACCTGTCGCCCGCTCCGGGCCAGCTGCTGCGCCCTCCAAGACCTTCCCTGCTCGGCTGACCGCATATTGCGGCGCAGGCATGCCCTGCGCCCCTTGTCGGCTGACGCATCCCACTGCCTGATCACTGCTCGTGCGCGCCTTGCTGGCGTGCATGCCATGCCGTCGTCCGCGCGCTGACTGCGCACGGCCCGGCCATGCCCGTTCCCGCGTTGTCCGCAGGGGAGGGCCCATCTCTTACTCAACCCCTCGACTGTCGTTTCGCGGCAGATGCATGCCATGGTGAATCCAACGGTATTGGCGGGAATGGCCCCCGCTCGTTTTCCATCCTTTTCGCGCAAGGCCTTGCAAGGCGCGATCTGCAGCCTGCTGGTGGGCTGGGGGGCCGGTGCCTCGGCACAGGCATCCCAGCCTCCCATGACCCAGGCGGCACCCGCCGCGGCTGCAGCTGCCGAGGCCGCAGCGGCCCGCGCACCGGTCACGCCTAAGGCCGCATCGACAGCTTCAACGGCTTCCGCGGCTTCGGCCGCCGCACAGCGCCTGCCCCAGCTGAGCCTGAACGAGGTCGTTCGCGCCGTGCTGGACCACAACCCCGATCTGCGCGCTGTCGAGCAGTCGCGGACCACGGCGCGCGCAGGCGTGGTCAGCGCCTCGGCGCTGCCCAATCCCAAGCTTGAATGGAACCAGGGCCGCAACAGCGCCCGCGTGCCCGGCGCGGCGGCCGGCACGGTGCAGGGCTGGGCCGTGGCGTTGCCCATCGAGAACCCCGCCGTGCGCGGTGCGCGCGTGGAGGCCGCCAGGGCAGGCGAGCAGGGGTCGGTGCACTTCGTGGCGACCACGCGCAATGCGCTGGTGGCCCAGGTGCGGCTGCGCGCCTACGAAATGGTGCTGCGCGAGGCGGAGGTCGAGGCTGCCAAGGAGGCGGTGCGCCTTCTGGAGCAGGCCCATGAGCGCGTCCGCGTCCGCGTGGACAGCGGCGAGGCGGCCCGCTACGAAATCATCAAGGCCGATGCCGAAATCATCCAGGCGCGCCAGCAGGAGCAGACCGCAAGGCTGCGCGCCGAGCAGGCGCAGCTGTCGCTGGGCCGCCTGGCCGCAGGCCAGCTGCCCGTGCGCTTCCGCCTGGATGTGTCGCTGGAGGACCCGCTGCGCATCGAGGACATGGGCGAGATCGATCCCATGGAGCATCCCGAACTGCGCCAGCTCAAGGCGGAGGTCGAGCGTGCCCAGGCGCGGCTTGACGGTGCCAAGGCCTCGCGCTGGCCGGGCGTGGAGCTGCGCTACGGCCAGACGCGCGAGCCCGACGTGCGCCTGAACACGGTGGGCGTGAGCATCCAGATCCCCTTGCTCGACCAGCACCGCGGCCCCATCGACGAGGCGGCCTCCGAGCTGGAGCGCGCGCGTCTGCAGCTGGAAGGCCGGCAGATCGAGCTGCGCCAGCAGACGCTGCAGGCCTGGAAGGAGCTGGAGATGGCGCGACTGCGCACCCAGGCACTGAGCCAGGGTTCGGTGCGCGAGGCCGAGTCGGCCCTGCGCGTGGCCGAGGCCGCCTACCGCTTCGGCGAGCGCGGCATTCTCGATGTGCTCGATGCGCAGCGCGTGCTGCGCTCCATCCGTGCAGACCTGCTCGATGCGCGCTACCAGCTGCAGGCGGCGCGCATACAGCTCGAATACCTCGCGGGCCGCTACGACGATCCGTCTGCGCTGTGAAGCGCGCCGTCCCTGCCTCACACCCGAAATCAGAAACGAACATGTCCTTGAATATGCATCCGAAACCCATCGCCGCCCGCGCAGGCAGCAGCACCTTGGTGAACTCCCTGGCCCTGGCCGGCCTGCTGGCCGCAACGCTGGCGCTGAGCGCCTGCGGCAAGAACGAAGAGGCCGAAGCCAAGGCGGCGCCCGCAGCGGCCGCTGCCCAGGAGCAGGACCCGATGGAGGTCCGTGTGACCGCCGAGATGGCACCCAACTTCGCCGTCAAGCCCGTGGCGCAGGCGCAGATCGCGCTGCTGCAGGAGGTGTCCGGCCGCATCGAGGCCAATGAGCGCCAGGTCACCCGCATTGGCGCGGCCGCCACGGGGCGCGTGACCGAGGTGCTGGTCGAAGTGGGCGACCGCGTGCGCGCGGGCCAGGTGCTGGCCCGCGTGGCCAGCCCCGAGCTGACCACCGCCCAACTGGCCTATCTGCGTGCGCACTCCGCCGCCACGCTGGCCGAGCGCGGCGTGGAGCGCGCACGCCAGCTGATCGCCGCTGACGTCATCGGCTCGGCCGAGCTGCAGCGCCGCGAGTCCGAGCTGTCGATTGCCCGCGCCGAGCAGCGCGCTGCCGGCGACCAGTTGCGCCTGATCGGCATTCCCGACAGCGCCATCGCCCAGCTGCGCGACAAGGGCACGCTGCAGTCGCATGCGGCCGTGCTGTCCACAGGGGCCGGCGTGGTGATCGAGCGCAAGGTCAGCTCCGGCCAGGTGACCCAGCCCGGCGATCCGCTGTTCACCGTGGCCGACCTGAGCAGTGTCTGGGTGGTGGGCGCGATTCCCGAGCAGATGGCCAGCGGCGTGCGTGCCGGCCAGGCCGTGGAGATCGCCGTGCCCGCCCTGGGCGAGCGCGTGCTGTCCGGCCAGATCGTGCATGTGGGCGACACCGTGACGCCCGAGACCCGCACCGTCACCATCCGCACCCAGGTGGACAACACCGAGCGCGACCTCAAGCCCCAGATGCTGGCCACCATGCGCATCCAGGGCGAGGTGCGCCAGCTGCTGGCCGTGCCGGCCGAGGCCGTGGTGCGCGAGAACGACCGCGACCATGTCTTCGTCAAGAAGGGCGAGAACCACTACCGCCTCACGCCCGTCGAGCTGGGCACCGCCAGCGGCGGCATGCGCCCCGTGAACAAGGGCGTGGCCGATGGCACGGTCATCGTGACCACGGGCGCCTTCCACCTGAACAACGAGCGCAAGCGCGCAGAGCTGGAGTAAGCCCATGATCGCTTCCATGATCCGGGCCGCACTGAGCCAGCGACTCATCGTGATCGTGCTCTCGCTGGTGCTGTGCGGCTTTGGCCTGCGCGCCGCCATGAATCTGTCGGTGGATGCCTTTCCTGACGTGACCAACGTCCAGGTCCAGGTCGCTACCGAGGCGCCAGGCCGCTCGCCCGAGGAAATCGAGCGCTTCGTGACCGTGCCGCTGGAAATCGCCATGACCGGCATGCCGGGCCTGGTGGAGATGCGCTCGCTCAACAAGAGCGGCCTGTCCATCATCACCCTGGTCTTCACCGATACCACCGACGTGTACTTTGCGCGCCAGCTCGTCACCGAGCGGCTGATGGAGGTCACGCCGCGCATGCCCGAAGGCATCATCCCCGTGCTGGGGCCGGTGTCCACGGGCCTGGGCGAGGTCTACCAGTACACGCTGGACCATCCCGACGACGGCAAGCGGGCCCTCACGCCCGAGGAGCTGACCGAGCGCCGCACCATCCAGGACTGGGTGGCGCGCCCGCTGCTGCGCTCCATTCCCGGCGTGGCCGAAATCAATTCGCAGGGCGGCTACGTCAAGCAGTATCAGGTGGAGGTCGACCCCGGCCGGCTGCGCCACTACGGCCTGTCCGTGCGCCATGTGGTCCAGGCCATCGCGGACAACAACGCCAACGCCAGCGGCGGCATCCTGCCCCAGGTGACCGAGCAGTACCTGATCCGCGCCGTGGGCCTGATCCAGTCGCTGGAGGACATCGGCAACATCGTCCTCAAGCAGGATGGCGGCGTGCCGGTCTTCGTGCGCGATGTGGCCGAGGTCCAGCTGGGCCAGGAAGTGCGCCAGGGCGCCATCATCAAGGGCGGCTATACCGAAGGCGTCTCCGGCATCGTGCTGATGATGCGCGGCGGCAATGCCAAGGAAGTCGTCACCCGCGTGAAGGAGCGCGTGCAGGAGATCAACTCCAAGGGCATGCTGCCCGGCGGCCTGCAGATCGTTCCCTACTACGACCGAACCGACCTGGTCGACTCGGCGCTGTGGACCGTGGGCAAGGTGCTGATCGAGGGCATCCTGCTCGTGGTCGTGGTGCTCTTCGTCTTCCTGGGTGACGTGCGCTCCAGCCTGATCGTGGTGGCCACGCTGATCATCACGCCGCTGACCACCTTCATCATGATGAACCGCTGGGGCATCTCGGCCAACCTCATGTCGCTGGGAGGGCTGGCGATCGCCATCGGCCTCATGGTCGATGCCACCGTGGTGGTGGTGGAGAACGTGTTCCACAAGCTCGGCCAGGCCGGCGACAGCATGGGCGCCCGCGTGCGCACCGTGCTCTCGGCCACCACCGAGGTGGCCACGCCCACCATCTTCGGCATCGCCATCATCATCCTGGTGTTCCTGCCGCTGATGACGCTGCAGGGCATCGAAGGCAAGATGTTCGGCCCCCTGGCGCTGACCATCGCGATCTCGCTGGCGGTCTCGCTGGCCGTGTCGCTGTTTCTGTCGCCCGTGCTGTGCTCGTACTTCCTCAAGGGCGGCGCGGACCATGACACGCGCCTGATCGCCTTCCTCAAGCGCCACTACCTGCGCCTGCTGGACCTGGCCACCGCACGCAACCGCGCCACGCTGGCCGTGGCCGTGGCGCTGCTGCTGGGCTCGCTGGGACTGTTCCCGCTGCTGGGCAAGTCCTTCATGCCCACCATGAAGGAGGGCGCGCTGACGCCGCAGATCAACCGCGTGCCCAGCATCTCGCTGGACGAGTCCATCCGCATGGAAATGGCGGCGATGAAGGCCGTGGCCGAGGTGCCCGGCGTGCTCAGCGTGGTCTCCAAGCTCGGACGCGGTGAATCGCCGGCCGATCCCGCAGGCCCCAACGAGTCCGACCCCATCGTGCTGCTGGACCCCGAGTCCGACCGCACCCAGGACGAGATCGACGAAGACATCCGCCAGCGCCTGTCCTCGATCCCGGGCGTGCAGATCGTGCTGTCCCAGCCGATCTCCGAGCGCGTGGATGAAATGGTCACGGGCGTGCGCTCGCAACTGGCCATCAAGGTCTTCGGCGACGAGCTGGACGATCTGCGCGATGTCTCCGAACAGGTGGCCCGCATCCTCAAGAGCGTGCCGGGCAGCACCGACATCCGTGTCGAGCGGCTGTCAGGCCAGCAGGCGCTGACGGTGGATATCGACCGCAAGGCCATTGCCCGCCACGGCCTGAACGTCACCGACGTGCAGGGCGTGATCGAGTCGGCCATCGGCGGCAAGGACGTGACCACGGTCTACGAGGGCGAGCGCCGCTACAACGTGGTCGTGCGCTTCCCCGAGCCCTTCCGTGGCTCGCCCCAGGCTGTCGGCGCCACCTTGCTGACCACCAGCACCGGCGCGCAGGTTCCGCTCAACAGCGTGGCCCGCATCGAACTGGTGGACGGACCCGCGCAGATCAGCCGCGAAGGCGGCAAGCGGCGCGTGGTGGTGGGCGCCAACGTGGAAGGGCGCGACCTGGGCGGCTTCGTGACCGAAGTGCAGCAGCGCATCGACAAGGAAGTGCAACTGCCCGACGGCTACTACTTCAAGTACGGCGGCCAGTTCGAGAACATGGAGCGCGCCATGGGCACGCTGCAGGTGATCGTGCCGCTGACCATCGTGGCCATCTTCTTCCTGCTGTTCGTTCTGTTCAATTCGGTCAAGCTGGCCGGGCTGATCATCCTGGTGCTGCCTTTCGCCTCCATCGGGGGACTAATAGGCCTGTTCGTCACGGGCGAATACGTGAGCGTGCCGGCATCGGTGGGCTTCATTGCGCTGTGGGGCATTGCGGTGCTCAACGGCGTGGTGCTGGTCAGCTGCATCCGCAAGCTGCGCGAGGATGGAATGGACGTGGCCGAGGCCGTGCGCGAAGGCTGCGTGCAGCGCTTCCGCCCCGTGATGATGACGGCCACCGTCGCGCTGCTGGGCCTGGTGCCCTTCCTGTTCGCCACCGGCCCCGGCTCGGAGGTGCAACGCCCGCTGGCCATCGTCGTGATCGGTGGCCTGATCTCGTCCACCCTGCTTACGCTGGTGGTGTTGCCGACCCTGTACCGCTGGTTTGACGAAAAACCGCTGGAAGCCTGATGAAGGAGACACTGCAATGACCATGAAGGAAATCCGGGCCATCGTGCGCCCCAGCCGCCTGGAGCGCCTGCGCGACGCGCTGCGTGCCATTCCCAACTTCCCCGGCGTGACGCTGTTCCGTGCCGAGGGCTTCACGGCCCCGGCCGCCATCGACAAGCGCAGCGTGAAGGAGGAGTTGACCGACTTCTCCGACAAGATCATGGTCTGCGTGCTGGCCGAGGCCTCCATGGTCGAGCCCATCCGTGCGGCCATCACCACGGCCTGCCATTCGGGCCAGGTCGGCGACGGCCTGGTCTGGGTGGTGGACATCGCCGAGATCCACCGCATACGCGATGGGCAAAGCCTGGCCTGACCCGGGCTTGAGCAGGGCGCCGGAATGCAGGGCGACATAAAAAAGTCATGCATTCCGGAATTGCCCCAAAAACGCTGTGCTACAATTTTTGAATCGCAGCAACGAAGCAGTGCAACGTTGCAGCAAGGGGGTATAGCTCAGCTGGGAGAGCGCTTGCATGGCATGCAAGAGGTCATCGGTTCGATCCCGTTTACCTCCACCAAAATTGAGACTTGGGTATTTACGCAAGTTCTAGGATTGACCCTATCGTCTAGAGGCCTAGGACATCACCCTTTCACGGTGAGTACCGGGGTTCGAATCCCCGTAGGGTCGCCAAGTTTGCAGCACTTGGCTCGAAAGAGCGCAAAAGCTGTCTGCCAGGAGTGGTAGTTCAGTTGGTTAGAATACCGGCCTGTCACGCCGGGGGTCGCGGGTTCGAGTCCCGTCCACTCCGCCAGATTCCTTGTGCAAACCTAGCGTCTGCACAGACAAGAAGCCACCGCAAGGTGGCTTTTTTTCGTCTGCAGGTTGCAGCAGCAGGCCGCGCTCCGTTCGCTTTTCCTGCCTGCGCACCCAGCCCTTCTGCGCCCCCGCGCTGCGCTTGGGGCATCACCAGTCCGTCATGATCCAGGCCCATCATCCATGGCGAGGGAAAGCCATGGGGACGGGAATCCATAGGCACCGGCTGCCGATTTTTCAATGCCGATAGCCGTGTCTTCGTTTGCCTTGGCGGGACGTCTTCCAGACAGGTACGAGATGCCGATCCAGACCCGGTTTTGTCGCCGGAGCTGTTAATGCTTCTCATTTCATGTTCTGGAAAACGTTAAAGGAGCACCACTGCATGCCTTGGTCCCGGTTCAAGTTTCAGCACGTCTGCAAGGCCGCACAGCCCTTGCCGATCCTGTTCCAGGACGCATGGGCCCGGCGAGGTCGGCCGCCGCCATGAAGCCGCCATGAAGCCGGTATGAGGCCGATCTAAGGCCCGACTCCCCAAGTCACGCCGATGCGCATCGGCGTTCACTGATGCCCTGCGGTCAGCGGTTGTGCCGCCGCTTTCCGCCTGTGCCGAGCCCCGTTCCCGTCTTTTTGCACGGGCGGCGCGCCGGCAGTCCATCGACCTGCGGTCGACATTTCCCCTTGACGTTCTTGCCTAGCTTGCGAGAGGAACTGCATCGTGTCCTTGAATCACACACATTCTTCGCTGGAAGAGGTTTTCATTGCTTCGCGTGGACAGTTGGTGAGGGTCGCGCGAAGAATTCTCAGGAATCCTGAACTGGCCGACGACGCCGTGCAGGACACCTATCTGCGCGTTGCCGAAATGCGCAGCGATGCCGAGATCGCCAAGCCCGCCGCCTACTGGACGCGCGCCGTCTGCAACATGGCTCTGGACTACCTGCGCCGCCAGGAGCGCGAGAACAGCTACCGCACCCACGGCGTGGATGTGGAGACGCTGGAGATACCGGACAGCCGCTCGCCCGAGCGCCTTTTGTTCGAGTCCCAGGCCATACGCCTGATCGACCAGGCCCTGGACGAGGTGCCGCCCAAGACCCGCGAGACCTTCGAGCTGTACCGCATCAAGGGCCTCACCCAGCGCCAGATCGCCGAGCACATGGAGTGCGCGCTGGGCCTGGTGAACGCCAGGATTGCCGACGCCTGCAAGGCCATCCATGTCCACCGCTCGCTGCTGGACCACCATTGAACGGTGCAGCCCGGCGCACGACCCGGAACCGGCGCGCACGCGGCGTGAACAGTTTCGGGTTCGGAACGTCATGTTCAACAGAGGCGCAGTGCCGGGTCGCCGCGATCCGGTACTGGCCTCACCGATGTTCAACCGCATAAAGGACGCCTGCATGTCTACAAGCTGCTTCGACCGCGAAGACGAAACCTTCATCGTTCTGGTCAACCACGAGGAACAGTATTCCATCTGGCCGCACTGGAAGGCCGTGCCCGGCGGCTGGACCGCCGTGGAGGGCGTGAAGGGCGACAAGAAAACCGTGCTTGAGTACGTGGACGCCACCTGGACCGACATGCGGCCCAAGTCGCTGCGCGTGTGGATGCAGCAGCAGGAGCAGGCGGGTGCCGGCGCCGCGCTGCAAAGCGATACCGATACCGTGATCGAAACCGCAGCGGGCTGACGCGCATGCACGCGCCGCTGACCCTGCTGTGCCTGCCGTGCGCAGGCGCCAGCGCCACCATGTACCTGCGCTGGCGCAGGCTGCTGCCCCACTGGATCCGCATTGCGCCGGTGGAGCTGCCGGGGCGGGGCAGCCGGCTGGGCGAGCCTGCGGTCGAGGACTTCGGGCAACTGGTCTCGCTGCTGTGCGCCGAGCAGCGCCAGGCCATGCGCGGCCGCTTTGCGCTGCTGGGCCACAGCATGGGCGCGCTGCTGGCCTTCGGCATGGCGCGGCAATTGCGCGAGCAGGGCAGGGAGCTGCCGCTGGCCCTGGTTGCCTCGGGCAGCCCGGCACCGGCCTGCCGCGATCCCGAGCGCTTTGCGGGCAAGGGCGACGATGCGGCGCTGATTGCCGATCTGCGCAGGCAGGGCGGCACGCCCGAAGAGGTGTTTGGCAGCCCCGAGCTCATGCGCATCACGCTGGATGTGCTGGGGTCCGACTACCGCGTCTGCGAGAGCTTCGGCCATGTGCCCGCTGCGGGCCTGCCGCTGCCGGTGCACGTCTTTGCGGGGCGGCAGGACGACATCGAGGCGCCCCGCGTCCAGGCCTGGTCGCAGGAGGCCGCCGGGGCCTTCACGCTGGACTGGTTCGAGGGCGGGCATTTCTTCATCAAGCAGCGCGAAGGCGATGTGCTGGCCGTGCTGGCGCAGCGCCTGGCCGGGTCCCAGTCACTCCAGGGAGGCATCCATGCAGCTCGTGTCCGTGCGTGAGGCCATGAGCCAGGGCATCGAGGTCTTCAGGCTGGACCTGGACCTGTCGGCCGAACTGAGCGACAGCCTGCCGCACCTGACCCCCGAGGAGCGCGGTCGCGCCGCGCGCTTCGTGCGGGCCGCCGACCGGCTGCGCTTCGCACAGACGCGCGCTGCCACGCGGCGGCTGCTGGGGCGCAGGCTGGGCTGCTGCCCGGCCGATGTGCCGCTGGTGGTCGGCGTCCACGGCAAGCCCTTTGTCGACGAGGACCCGCTGCGGGCACCGCTCTTCAATGTCTCGCATTCGGGCGGCCATGCGCTGATCGCGCTGGCCGATCCCGGTGGCGTGCTGCACCTGGGCGTGGACATCGAGCAGCACAAGCCCGACCTCGATGCCGAGGTCATGCTCGACGCCGTCTGCACCGACCAGGAACGCGCCAGCGTGCGCCGTGCGCCTGATCGGCTGGCGGCCTTCTACCAGCGCTGGGTGGGCAAGGAAGCCGTGCTCAAGGCCATCGGCATCGGCGTGGCCGACCACCTGCGCTCCATAGGCATCAGCCCGGGAGGGGACGGACGGCTGGCCATCGCCTGCGCGGTCCCCGACTGGAATGGTTTTCAAGCGATGGCGCTGCCAGCGCCGCCGGGCTACGCGGCAGCTCTTGCGTGGCGCACCAAGGAATCGACATGAACGAAACCCTCCAGCGCTTCGAGCGCAAGGCCCCCGCGGGCTCGCTGCTTCCCCAGCTCATCACGCCCGCCCAGCCGGGCCAGGACCTGCTGGCCGCGCTGCCGCCGCTGCGCCGCGACATCGACGAAGCCCTGCTGACCACGGGCGGCGTGCTGCTGCGCGGCTTTGGCGTGCCCGATGTGGAGACCTTCCAGCGCTTCGCCTCGGCCTTCGGCCATCCGCTGCTCAAGTACGAATTCGCCTCCACGCCGCGCAGCGCGGTCGAGGCCTCCAGCGGCGCGGGCGTCTACACCTCCACCGAATACCCGGCCCACCAGAGCATTCCGCTGCACAACGAGCAGGCCTACACGCGCGAGTGGCCCATGAAGATCTGGTTCCACTGCGTCACCGCCTCGCCCGAGGGCGGCGAGACGCCGATTGCCGACAGCCGTGCGGTCTACCGCCGCATTCCGGCGCGCATTCGCGAGCTGTTCGAGCCCGGCATCCTCTACGTGCGCAACTTCGGCGAGATGGACGTGCCCTGGCAGAAGGTCTTCAACACCGAAAGCCGCGCCGAGGTCGAGGCGTTCTGCCGCCATGCGCGCATGGACTGGGAGTGGAAGGAAGACGACGGCCTGCGCACGCGCCAGCTGTGCCAGGCCATGGAGAGCCACCCCGTCACGGGCGAGATGGTCTGGTTCAACCAGGCCCACCTGTTCCACATCTCGGCGCGCGAGCCCGAGGAGCGCGAGGTGCTGGAGGAGGTCTACGGCATCGAGAACCTGCCGCGCAACACCTTCTTCGCCGACGGCTCCACCATCGGCGACGACATCTTCGCCGAGGTGCGCGCCGCGCTGGATGCCGAGACCGTCAGCTTCCCCTGGGAGCAGGGCGACGTGCTGATGCTGGACAACATGCTCGTGGCCCATGCGCGCTCGCCCTTCAAGGGGCCGCGCAAGGTCATCGTCGCCATGGCCGAGCCGCGCAGCAATCTGGACCGTTTCTGAGAACCCGGGAGGCAGCTGACATGCTGAGTGGACAAAGTGCAATCGCGGCAGCAGGCCAGGCGCCGGCCAGCCTGGTCGAGCATCTGAGGGGGCTGGCGCAGCAGCGGCCCGACGACATCTGGCTCACCGTGGCCGCCGTGCAGGACGGCCGCGTGGTCGAGCGCAGCCACAGCTATGGCGAGTTCGACCGCCACGTGCGCGCGCTGGCCGCCCGGCTGCAGCAGCTGTGCCCCGTGGGCGCGCGCGCCCTGGTGATGATGGACAACGACGAGCACTACGCCGCCAGCATGCTGGCCTGCTTCTACGCGGGCGTGATCGCCGTGCCGGTGCCGCCGCTGGAATCGCTGCGCGTGCAGCACCTGGAGCGGCTGCTGGGCATCGTGGGCGACGCGGACGCGGCCTGCGTGATCAGCACGGCCGAAGTGATGCAGGCCCTGCCCGGTGCCGATGCGCGCTTTGCAGGCATTGCCGCCGTGGCCGCCGACCAGGTGGACCTGGCCGATGCCGAGGCCTGGCGGCCCCATGCGCCGGCTGCCGACGACATCGCCTTCCTGCAATACACCTCGGGCTCCACCTCGGCGCCCAAGGGCGTGATGGTCAGCCACGGCAACCTCATCGCCAACGAGGCCGCCATCCAGCAGCGCATGGACATCGGCGCGGGCGACCGCTTCATGTCCTGGGCGCCGCTCTACCACGACATGGGCCTGATCGGCGGCCTGCTGCAGCCGCTGTACAGCGGCCTGCCGCTGGTGCTGACCTCGCCGCGCCTCTTTCTGGAAAGCCCCGTGCGCTGGCTGGAGCTGATCTCGCGCCACCGCGCCACCATCAGCGGCGGCCCCGACTTCGCCTACCGCATGTGCCTGGAGCGCATCAAGCCGTCGCAACTGGCGCAGCTGGACCTGTCGAGCTGGCGGCTGGCCTACACGGGTGCCGAACCCGTGCGTGCCGACACCGTCACGGCCTTCGCGCAGCGCTTTGCCGCCTGCGGCCTGCGGCCCGACGCGGCCTATGCCTGCTACGGCCTGGCCGAAGCCACCCTGTTCATCACCGGCGGCAGTTGCGGCGCAGGCGCCACGATCACGTCCTTCGATACCGAGGCCCTGGGCCAGGGCCGGGCCGAGGAAAGCTCCGGCGCCTCGCAGACCACCCCGCTCGTGGGCTGCGGCCCCGCCGTTCCCGGCCATGCCGTGGCCATCGTCGATCCGCACAGCCTGCAGGTGCTGGAGCCCGGGCGCGTGGGCGAGATCTGGGCGCACGGCCCCAGCATCAGCCAGGGCTACTGGGGCAAGCCGCAGCAAACGCAGCAGGCCTTTGTCGAGCATGCAGGCCGGCGCTGGCTGCGCACGGGCGACCTGGGCTTCGTGCATGCTGGGCAGGTCCATGTGGCGGGCCGCATCAAGGACCTGATCATCGTGCGCGGGCACAACCTCTACCCGCAGGACATCGAGCGCGTGGTCGAGGCCGAAGTCGAAGCCGTGCGCAAGGGACGCGTGGCCGCGTTTGCGGTGGAAGGGCCGTCGGGCGAGGGCATAGGCGTGGCCGCCGAGATTTCGCGCGGTTTGCAAAAGCTGGTGCGGAGGGAGACGCTGGTCGACGCACTGGCTGCCGCCGTGGCCACGGCCTTTGGCGAGGCGCCTGCCGTCGTGGTCCTGCTGGAGCCCGGCGCGCTGCCGCGCACATCGAGCGGCAAGCTCCAGCGCCAGGCCTGCAAGAAGGGCTGGGCGCAGCGCAGCCTGGAGGCCTATGCGGTCTGGGAGAACGGCGCCTTTGTGGACGCAACGGCGGACTCTGTGGCAAATGACGGTGCAGACCCAGCCGTCCCACTGCGCGATGCGACCGAGACTGCGCTGGCCATGCTCTGGTGCGAAGTGCTGCGCCGTGCCGAGCTGCCTGCGGGCGATCCGCAGTTCTTCCTGCTGGGCGGCAACTCCCTCTCGGCCGTGCAACTGGCTGCACGCGTGTCGCAGCAGTGGGGCGTGGACTTTGCGCCAGGCCTGCTCTTTGACCGGCCCCGGCTTTCGGCGTGCGCGGCTGCATTGCGCGAACTGCAGGCGGCAGGACCCGGAACTGGCATCCCTCGTCCTGGCCCTGTGGCGCGCGGCCCCGGTGCAAGCCAGCCCCTGTCCCACGCCCAGCAGCGGCAGTGGTTTCTCTGGCACCTGGATCCTGCGGGCACGGCCTACCACGTGGCGGTGGAGCTGCGGCTGGGCGGCACGCTGGATGCGCAACGGCTGCACACGGCCCTGGAGCGCCTGGTGGCACGCCACGATGCGCTGCGCACCGTGTTCCTGCCTGCCGCCGACGGGTCGGCCCGGCAGCATGTGCTGGATAGCGGCGGCCTGGAGTTCCAATGGCTGGACCTGGACCAAGAGCCGCAGCGTGCCCATGAAGAGGCACGCCGCCTGCACGCCAGGCCCTTCGACCTGGGCAAGGGCCCGCTGCTGCGTGCGCTGCTGATGCGGCTTGGGCCGGATGACCACCGTCTGGTGCTGGTCATGCACCACATCGTGTGCGACGGCGTATCCCTGCAGAACCTGCTGGACGAGCTTGCGCAGCAATACCTCCATCTGGGTGATGCGGCGGCGGCCGCCGAGCCCGCTGCCCCCGCATTGCAATACGCCGACTACGCAGCCTGGCATGCGGCCTGGCTGGATGGCGGCGTGCGCGAGCGGCAACTGGCCTACTGGCGCGGGCAACTGGGCAGCGAGCATCCCGTGCTGGCCTTGCCCAGCGACCGGCCGCGCGCAGCCGTGGCCCGCTACTCGGCTGCCCGGCATGGCTTCGCGCTGCCTGCGCCGCTGGTGGACGCGTTGCGCGCGCGTGCCGCCGAAGCCGGCGCCAGCCTGTTCATGGTGCTGCTGGCAGGCTGGCAGGCCGTGCTGCACCGCCATACGGGCCAGCAGGTGCAGCGCCTGGGCGTGCCCGTGGCGGGCCGCCAGCATGCGGGCACGCAGGGCCTGATCGGGTTCTTCGTCAACACCCTGGTGCTGCAGGCCGAGGTCGATGGCCGCACCCCGCTAGCCCAGGTGCTCAATGCGGCCAGGCGCGCCACGCTGCAGGCCCAGGAGCACCAGGACCTGCCTTTCGAGCAACTGGTGGAAGACCTGCAGCCCCAGCGCAGCCTGGCGCATCCACCGCTGTTCCAGCTGATGTTCAACCATGTGCATGAGGACTTGCGCGGCTTCGAGCGCATGACGGGCTGCATGGCCGAAGCGGCTTCCGTGCCCGGAGGCACGGCGCAGTTCGAGCTGTCGCTGGAAGTGCGTGAACGCGCAGGCGGCGCCGTGCGCGTGGGCATGGACTATGCGGCCGAGCTTTTCCTGCCCGCCACCATGGAGCGCCTGGGCCAGCACTATCTGCGCATGCTCGAGGCCCTGGCCCATCACCCCGAGGCGACTGTGGGCGAGGTGGATCTGCTGTCGGAGGAAGAACGTGCCGAGCTGGTGGCCTGGCAGTCTGGGCAGAGCGGCCATGCCGTCCCCGAGCTGGTCCATGCCGCATTCGAGCAGCAGGCGCGCCGCAACCCGCAGGCCACGGCCCTGGTCTTTGGAGAAGACTCCTGGAGCTATGGCGAACTCAATGCGCGTGCCAACCGCCTGGCCCACCATCTGATCGCGCACGGTGTGCGGCCCGAGGTCCAGGTCGGCATTGCCATGGAGCGTTCGCTGGAAATGGTGGTCTGCCTGCTGGCCATCCTGAAGGCCGGCGGCGCCTATGTGCCCATGGACCCCGAGCACCCGGCCGAACGCCTGCGCTATATGGCCGACGACAGCGGCATCGGCGTGCTGCTGACGCTGTCGGGCCTGGTCGCAAGGCTGCCGCTCGCGCTGCAGCCGCTGTGCCTGGCGGTGGACGCCATCGATCCGGCCTCCCTGCCGGCCCATGACCCGGGCGTCGCGCTGCACGGCGAGAACCTGGTCTACGTCATCTACACCTCGGGCTCCACCGGCCGGCCCAAGGGCGCGGGCAATCGCCACCGCGCGCTGTGCAACCGCCTGGCCTGGGGCCAGCAGCACCAGCCGCTGGCCGCGCAGGACACCGTGCTGCAGAAGACACCGTTCAGCTTCGATATCTCGTTCTGGGAGTTCTTCTGGCCGCTGTCCACAGGCGCCCGGCTGGCGCTGGCTGGGCCCGGGGAGCACCGCGATCCTGCGCGCATCGCGGCCCTGGTCGAACGCCACGCCGTCAGCTGCATCCACTTCGTGCCGTCCATGCTGCAGGCCTTTCTGTCCAGCGGCCATGCTCCGTCCTGCACCGGGCTGAAGCACATCGTCTGCAGCGGCGAGGCCCTGCCGGCCGAGCTGCGCGACCGCGCATTGGCCCTGTTGCCGGGCGCGCGCCTGCTCAACCTCTACGGGCCGACCGAAGCCGCCATCGAGGTCACCTACCACGACTGCCGCGAGCCCGGACCGCAGGCCGTGCCCATCGGGCGGCCGCTGGGCAACGTGCAGGTGCATATCGTCGACGCTGGCCTGCAGCCCGTGCCGCGCGGCGTGGCCGGCGAGCTGCTGCTGGGCGGCCTGGCGCTGGCGCGCGGCTACTGGGGCCGGCCCGCGCTCACGGCCGAGCGCTTTGTGGCCAGCCCTTCGGCGCTGGCCGGCGAGCGTGCCTACCGCACGGGCGACCTGGTGCGCTGGAACGAGCACGGCGAGATCGAGTACCTGGGCCGGCTGGACCACCAGGTCAAGATCCGTGGCTTCCGCGTGGAACTGGGCGAGATCGAGGCCGCCCTGCTGGCCATGCCAGGCCTGCGCGAGGCGGTGGTGGTCGCAGACTCTGCCGAAGGCGGCAGCCGGCTGGTGGCCTACCTGGCCGGTGAAGGTGCCGCGCTGCAGGACCTGGCTGCACTCAAGGCGCAGCTGGGCCGCAGCCTGCCCGACTACATGGTGCCCTCCCTCTTTGTGCGCCTGGACGCGCTGCCGCTCAACAGCAACGGCAAGGTGGACCGCAAGGCGCTGCCGGCGCCCGCGCCCCTGCCTGCATCGGGCGAGAGCGCGCAGCCGTTCGAGGCGCCCGAAGGCGGTGTGGCCGAGACCATTGCCGCCATCTGGCGCGAGCTGCTGCAGCTCGAACGCATAGGCGCCAACGAAAGCTTCTTCGACCTGGGCGGGCATTCGCTGCTGCTGATACGCGCGCACCGGCGGATCGAGGATGCGCTGGGCAGCGGGCTTTCTGTGATCGACATGTTCCAGCACCCGACCGTGTCCACGCTGGCCCGCCGCATCGAGGCGCAGCGCGGCGCGGGGGCGGCCCAGGAAGGGCTGAAGGACCAGCAGGAGTTGCAGGACCAGCAGGCCGACGCACGCGCCCAGCGCCGCCGCGCCGCGCTGCTGGGCCGCCGTGGTCTGACCGAGGAGGTGAACTGATGCGTGCTCAGGATGCGGGCTACAGCGGCGTGGAGATCGCCATCATCGGCATGGGCGGGCGCTTCCCGGGCGCGGACAGCGTGGACGCGCTGTGGCGCAACATCCGCGAAGGCCGTGAATCCGTGACGGTCTTCAGCGACGAGGCCCTGCGAGCCCGGGGCACGGAACAGGCCCTGCTGGACGATGCCGTCTGCGTGAAGTCCGGCGTGGTGCTGGAAGGCCTGGACTGGTTCGATGCCGGCTTTTTCGGCTACACGCCGCGCGAGGCCGGCCAGATCGATCCCCAGCAGCGCGTCTTCCTCGAATGCGCCTGGCAGGCGCTGGAGCATGCGGGCTATGACGCCGAGCGGCTGGACGCGGCGGCCGGCGTGTTCGCGGGTGCGGGCGCCAATCTCTACCTCATGCGCCATCTGCTGGGACGGGCCCAGTGGAGCGGCGGCATCGCCGAGCTGATCGCCCTGCTCAACGGCAACGCGGCCGACGCCCTGTGCACGCGCGTGGCCTACAAGCTCAACCTGCGCGGCCCGGCCGTGACCGTGCAGACGGCCTGCTCCACCTCGCTGGTGGCCGTGCACATGGCCTGCCAGTCCTTGCTGGGCATGGAGTGCGACATGGCCCTGGCCGGCGGGGTGTGGCTCAACCTGCTGCAGGGCGCGGGCTATCTGCACCAGCCGGGCGCCATTCTGTCCTCGGACGGCCATTGCCGCGCCTTCGATGCGCGCGCCGACGGCACCATGCTGGGCAGCGGCGCGGGCGTGGTCGTGCTCAAGCGCCTGGACGAGGCGCTGCGCGATGGCGACACCGTCCATGCCGTGATCCGGGGCAGCGCCGTGAACAACGATGGCGCGCGCAAGATCGGCTACAACGCGCCCAGCGTGGACGGCCAGGCCGAGGCCATACGCGCCGCCCAGGCCATGGCCGGCGTCGATCCCGCCTCAGTGGGGTATGTCGAGGCCCATGGCACGGGCACCACGCTGGGCGATCCCATCGAGATCGCGGCGCTGACCCAGGCCTTTGGCGGGGCTGGGGGACTGACGGGGCGTGCGCCCGGTCACTGCGCCCTGGGATCGGTCAAGACCAACGTGGGCCACCTGGACGCCGCTGCCGGAGTGACCGGCCTGATCAAGGCCGTGATGGCGCTGCGCCACCGCACCCTGCCGCCCAGCCTGAACTTCTCCACGCCCAACCCGCGCGTGGACTTCGCTGCCAGCCCCTTCCGCGTCCAGACCGCGGCGCAGGACTGGCCTGCCGGCCCGCTGCCCCGGCGTGCCGGCGTGAGCTCCTTCGGCATGGGCGGCACCAATGCGCACATGGTGCTGGAGGAGGCTCCGGCCACGCTCCCTGCCGATCCATCGGAAAGCGCAGGGCGTACGCCCCAATTGCTGCTGCTGTCGGCGCGTACGCCGCAGGCGTTGCAGGCCTCGGCCAGCCAGCTGGCCAGACATCTGGAGCAGCACCCGGGCATGGCCCTGGCCGATGTGGCCCACACCCTGCGTGTGGGCCGCAAGCGCCATGCGCATCGGCTGGCCGTGCTGGCCCATGGAGTGACCCAGGCCATCGAGGCGCTGGACCATCCGGCGCCCCTGGTGCATTTCACGGGCAGCGTGCTCTCGCCCCAGCCCGGCCTGGCCTTTCTGTTCCCGGGGCAGGGCGCCCAGCACGCGGGCATGGCACGCAGCCTGCATGCGCAGGAGCCGGTGTTCCGCGACATCGTGGACCGCTGCTGCGAGAGGGTGAGGACGCAGACCGGCATGGACCTGCGGCCCTGGCTGCTGGCGCAGGCCGACGATGCCCAGGCCGCGCAGGCGCTGGCGCGCACCGAGGCCACGCAGCCTGCGCTGTTCATCGTCGAGTACGCCATGGCGCGGCTGTGGATGTCCTGGGGCCTGCAGCCCGAGGCCATGCTGGGCCACAGCATCGGCGAGTATGTGGCGGCCTGCATCGCCGGGGTCTTCTCGCTCGACGATGCGCTGGACCTGGTGGTCGCGCGCGGCCGCATCATGCAGGCCACCGAGCCCGGCGCCATGCTGGCCGTGGGCCTGCCTGAGGCCGCGCTGCAGGACTGGCTGTGCCGGGGCTGCGATCTGGCCGCCGTCAATGCGGCCGATCTGTGCGTGCTCTCGGGCCGGCCCGACGCCATTGCGGCCGCCGAGCAGGCCCTGGCCGGCACGGGCGTGCTGCTGCGCAGATTGCAGGTGTCGCACGCCTTTCATTCCGCGCTGCTCGATCCCGTGCTCGACGCCTTTGCGCACCAGCTGGCCAGCGTGCGGTTCAACCGACCTGCCATGGCCTTCATCTCCAACCTCAGCGGCTGCTGGATCCGCGACGAAGAGGCCCAGGACCCCCGCTACTGGCTGCAGCATCTGCGCGGCACGGTGCGCTTTGCGCAGGGCCTGGACACGCTGCTGGACCAAAGCGACCGCATCCTGCTGGAAGTGGGCCCGGGCCAAGGCCTCAGCGGCCTGGCCCGGCGCCATCCCAAGGCTGGCGCACGCACCGTGCTGGCCTCGCAGGCAGCCGCCAACCGCGAAGAACTTCAGGCCGACCAGCCCGCGCGCTGCCTGGCCCAGCTTTGGGCGGCGGGCGTTGACGCGGCCAAGGCACCGCTGCTGAACAGCGCACAGGGCGCGCGCCGCGTGCCCTTGCCCGGCTATCCGTTCGAGCGCGAATCGCACTGGGTTGCCGCCACGGTGCCGGCCTCTGAGGCCGCTCCTGCTGCTCCCGGTGGTCTGCACGGCACCGATCCCCGGGGCTGGCTGTATGCCCCTGTCTGGCAACGCTCAGCGCTCGTTGTACGGGCCGCCGCGGTACCCGCCGGCGGCTGCATGCTGCTGCTGGCCGAGGCCGGATCGACACTGGCCGAATCCCTGGCGCAGGCCTGGTCCGACACCCAGCCCGCGCCCGTGGTCCGCATCGAACCCGGTCCGCTCCATGAACGCCTGGGGCCTGCCCGCCATGCGCTGCGCATGACCGAGCGCAGCGACTGGACGCGCGCCCTGGGGCAGATAGCGGCCGAGATCGGCCCGGTGGCCTGCATCTGCGATCTGTGGAGCCTGGGCACGCTGGATGACGCACAGGCGGCTGAGCGCTGCCTGCTCGGCCCGCTGGCCCTGGCCCAGGCGCTGGAGGCCGTGCCTGCCGCATCCGCTGTGGGCGCTGCTGGCCGGCAGCAGATGCTGCTGGTCACGGATGGGCTGGAGGACGTGACAGGGACCGAATCCCTGCAGCCCGCCAAGGCCATGCTCCATGGCCCCTGCCTCGTGATTCCCCAGGAGCTGCCGGGCATGGCCTGCCGCATCGTCGATGTGCTGCCTGTGCAGAGCGGGCATGCCCAAGGGATGGCAGCGCTGGCGCAGCGCATCCTGGCCGAGTTCAGCGAGCCCGCACCGGCCTGCGTGGCCTTGCGCGGCCCGCACCGCTGGACCCGGCGCTACGAGCGCATTGCGGGGCAGACGGCACCCGCCGTCACGCCAGCTGCGCCAGCCACCGCGCCGCGCCTGCGCCGTGGCGGCTGCTATCTGATCACGGGCGGCCTGGGCGGCATGGGGCTGGCGCTGGCCCGGCACCTGGCCGAGCACTGGCAGGCCCGGCTGGTGCTGCTGGGCCGCTCGGCGCTGCCTGAACGGGGTCAGTGGCAGGCACTGGCGCAGGATGCGCAGACGGAACCTGCGCTGCGTGCCCGGCTGCAGCAGTTGCTGGAGCTGGAACGGCTGGGCGCCCAGCTGTGCCTGGTGCAGGCCGATGTGGGCAGCGAAGCCCAGCTGCGCACCGCGTTGGAACAGGCGCAGCGCGCGTTCGGCGGAATGCATGGCGGCATCCACGGCGTCATCCACGCCGCCGGCCTGGCCGGCGACGGCATGCTCGCGGACAAGCGGGCACACGAGGTGATGCAGGTGCTCGCGCCCAAGCTCCAGGGCACGCGGGCCTTGCTGGCCGCACTGGCCGGGCAGCCGCTGGACTTCATGCTGCTGTGCTCTTCCCTGGCCGCCGTGGCGGGCGGCCTGGGCCGCATCGACTATGCGGCCGCCAATGCCTGCCTGGATGCGCTGGCCGTGGCCCATGGCCGCACGGCCGGCTGGCCGCTGATTTCCGTGGGCTGGGACGGGTGGCGCGGCGTGGGCATGGCGGCAGGCACGTCCATGCCCGAAGGTGTGGGCATCGCACCGGAGCAGGGCGTGCATCTGTTCGAGCGCATCCTGGCCGGCCCTGTGCAGCCCCATGTCTGCGTGTCCACCACCGATCTGGAAACGCGTCGCCATGCGGACCTCGCCGAGTTGCTGGACCAGGCCCTGCCTGCAGCAGCGACAACGGCAGCGACGGCGGGGCCTGCGCCCACCCAGGCGCGGCCCGGTGGCATGGCCGGCTTCGTGGCGCCCGAGGGCGACCTGGAGACCGGTCTGGCCGCGCTCTGGAGCGGCTTCCTGGGCGTGGCTCCCGTGGGCGCCGAGGACAACCTTTTCGAACTCGGCGGCGACTCGCTCATGGCCATACAGCTGCTGGCGCGCGTGCGCCAGGCCTATGGCGTCGAAATCCATCCTGCGGCCTTGCTGCGCACGCCCACGGTGCGGCGCCTGGCCGAACTCGTTGAAACCCGGTTGATCGAGGAAATCCAGGCGCTGGACGCCGAAGCCGAGCCCGCCCCGACCACCGCATCGCCGATTTATTCGTGAAGATCGCCATGACAGCACCGCAAGATATTCAGTCCCTGCGCGCCCGGCTCAGCCCCGAGCAGCGTGCCCAGCTCGATGCCCGCCTGCGCGGCGGCGGCAGCCCGGCCGTGCGCGCTGGCCAGGACATTCCACGCCGCGATCCGGCCAGCCCGGCCCTGCTGTCCCATGCCCAGCGCAGCCTCTGGCTGACCTGGCAGCTGGCGCCCGACAGCCCGGCCTACAACCTGGCCGGCAGCCTGGACATGGAAGGCCCGCTGGACGCGGGGGCGATGGCTGCGGCGCTGGACGATCTGGTGGTGCGGCACGACATCCTGCGCACGCGGATCACGGCCGGCGACGATGGCCAGGCGGTGCAGGCGGTGCAACCGGACGGGGCCACGTCGCTGCAAATGCCTGTGGTCGATATGCCAACGCAGGCTGCGCTGGAAGACGCATTGGCCGGCTTCGCGCAGACGCCTTTCGCCCTTGACCGCCAGGCGCCGCTGCGCGCCTGCCTGTACCGCCTGGACGCGCAGCGCCATGTGCTGGCGCTGTCGCTGCACCATATCGCGGCGGACGGCTGGTCGCTGCGCATCCTGGTCGACGAGCTGCTGCACTGCTACGAGGCCCGCTTGCGCGCGCAGCCCCCCGCACTGGCACCCATGCCCATCCAGTTCGCCGACTACGCGGCCTGGGAGCGCCAGCGCCTGGACGGCGGCGAGCGCGAGCGCCAGCTGCGCTACTGGCGCGAACGCCTGGGGCAGGAACACGCGCCGCTGGAGCTGCCCCTGAGCCATGCGCGCGGCGCCGTGACCGGCGCGGCCGAGGGCCGGCACCGCTTTGTCTGGCCCGCCGAGCTGTCCGATGCGGTGCGCGCGCTGGCGCGGGCGCGCGGCGCCTCGCTGTTCATGGCCATGACGGCCTTGCTGGACCTGTTGCTGTACCGCCTGAGCGGCCAGCGCCGCATCCGCGTGGGCACGCCCATTGCCAACCGGGGCAAGACCGAGACGCATGGGCTGATCGGCTATCTGCTCAACCTGCAGGTGCTGCAGGTCGATGCCGCACCGCAGATGGGCTTTGGCGAACTGCTTGAACAGGTGCGCCAGGCCGTGCTGGATGCGCAGCAGCATGCCGACCTGCCGTTCGACATGCTGGTCGAGGCGCTGGCGCCCGAGCGCCTGCCGGGCGTGCATCCGCTGTTCCAGGTCAAGTGCACGCAGCAGGACGCCATGGAGCGCGAGCGCAGCGCTGCCGGCCTGCGCGTGCGCATGCAGACACTGACGGCAGGCCAGGCGCATTTCGACCTGAGCCTGGACTTCACCGACCGGGCCGAGGGCATCGAATGCGTGTTCATCCACGACACGGGCCTGTTCGATGCGCAGCGCATCGCCGTCTTCGCGGACAGCCTGACCCGCTGCGCGCAGCAGGTGGTGGCTGCGCCCGATGCAGCGCTGGCGGCCATTGCGCTGGCCGACCCGGTTGACGTGGCTGACGGCGGCGAGGCTCCCCAGGCCGCAACCGTGCTTGCGCTGTGGAATGCCGCTGTTGAACGCCAGGGCCTGGGCATGGCGCTGCGCGCCGAAGCGCGCACCGCATCCTTCGTGCAGCTGGACCGCGCGGCCAACCGCCTGGCCGCGCAGCTGCGCGCGCAGGGCCTGGGACAGGAAACCCGCATCGGCGTGCTGGCGCCACGTTCGCCCGAGCTGGTGCTGGGCATGCTGGCCGTGCTCAAGGCCGGCTGCGTTCATGTGCCGCTGGACCCCGAGCTGCCGGCCGAGCGCCTGGCCTACCAGCTGCACGACTGCGGTGCACGCCTGCTGCTGGCGGCGCAGCCCGTGGCGTGGCAGCCGGCGATTCCTGTCTGGCCGCTGGCACTTTCCGACGACATGGAGCCTGAAGCCACCACGCTGGAGCCCGTCACGCTCCACCGCGATCAGGCCGCCTACCTCATCTACACCTCGGGCTCCACGGGCCAGCCCAAGGGCGTGGTGATCAGCCACGGCGCGCTGGCCAACTATGTGCAGGGCGTGCTGGCCCGGCTGGACCTGCCGGCCAGCGCCTCCAGCATGGCCATGGTGTCCACCGTGGCCGCCGACCTGGGGCATACGGTGCTGTTCGGCGCGCTGTGCTCTGGGCGCCTGCTGCACCTGATGGCCCCCGAGCGCGCCTTCGATCCCGATGCCTTTGCGGACTACATGCACACGCACCAGGTCGATGTGCTCAAGATCGTGCCCAGCCATCTGCAGGCCCTGCTGAACGCTGCCGGGCCCGCGCAGGTTCTGCCACGCCATTGCCTGGTGCTGGGGGGCGAGGCGACGGGCTGGGCGCTGCTGGAGCGCATCACCGCGCTGCAGCCCGCTTGCCGCGTGCTCAACCACTACGGCCCCACCGAGACCACGGTGGGCACGCTGACCCAGTCCGCAGACCAGGCCGACCGTGCAGCCGCCAGCCTGCCCATGGGCGTGCCGCTGGGCGGCACCGTGGCCCATGTGCTGGATGCGGCGCTGCAGGCCGTGCCCGCGGGCCTGCCGGGCGAGTTGTTCATTGGCGGAGCGGGTCTGGCGCGCGGCTACCAGGGCCGGCCTGCGCTCAGCGCGGAACGCTTTGTGGCCAGCCCCTTCGAGCCCGGCCTGCGCCTGTACCGCACGGGCGACCAGGTGCGTCAGCGTGCCGACGGCAGCCTCGAATTCCTGGGCCGTCTCGACGGCCAGGTCAAGATCCGTGGCTTCCGTGTGGAGCCCGGCGAAGTTGCCCAGGCGCTGCGCGAGCAGCCTTCCGTGCGCGAGGCCGAGGTGCTGGCTCTGGCCAGCGAAGACGGCCAGCTGCGGCTGTGCGCCTATCTGGTGCGCGAACCGGACCAGCCGGGCGACCATGACGGCCTGCGTGCAGCGCTGGGCGCCCGGCTGGCCGACTACATGCTGCCAGCGCACTTTGTCGATCTGCCTGCCATGCCGTTGACGGCCAACGGCAAGCTTGACCGCCGCGCGCTGCCAGCTCCTGTGCCGCAGGCGGCAACGGCTGCCACCGACGGGGGCCAGGCGCCCCAGGGAGCCACCGAGCAGCTGCTGGCCGAGATCTGGGCGCAGGTGCTGCGCACCGAGGCGCCCGGCCGCCATGACAACTTCTTCAGCCTGGGGGGCGACTCCATCCTGGCGCTGCAGATCGTGGCGCGCGCACGCAAGCGCGGCCTCAAGCTCACGCCCAGGCAGCTCATGGAGCAGCAGACCATTGCCGCGCTGGCCGCAGCCACGGGCGGTGCCGTGGCGGCCGCACCAGCTGCGCCCACCGCCCCGGCAGCCCCGGCCGCTGAAGCCGGTGCAGCATTTGGCCTGACGCCTGTGCAGCACTGGTTCTTCGAACAGGCCTTTGCGCAGCCCCACCACTGGAACCAGTCTGTGCTGCTGACTTTGGGCGAGGTGCCGGACCTGGCGCGCCTGCGCACGGCGGTCGATGCCGTGGTCACCCAGCATGAGGCGCTGCGCCTGCGCTTCGCCTGCAAGAACGGGCGCTGGACGCAGTGCGTGGGTGCCGCCCCCGCGCAGGCGCCGTTCGAAACCCAGGACCTGTCGGCCGAGCGTGACGCGGGCGCGGCCATTGCGCGCGCCGCCGCAGCGCTGCAGACGACGCTGAGCCTGGAGCGGCCATTCAAGGCCGTGTGGCTGGATCTGGGCGGCACGCGCTCGGGCCGGCTGCTGCTGATCGCCCACCATCTGGTGGTGGATGCCGTCTCCTGGCGCATCCTGGTCGAGGACCTGCAGACCGCCTATGCGCAGCTGGGCAAGGCCCAGGCTGTCGATCTCGGCCCGCGCACCAGCGCCTTGCGGGAATGGACGCAAGCGCTGCAGTCGCGCGCCGCACAGTCCGCAATGCAGGCCGAACTCGCCCATTGGACCGAGACGCTGGCGCAGGCCGGCGCGCCGCTGCCCGGCCACGCCGCAGGCAGCAACACCGTCGCGGACACGGTCACGGTGGAGTGCAGGCTGGGCGAGGACCTGACCGAACAATTGCTCAGCGAAGTGCCGCCGGCCTACCGCACCCAGATCAACGACGTGCTGCTGACGGCTCTGGCACGCACGCTGTGCGCCTGGGGCGGGCGCGACAGCGTGCTGGTCGAACTCGAAGGCCATGGGCGCGAGCCCTGGAGCGAGGACATGGACCTGGCCCGCAGCGTGGGCTGGTTCACCACGCTGTACCCGGTCTGCCTGCGACCGGGTGCCGACGCCGAGCCGGGCGCGAGCCTCAAGGCCATCAAGGAGCAGCTGCGCGCCGTTCCCGGCAAGGGCCTGGGCTACGGGCTGCTGCGCCATCTGGCCCCCCAAGGAACGCAGCTGCCGAAGCTGCAGCCGCAGCTCACCTTCAACTACCTGGGCCAGCTGGACCAGGCGCTGGACGGTGGCCTGGGCTGGCGGCTGGCGCGTGAGCCGGTGACCGGCCAGCGCGCACCGCAGTCGTCGCGGCGCGCCTGGCTGGAAGTGGTGGCCTGCATACAGCGCGGCGAGCTGGTGCTGCAGTGGCACTACAGCGCAGCCGTGCACGATGGGGCGACGGTGCAGGGTCTGGCCGATAGCTTCCTGGGCGAGCTGCAGGCGCTGATCGCGCACTGCGTGGACGGCGGGCGCGGCGTGACGCCCAGCGATTTCCCGCTGGCCGGGGTCTCGCAGCAGCGGCTGGATGCGCTGGCTTTGCCGCTGGACAGCCTGGAGGATCTTTATCCGCTGACACCCACCCAGGCCGGCCTGATGTTCCACAGCCTGTCCGATACGCAGGAGACGGTCTATGTAAACCAGCTGCAGATGGACATGGACCGGGTAGACCCTGCGCGCCTGCGCGAGGCCTGGCAGTCGGCCAGCGACCGGCACGAAATACTGCGCACCGGCTTTCTCGACGGGCAAGGCCTGCTGCAGTGGGTGGCACGCCGAGCAGACCTGCCCTGGACCGAACATGACTGCAGCGGCCAATCCGATGCCGCGCAGGCCGCCGCGGCGCTTGCTTCGAGCGAGCGCGAGCGCGGCTTCGACCTCGCGCAGCCGCCGCTGATGCGTCTCGCGCTCGTGCGACTGTCCGCTCAGAGGCACAGGCTGATCTGGACCCGCCACCATCTTCTGCTCGACGGTTGGAGCAGCTCGCAACTGCTGTCCGAAGTTCTGCAGCATTACGCGGGCGACCGGCCCGCAGCTCCTGCGCGGCGCTACCGCGACTTCATTGCCTGGCTGGGTAGATGCGATCCGCAGGCGGGTCAGGCCTGGTGGCGTGAACAGCTTGCGGCGCTGCCGGCTCCCACGCGCCTGGCGCCGGCCATGGGAGCTCACGACAGGCGGGGAGCATCGATCGCAACGGGCCATGCCACGCTGGACGTGGCGCTGGACCGGCCGGCCACGCAGGCGCTGATGCGCTTTGCGCGCGAAGAGCGCGTGACGCTGTCCACGCTGGTGCAGGCGGCATGGAGCCTGCTGCTGTCGGCCTGCACGGGCCAGCCAGCCGTGGTTTTCGGCTCGACGGTGGCGGGCCGGCCTGCCGAACTCGATGGCGCCGAGCGGACGCTGGGGCTGTTCATCAACACCTTGCCAACGGTGGTCTGTGTCGATGCGGGCCGCGAGGTGGGCGACTGGCTGCGTGCCCTGCAGGCCAACGGTGTGGCCGCGCGCGAGCATGAGCACACGCCGCTGTACGAGATACAGCAATGGGCAGGCGCTGGTGCCGAAGGCTTGTTCGACAGCATCGTCGTCTTCGAAAACTATCCGCTGGGCGAGGCGCTGTCACAGGCTGGTGGCGCAGGCGTCGTGCTGGAAAGCGTGCGCAGCAGCGAGCAGACCCACTACGCCATGACCGTGGTCGTGCACCAAAGTGACAGCCTGCGCCTAGGGCTGGACTATGCGTGCGCGCAGTTCAGCGAAGCGCAGGTCCGGCAGTTGTCGGACCGCCTGCTGTATCTGCTGCTGCAACTGGCCGCGTCCTCTGGCCGTCGCGTGGGTCAAGTGGTGCCCGCCGAGCCGGCCGAAACCGCAACGCTGGCCCAACGCGGCAGGCCGCAGCCATGCCTGGCTCCGGCCCAACCGCTGCACCAGCGCTTCGCGGCCCAGGCCCATCTTCACCTCGCAAGGCCGGCACTGGCTTTTGGCCCGTACTCCCTGAGCTACGCCGAACTCAACGCCCGGGCCAACCGCCTGGCCCACCGCCTGATCGCCCTGGGCGTGCGCCCGGAGACGCGCGTGGGCATTGCCATGCAGCGCTCGGTGGAGATGGTGGTCGGCCTGCTGGCCATCCTCAAGGCCGGGGGCGCCTATGTGCCGCTGGACCCGGACTACCCTGCCGATCGTCTGGCGCACATGGTCGAGGACAGTGGCATTGCCCTGGTGCTGACGCAGGCTGCGGTGCGCGAGCGCATTCCCGGCGCTGTCGCCTTGCAGGTGCTGGAGATCGACACGCTGGACCTGTCGGGAGAACCCGGTACCGATCCGCAGGTTGAAGTGAACCCGGACAGCCTGGCCTATGTGATCTACACCTCGGGCTCCACGGGCCGCCCTAAGGGCGCGCAGCTGAGCCACCGCAACGTGGCGCGGCTGCTGGACGCCACCGATGCCTGGTTCGGCTTTGGGCCTGACGATGTCTGGACCCTGTTCCATTCCTACGCCTTCGACTTCTCGGTCTGGGAGATCTTTGGCGCGCTGTGCACGGGCGGCCGGTTGGTGGTGGTGCCGTACTGGGTTAGCCGCTCGCCCCAGGACTTCCTGGCTTTGCTGCGTGCGGAGCGCGTAACGGTTCTCAATCAAACACCTTCGGCCTTTGGGCAACTGATGTATGCGGTTGAACAGGAAGATGTGAACGAGCAGGGCGGCGCTGGCCTGGCGCTGCGCCATGTGGTCTTCGGCGGCGAGGCGCTGGAGCCCGAAAGCCTGAGGCCGTGGTTCGATCGCTTCGGGGACGAAAGCCCCCGACTCATCAACATGTACGGCATCACCGAGACCACGGTGCATGTGACGTACCGGGAGATCACCAAGACTGACCTTCAAGGAGGACGCAGCCCCGTCGGAGTGGCGATTCCCGACCTGGGCCTGTACGTGCTGGACGGCAGTCTGAACCTGCTGCCGCAAGGCGTGGCGGGCGAGCTGTTCGTTGCGGGCGCGGGCCTGGCGCGTGGCTACCTGAACCGGCAAGGCCTGAGCGCGGAGCGCTTCATCGCCAACCCCTTCACGGACGATGGCAGCAGGCTGTACCGCACGGGCGACCTGGTGCGCTGGAACGCGCAGGGCGAGCTCGAATACCTGGGCCGTGCCGACCAGCAGGTGAAGATCCGGGGCTTCCGCATCGAGCTGGGCGAAGTGCAGGCCCAGCTGCTGGCCCAGCCGGAGGTGCGTGAGGCCGTCGTGCTGGCCAGCCAGGGGTCGGGCGGGGCGCGGCTGGTGGCCTATGTCTCGCTGAACGAGGAAGTCGAAGACGGGCTGCTCAAGGAGCGGCTGGGTCAGGGGCTGCCAGACTACATGGTGCCTTCGGCCATCGTGGTGCTCGATGCGCTGCCGTTGACGGCCAATGGCAAGGTGGACCGCAAGGCGCTGCCCGAGTCGGAGACGGCGGGGGCACAGGAATACGAGGCGCCGCAGGGCGAACTGGAAGAGGCGCTGGCGCGCATCTGGGCCGAGGTGCTGGGCGTGGAGCGCGTGGGACGCCATGACAGCTTCTTCGAGCTGGGCGGGCATTCGCTGCTGCTGGTGCAGATGCTGGCGCGTGTGCGCACCGAGATGGGCACGGACCTGGGCCTGGCCTACGCGCTGCGCCATCCGGTGCTGTCCCAGATGGCCCAAGGCCTGAGGGAGCAGCAGGTCCGGTCCGAAAGCCTGCCGCTGGCAGCGCTGGAATCCTTCATAGACGGTTTGGAAATCGCACCATGACACAGAACCAGTTCGACAGCATTGCGCGCAAATTCGCCCTGCTGCCGCCCGAGCAGCAGCGCCTGGTCTATCGCAAGATGCGAGAAAGCGGCGTGGACATGCGGCAATTGCCGATTCCGCCGCGTACCCAGGCATCGGCGCAGGACGGCCTTCCCCTGTCCTATGCGCAACTGGGCCAGTGGCTGCTCTGGCGCATGGAGCCGGCCAGTTCGGCCTACCACATCGGCACGGCGCTGAAGCTGTGCGGTGCGCTCGACGCCGCTGCGCTGCGCGAGAGTTTCCAGGCACTGATCGGCGCGCACGAGTCGCTGCGCACGGTGTTCGACGTGGACGGGCAGGGCCTTCCCTACCAGCGCGTGCTGGCACAGGCCGAGCCGGACTTCGTGCAGGAGAACCTTGGCGAGGCGGCACCCGCCCGCCAGCAGGCCTTGCTGGAGGCGCGCTGCGCGCAGCTGGCCCGCCAGCCCTTCGATCTCGGCACCGGGCCGCTGCTGCGCGTGCGCCTGTTCAGGCTGGCCGACGATGTGCATGTGCTGGCCATCGTCATGCACCACATCGTCTCCGATGCCTGGTCGTTGCAATTGATCGTCAATGCCCTGGTGGACCAGTACCGGGCCCGTGCCACAGGCGCCGTGCAGGCGCTGGAGAGCGCCGCCCTTCAGTATGCGGACCATGCGCTGTGGCAGAAGTCCTGGCTGGACGCTGGAGAGTCGGAGCGCCAACTGGCCTATTGGCGTGACACGCTGGGGAACGATTCACCCCTGGTCGAACTGCCTGCGGACCATCCCCGGCAGGCCCGGCCATCCTATGAGGCGGCCCGCCATCTTGCTTGCGTGCCCGATAACCTGGTCCGGGGCCTGCGCGAAAGGGCCTGCGAGGAGGGGTGCACCGTCTTCACACTCCTGCTGGCCGCCTTCCAGGCGCTGCTGTACCGCCATACGGGGCTGCAACACATACGGGTGGGCGTGCCCATGGCCGGGCGCGACCATGCGCAGACCCAAGCAATGGTGGGCATGTTCGTCAACACCGTGGTCATCGGCACGCAGGTGGGCGGTGGCAGCAGCCTGCGCCATCTGGTGGAACAGGTGCGCTCGGCCGTGGCGGGCGCGCAGTCGCACCAGGACCTGCCTTACGAGCAACTTGTCCAGGCGCTGCGTCCCGGGCAGGGTACGTTGTTCCAGGTGATGTTCAACCATGTGCACCATGACGATGCGGCGCTGGCCCGGCTGCCCGGACTGAGCGTCACCCCCATGGAATGGGGCGGCCAGTCGGCCCAGGTCGAGCTGGCGCTGGACATTCTGGAAGGTGCCGATGGCCGGCTGCAAATGCGTTTCAGCTACGCCAGAGAGCTGTTCGAACCGGATTCGGTGGCGCGCTGGCAGGCGCACTATCTGTCCTTGCTCCAGGCCCTGCTGCATTCGCCCGACCAGGCGCTGGGCAATCTGTGTTTGGTCGACGCCGAGCCTCTGAGCCGCCTGCAGGGGTGGGCAAGGGGAGAGGGCTCCCGGTTGGCCGACGGCCTGGTCCACGAACTGATCGCCCGGCAGGCGCAGGCCCATCCCGATGCGCCTGCGGTGATTGATGGTGGCGCAACGCTCAGCCATGGTCAGCTGCAGCACCGTGTCGATCGCGCCGCGCGCCTGCTGGTGGCGCATGGCATCGGCCCCGATTGCCGGGTGGGACTGGCTCTGCCGCCCTCGGCCGACATGATCGTGGGCCTGCTGGCCATCATGAAGGCCGGCGCCGCCTTCGTGCCGCTGGACCTGCGGCATCCGCCGCAGCGCCTGGCCCATATGCTCATGGACAGCGGCGCGACCTGTCTTCTCACCCAGCCCGGACAGTCGCCGGAGCTGGATACCGTGCCCCTGGTGCTGACATTGGACGCACCGATGCCTGCAGGCGCCCGGCCTGCGCAGCCGCTGCCGGCCGTGCATGCGGACAGTCTGGCCTATGTGATCTATACCTCGGGCTCGTCGGGGCGTCCCAAGGGGGTGGCCGTGTCCCATGGAGCCCTGGCCATGCATATCCAGGCCATGCGCGAATTCCATGGCATGCAGCGCCAGGACTGCGGCCTGCTGTTCGCCTCCGTGGGCTTTGACGCCGCCTGCGAGCAATGGATGGTGCCGCTGGCCAGCGGGGCGGCCGTGCTGACGGGGGATGCGCGGGCGTGGACGGCGCGCGAATTCGTGGCAAGAACGGCCGAGGCTGGCGTCAGCGCGCTGGACCTTCCGCTGGGCTATCTGCGGCTGCTTGCCGACGAGCTGGGCTGTCCTCTGGAATTGCCCCGGCTTGAGCGTTGCATCATCGGCGGCGAGGCCCTGCCGACCCAAGGGCTGTCGCTGGCCCGGAGGATGTTCCCCGGCGCCCGTATCTTCAATGCCTATGGCCCGACCGAGGCCGTGGTCACGCCGTCCATCTCGGATGTCAGCGAGGTCACTGACGTGGGCGCCCATGCGCCCATAGGCCGGCCCGTGGGCGAACGCGAGGCCTGGGTGCTGGATGCCGACATGCAGCCCGTGGCGCCCGGTATGGCCGGAGAGCTGTACCTGGGCGGCCAGGGGCTTGCGCGCGGCTATCTCGGCATGCCCGCGCTCAGCGCGGAGCGCTTCGTCGCCCACCCGCTGGGCGAGCCGGGCTGCCGCCTCTACCGCAGCGGCGACCTGGCGCGCTGGCGCGCCGATGGCCAGCTCGAATTCCTGGGACGCGTGGACCAGCAGATCAAGCTGCGCGGCCTGCGCATCGAACCCGGCGAGATCGAGGCGGTGCTGCTGGCGCAGCCTGGCGTGCGCGAGGCCGTTGTCATGGCTGACGCCGTTGGCGCGCGGCTCGTGGCCTACGTGTCGGCGCTTGCAGGGCAGACCGTGCAGGCAGAATCTCTGCGCGCGCAGCTGGTGCATGTGCTGCCCGACTACATGGTGCCCGGCGCTGTGGTGGTGCTGGACAGGCTGCCCCTGACGGTCAATGGAAAGATCGACCAGAAGGCCCTGCCGGCCCCGGTCCAGGCATCGGTGACCTGGGAGGCTCCCCAAGGGGCGCAGGAGGAGATGCTCGCCGGCATCTGGGCTGGCCTGCTGGAGGCCGGGCGCATCGGCCGCCAGGACCATTTCTTCGAACTGGGCGGGCATTCGCTGCTGGCCATACAGGTGGTCGAGCGCCTGCAGCGCGCCGGCTGGCAGGCCGAGGCGCGCGACCTGTTCCGGCAGCCGAGACTGCAGGATTTCGCTCTGACGCTGCGGCCTGCGCAACAGGCACAGGAAGACGGCGCCGCGGCGGCTTCAGGGGTGCCCGAGGGGTGCGAGCGGCTGGAGTCCTCCATGCTGCCGCTGGTGACTCTGCAGCCCGGTCATCTGCGCGCCATGGAGGCCGCCATCCCGGGCGGCGCGGCCAATATCCAGGATGCCTATCCGCTGACGCCCTTGCAGGAAGGCATTCTGTTTCATCACCTGGTGCAGTCGCGTGGCGACAGCTATGTGACCCACTGCCTGCTGGGCTTTGATTCGAAGGCCCGGCTGCTGGCTTTCGTGGAGGGGCTGAACCAGTGCATCGCGCGCCACGACATCCTGCGCACGGCGGTGCTCTGGGAGGGGCTGCCGCAGCCGGTGCAGGTGGTCTGTCGGCAGGCTCCGCTGCGCCTGGAATGGCTGCCCGAAGGCGATGGACCCGTCACCGCTGAACAGCGGCTTGCCGCGCTTGTGGGCCCGGCTGAGTTCCGCCTCGATGTGCGGCAGGCTCCCATGGTCCGGGCCATTGCCGCCTTCGATCCCGCGCATCAGCGCTGGCTGCTGCAACTGCCCAGCCACCACCTGGTAATGGACCATACGGCGCTGGAGTTGCTGGTGGGCGAGGTGGGGCTGATCCATCAGGGCCGGCCCGATCTGCTGCCCGCGCCCGTTCCCTTTCGCCGGTTCGTGCAGCTGGCGCGCGACGAGGCCGCGCTCCAGGGCCATCAGGCCTTCTTCTCGGAACTGCTGGGCGATGTGGACCAGCCCACGGCGCCCTTCGGCCTGCTGACGCTGCAGGAGCCGGTGGCCGAGCACCGGCTGGCACTGGATGCCGGGCTGGCGCGCGCGCTGCACGGCTGCGCCCGAGGCCGGCAGGTCAATCCGGCCACGCTGTTCCATCTGGCGTGGGCCCTGGTGTTGGCCCGGGTCAGCGGCACGCAGGACGTGGTGTTCGGCACCGTACTGTTCGGCCGCATGCAGGCCGCGCAGGACATGGGCCGCGCTGTCGGCATGTTCATCAACACGCTGCCGGTGCGCCTGCGGCTCGGTGGCGCAGACCTTGACGGATTGCTGCGCCAGACCCGCGACTGCCTGGCCGGACTGCTGGCGCATGAGCATGCCCCCCTGTCGCTGGCCCTCAAATGCAGCGGCCTGCCCGGCACCACGCCGCTGTTCAGCAGCCTGCTGAACTACCGGTACGGCCAGGGCGGGGATGGGGCGCCGGCCGGCTGGGAAGGCATCAGCGTGCTTTCGGCCCGCGAGCGCACGACCTATCCCGTGGCCATGTCGGTGAACGACCAGGGTGGAGGCTTCACGCTGGCCGCGCAGGCCGCCGACGCCGACCATGCGCGGCGGCTGTGCCTGTACCTGGAGCAGGCGCTGCAGGCCATGGTGCAGGCCCTGGCCGAAGGAGGGCGCACCCGCGCCTGCGGCCTGGACCTGCTGCCGCCGCAGGAGCTGCTGCAGCTGCAGCGGTGGAGCACCAACACACGGCGCTTCGACGAGGGACCGCCGGTCCACCGCATGTTCGAGGCCAGGGCCGCCCAGGCGCCCGAGGCCATCGCCCTGGTCTGCGCGGACCAGGTCCTGTGCTACGGCGAACTCAACCACCGGGCCAACCGGCTGGCCCACGCACTCATGGCCCGGGGTGTAGGGCCCGAGTCGCGCGTGGGCATTGCCATGGAGCGCTCCATCGGCATGGTGGTGGCACTGCTGGCCGTTCTCAAGGCCGGTGCTGCCTATGTGCCTCTGGACCCTGACTACCCCGCCGAGCGCCTGCGCTACATGGTGGACGACAGCGGCATCGCCTTGCTGCTCACCCACGGCCACCTGGGCGCGCGCATGCCGCAATGGCCTGAAGCCGTGCAGGTGATGGAGCTGGATGAGCCGGCGCCCGAAGAGGCTGGAAGTGCCAACCCCGATCCAGCGCTCAGCGCGGAGAACCTGGTCTATGTGATCTACACCTCCGGCTCCACTGGGCGGCCCAAGGGCGCGGCCATCCGCCATGGCTCGCTGCGCAACCGGCTGCTGTGGATGCAGCAGGCCTATGGGCTGCAGCCATCTGACGTGGTGCTGCAAAAGACACCCTTCGGCTTCGATGTCTCGGTGTGGGAGTTCTTCTGGCCCCTGATGCATGGCGCCAGGCTGGTGCTGGCCGGTCCCGGGGAGCACCGCGACCCCGAGCGGCTTGCCGAGCTGATCGAGCGACACGGGGTAACCACGCTGCACTTTGTGCCGTCCATGCTGCAGGCCTTTTTGCAGCATGCGGATCTGGCGCGCTGCGCCAGCCTGCAGCGCATTTTCTGCAGTGGAGAGGCCTTGCCCGCCGAAGCGCAGGCCGGGGTGTTCGCGGGCTTGCCGCAGGCGGGCCTGTTCAACCTCTACGGGCCCACCGAAGCGGCCATCGACGTGACGCACTGGAGCTGCCGCGACGACGGGCGCAGCCAGGTGCCCATAGGCCGTCCCATCAGCCAGACCGGCGCCCATGTGCTGGACGCAGATCTGGGCCCGGCGCCCGTGGGCGTGGCCGGCGAGCTGTACCTGTCGGGTGCGAACCTGGCGCGCGGCTATCTGCACAGGCCGGCTCTCAGCGCAGAGCGCTTCGTGGCCAGTCCGTTCGGCGACGGCGAGCGCCTGTACCGGACGGGCGATCTGGTTCGCTGGCGGGTCGACGGGGAACTGGAATACCTGGGCCGCATCGACCAGCAGGTGAAGATACGCGGCCTGCGCATCGAACTGGGCGAAGTCGAGGCGCAACTGCTGGCCCAGCCGCAGGTGCAGGAGGCTGTGGCGGTGGCGCGCCAGGGGCCCGGCGGCATGCGGCTGGTCGGCTACGTCAGTGCGCGGCCCGGGCAGGCCATCGATGTCCAGGCACTGCGCGCGGCGCTGGCGCGCACCCTGCCCGAGTACATGGTGCCTGCCTTGATCGTGCAACTGGACGCGATGCCGCTCAATGCCAACGGCAAGCTCGACCGCAAGGCGCTGCCCGAGCCGGACGCACAGGCCGATGCCGGCCACGAGGCGCCGCAGGGCCCCGTGGAGCAGACCCTGGCCCTGGTCTGGGCGCAGGTGCTGGGCATCGAGCGCGTGGGGCGCCAGGACAATTTCTTCGCGCTGGGCGGGGACTCCATCCTCAGTCTGCGCGTGGCCGCGCTGGCGCGTCAGCGCGGCTTGCAGGTGTCGCCCGCCCAGATCTTCGAGAACCAGAGCCTGGCGGCGGTTGCGCAGGCCCTGGGCGATGGGCGGCTGCCGTCGCTGGAAGGCATCGCACGCCATGCCCCGCAGCCGGTGCGGGCACCCTCATCGGCTGAAGCGCGGCAATGGTTCCTCTGGCGCCTGGAGCCCGACAGCTCGGCCTACCACATCGCGGCCACCTGGACGCTGCGCGGCGCGCTGGACCGGGAGGCCCTTCGCCGCAGCTTCGCGGCGCTTGCCCTGCGCCATGAGGCGCTGCGGACCGTGTTCCCGCAGGGACCGTCAGGACAGCCGCAGGCCGTGGTGCTGGAGGGAGCCCAACCGGACTTGCGCGTGATCGACCTGACCGTCGTCCCGCAACCGCAGCGCCGGGCCGATGCGGCCGCTGAACTACAGCGGCTGGCCGGGACGACATTTGACCTGGCCGCAGATCCGCCCTGGCGCGTGAGCCTGCTGGCCCTGGGGCCGGATGAGCACCGGCTTGCCGTGGTCATGCACCACATCATTTCCGATGGGCAGTCCATGCAGATTCTGGTCCAGGAGCTGCTTGCGCTGTACCTGGCGGGCGTGCAGGCGGCCCCGCCTGCCGAGGGCGCTGGAGCCCCGCCCCTGGCCCCCTCTCTTTGCTACGCAGACTATGCCGCGTGGCAGCGCGGGTGGATGGGCAGTGCCGAGCATGCGCGGCAGCTGCGCTACTGGCAGGACCAGCTGGGCGGCGAACACCCCCTGCTGCAACTGCCCGTGGACCATCCGCGGCGCGCCGACGGCCGCTACGAGGCCGGGGAGTGGCAATTCGAGTTGCCCGACACCCTCGCGCGGCAGCTGCATGCCGTCGCGCGTGCCCAAGGCACGACCCTGTTCACGGTGCTGCTCACGGGCCTGCAGATCCTGCTGTATCGCTACAGCGGACAGCAGGACATCCGCGTGGGCGTGCCGATCGCCAACCGCCATCGGCACGGTGCGGAGGGCATCGTCGGCCTGCTGGTCAACACTCAGGTGCTGCGCGGCCAGGTGCATGACGGCCTGACGCTGGACGAGGCGCTGGCCCGGGCCGGCGAGACCGTCCGCGGGGCGCTGGCCAACCAGGACCTGCCTTTCGAGCAACTGGTGGAGGTGCTTCAGCCGCAGCGGCAATTGGGCACGCATGCGCTGTTCCAGGTCGTGCACAACCATCAGCGTGCGCAGGCGATGGAGAAGGCCCGCTCTCTGCCCGGCCTGGTGGTGGAGGACGCCGCAAGCGGTACGCGGGCGGCGCAGTTCGAACTGGCACTGGACAGCACGGAGCTGGTGGACGGCAGCATCCACCTGAGCCTGGTCCATGCGGTGGAGTTGTTCGACCGCGCCAGCATGGAGCGCATGGCGGGGCACTATGTGCGGGTGCTGCAAGCCCTGGCGGACGATGGCGCCCAAGAGGTGGGCAGCTTGCCCTTGCTGGGCGAGGACGAGCGCCAGGCGCTGCTGCGACAGGCTCCCGCAGCCATTGCGCTTCGCGCAGCCGGTTGCCTGCACGGGCGCGTGGAATCGCAGGCCCGATGCCAGCCCCAGGCGCCGGCCCTTCGCAGCGAAGGCCACACGCTGTCCTATGCACAGCTCAATGCTGAGGCCAACCGCCTGGCCCATCGCCTGATCGCCCTGGGCGTACGGCCCGAGTCGCGTGTGGGCATTGCCATGCAGCGCTCGGTGGAGATGGTCGTGGGCCTGCTGGCCATCCTAAAGGCCGGCGGCTCCTATGTGCCGCTGGACCCGGACTATCCTGTCGGCCGTCTGTCGCATATGGTCACCGACAGCGGCATCGGCCTGGTGCTGACGCAGGCGGCTGTCCGTGATCGCATCCCCGGCACCGAGTCCCTGCAACTGCTGGAGATCGACACGCTGGACCTGTCTGCCGAATCGGATGCCGATCCGCAGGTGCAGGTCTCGGCCGACAGCCTGGCCTATGTGATCTACACCTCGGGCTCCACGGGCCGCCCCAAGGGCGCGCAGCTGAGCCACCGCAACGTGGCGCGGCTGCTGGAGGCCACCGATGCCTGGTTCGGCTTTGGGCCTGACGATGTCTGGACGCTGTTCCATTCCTACGCCTTCGACTTCTCGGTCTGGGAGATCTTTGGTGCGCTGTGCACGGGTGGCCGGCTCGTGGTGGTGCCGTACTGGGTCAGCCGCTCGCCCCAGGACTTCCTGGCCTTGCTGCGTGCGGAACGCGTCACGGTTCTCAATCAAACGCCTTCGGCCTTTGGGCAGCTGGTGCATGCTGTGGAGCAGGACGAGGAGTGTGGCGCTGGCCTGTCGCTGCGCCATGTGGTCTTTGGCGGCGAGGCGCTGGAGCCCGAAAGCCTGAGGCCGTGGTTCGATCGCTTCGGGGACGAAAGCCCCCGACTCATCAACATGTACGGCATCACCGAAACCACGGTGCATGTGACGTACCGGGAGATCACCAAGACAGATTTGGACGGTGGCCGCAGTCCCGTGGGAACTGCCATTCCGGACCTGGGCCTGTACGTGCTGGACGGCAGTCTGAACCTGTTGCCGCAAGGCGTGGCGGGCGAGCTGTTCGTTGCGGGCGCGGGCCTGGCGCGTGGCTACCTGAACCGGCAAGGCCTGAGCGCGGAGCGCTTCATCGCCAACCCCTTCACGGACGATGGCAGCAGGCTGTACCGCACAGGCGACCTGGTGCGCTGGAACGCGCAGGGCGAGCTGGAATACCTGGGCCGGGTCGATCAGCAGGTCAAGATCCGGGGCTTCCGCATCGAGCTGGGCGAGGTGCAGGCCCAGCTGCTGGCGCAGCCGGAGGTGCGTGAGGCCGTCGTGCTGGCCAGCCAGGGGCCGGGCGGGGCGCGGCTGGTGGCCTATGTCTCATTGAACGAGGAAGTCGAAGACGGGCTGCTCAAGGAGCGGCTGGGTCAGGGGCTGCCTGATTACATGGTGCCTTCGGCCATCGTGGTGCTCGATGCGCTGCCGTTGACGGCCAATGGCAAGGTGGACCGCAAGGCGCTGCCCGAGCCGGAGACGGCGGGGGCACAGGAATACGAGGCGCCGCAGGGCGAACTGGAAGAGGCGCTGGCGCGCATCTGGGCCGAGGTGCTGGGCGTGCAGCGCGTGGGCAGGCACGACGGCTTCTTCGAGCTGGGCGGGCATTCGCTGCTGGCGCTGGGGTTGCTGGAGCGGGTGCGCGCCCTGGGCCTGGGCGTGCAGGTGCGCACGCTGTTCCAGCACCCGAGGCTGGCGGACTTCGCCCAGGCGCTGGGCCGTGAGCAGGGCCAGTTGCAGGGCCAGGTGCAGATCGAGGTGCCCGCCAACCTGATCCCCGAGGATTGCACGGCCATCACGCCGCAGATGCTGACGCTGGTGGACATCGACGCCGCGGAGATCGCCGGCATCGAGGCCGCGGTGCCGGGCGGCGCCGCGAACATCCAGGACATCTATCCGCTCGCGCCGCTGCAGGAAGGCATCCTGTTCCACCACATGCTGAATGCGGACAGCGATGCCTATGTCACCTCGCATGTGCTGGCCTTCGACAGCCGGCAGCGCCTGGAGCGCTTTGTGGCGAGCTTCAACGAGGTGATTGCACGCCACGACATCCTGCGCACGGCTGTGCTGTGGGAGGGCCTGGGCGAGCCCGTGCAGGTGGTGTACCGCCACGCGCAGCTACAGCCCGAATGGTCGGCGGCCGATGCGCAGCAGCCCCATCCGCGCATCGATGTGCGGCAGGCACCCATGGCGCGCGCGCTGGCCGGGTCGCGCGCGCAGGACGGGCGCTGGCTGCTGCGCCTGCTGTGCCATCACCTGGTGATAGACCACCAGACGCTGGAGCTGCTGGTCCGCGAGATCGCGCTGATCCAGCAGGGGCGCCGGGAGCTTCTGTCCGCGCCCCTGCCATTCCGGCGCTTTGTGGCACATGCGCGCAGGGGCGTGGGCGAGGCCGAGCACAGGGCGTTCTTCACGGCGCTGCTGGGCGATGTCACCGAACCCACGGCACCCTACGGCCTGCTCGATGTGCAAGGCGACGGCGGTGCCGTTCAGGAGGCGCGCCTGCGCCTGGATGACGGCCTGGCCGGGCGCATACGGCAACAGGCCCGCCGCAGCGGCGTGAGTTCCGCGGCGCTGTTCCACCTGGCCTGGGCGCTGGTGCTGGGCCGGGCCACGGGGCGTGACGACGTGGTGTTCGGCACCGTGCTGTTCGGGCGCATGCAGGGCGGGCGCGGCGCGGAACGCGCGGTCGGCCTGTTCATCAACACGCTGCCCGTACGGCTGCAGCTGGGCGCGCGCAGCGTGCGCCAATGCCTGGATGACACGCATGCGCTACTGGCCCAGCTGCTGCACCACGAACATGCCAGCCTTTCGCTGATCCAGCGCTGCAGCGGCCTGGCGGGCGGACTGCCCCTGTTCAGCGCCCTGTTCAACTACCGCTACGGCGCTCAGGGCAGCCAGGACACGGCGCCGGCCTGGGAAGGCATGGACATGCTGGAGAGCCGGGAGCGCAGCAACTATCCGTTCGGCATGTCGGTGGACGAACAGGGAAGCGCATTTACGCTGGCCGCGCAGGTGGCGCAGCCCGCCGACGCCCTGCGCGTCTGCGAGGACCTGCGCGATGCGCTGGAACAACTGGTGCAGGCGCTGCAGCAGGCGCCGCAGACGCCGATCTGCGAACTGGCGCTGGGTCGCGAGGCCGAGCATCGCCGACTGCTGGACTGGGGCGACAACCGGGCAGGCGAGGTCCATGACGCGACGGTCCATGGTCTGTTCGAGGCGCAGGCGCGCCGCCAGCCCGATGCACTGGCGCTGGCTGGCGACGGGCGGCCATGGACCTACGGCGAACTCAACCGGCATGCCAACCGCCTGGCCCATCGGCTGATGGCTTTGGGGGTCGGCCCCGAGGTCCGTGTGGGCATCCTGTTCGAGCGCTGCGCCGACATGGTCGTGGCCCTGCTGGCCGTGCTCAAGGCCGGTGGTGCCTATGTGCCGCTGGACCCCCAATGGCCGGATGGGCGCACCGGTGCCATGTGCGAGGACGCGCGGCTGCGGCTGGTGCTGACCCACGAATGCTGGCTGGAGCGGCCCGTGGGAGATGCCGGATTGCGATGGCTTGCGCTGGATGCACCGGACCCCTGCGTATGGCCCGATCACGACCCGGCCCGGGCGCTGCACGGGCAGGGCCTGGCCTACCTGATGTACACCTCGGGCTCCACGGGGCGTCCCAAGGGCACGGAGATAGCCCACCAGAGCATCTGCCGCCTGGTGCGTGACGCGGACTGCGCGCGGCTGGGGACCGGGCTGCGCATGCTGCAGTTCGCGCCGCTGGCCTTCGATGCCTCGACCTTCGAGATCTGGGGGGCGCTGTGCAATGGCGGCACCCTGGTGCAGGCGCCGCCGGGCAGGGTGTCCTTCCAGGACCTGGCGGCATTCATGGAGCGCCATGACGTGCGCTGTGCCTGGCTTACGGCGGCGCTCTTCAACCGGATGCTGGAGTCACACCCCGAAGCCCTGGCGCGACTGGACCAGCTGCTCAGCGGGGGCGAGGCCATGTCGGTGCACCATGCGCGCCAGGCGCTGGAGATCATGGGCACAACGGCTCTGATCAATGGCTACGGCCCCACCGAGTGCACGACCTTCGCGGTCTGCGGCCGCGTGGAGGTCGGCGATGTGCAGGGCGCTTGCGTCCCGCTGGGCCGGCCGGTGCGGCAAACCCTGGTCCGGGTGCTGGATGCCGCCATGCAGCCCGTGCCGGCCAGCGTGGTCGGTGAACTCTATCTGGGGGGCGCGGGACTGGCGCGCGGATACCTGGGCTGTGCGGGCCTGACGGCCGAGCGCTTCGTGGCAGATCCGCTGTCGCAGGAGGGCCGCAGGCTGTACCGCACCGGCGACCTGGCGCGCTGGCGTAGCGACGGCCGCATCGAGTACCTGGGCCGCGCGGACCTCCAGATGAAGGTGCGGGGCTACCGCATCGAGGCCGGCGAGATCGAGGCCGGCCTGCTGGCTCAGCCCGGCGTGCGAGAGGCCGCCGTGGTGTCCCGGCCCGGGGCCGGCGGCACACGGCTGCTGGCCTACGTGGTTGCCCAGGCCGGCCACGTGGCCGATCCCGAGGGACTGCGACTGCAGCTGTCCGCGCTGCTGCCCGACTACATGGTGCCCAACGCCATCGTCGGGCTGGACGCCTTGCCTCTCAACGCCAACGGCAAGCTGGACCGCCGGGCCCTGCCCGAGCCGGACCTGGGCGGCGGACCCAGCCATGACGTGCCCCGCGGCGAGACCGAGCGGCGCCTGGCAGCGATCTGGTCGGCCGTGCTGGGCGTGGCGCAGGTGGGGCGTGGCGACAACTTCTTCGAGCTTGGCGGCCACTCCATGGCCGTGCTCGATGTGCAGGCCCGGGTGGGCAGGCAGTTCTCGGTGCAACTGCCCCTGAGGGCCTGCTTCGAGAGCCGCTGCCTGGCCGACATGGCCCTGCTGGTGGAACAGACCTTGGGCGCCGCCGATGCCGGCAAGGCCGCCGATCTTCAAAAAATGGCATCCCTTCTGGAAGAGTTGGACCTGGAATGAAAAACACGGAATTCGACATCGCACAGCGCTTCAATCGCCTCGCTCCGGGCAAGCGGCGCCTGTTTCTCGAAGCACTGGCGGCCCAGGGCATCAACTTTTCCAGTCTGCCCATCGTCGCGGGGCAGGATGACGGGACGGCCGTGCCTGCGTCCTATGCGCAGGCACGGATGTGGTTTCTCTGGAAGCTGGAGCCCGACAGCGCGGCCTACCATATCAGCGCAGTCTGGCGCCTGCAGGGTGCGCTGGACACACAGGCCCTGAGGGCGGGTTTTGCGGATCTGGTCGCCCGGCATGCCGCGCTGCGCACCGTGTTCAGGGCCGGCCCCGACGGCCAGCCCCTGCAGCAGGTGTGCGATTCCCAGCAGGTCGAGATTCCCCTATGGGATGGTGAAGCGGCCGGCGATGCGCAGGCCCGGGCATGGGTGCGGCAGGTCTGCGAGCAGCCGTTCGACCTGGAGGCGGGGCCGCTGGTGCGCGTGGCCCTGGTGCGCGAGGGGCAGGACCGGCATCTGCTGGTGGTCGCCATGCACCACATCGTGTCCGACGGGCGCTCCATGCAGATCCTGATCGAGGAATTCGCCGCCCTGTACGGTGCCCATCTGCAGTCCCGGGCCCCCGGACTGCGCCTCCTGCCCGTGCAGTACAGCGACTATGCGGCCTGGCAGCGCAATTGGATGGAGGCGGGCGAGCGCGAGCGCCAACTGCGCTACTGGATGCAGCAACTGGGCGGTGAGCAGCCCGTGCTGCAACTGCAGGCCGACCATGCACGGCGCGCCGACGCCGTCCACCGCGCGGCCGAGCACAGGCTGCAGCTGCCTGCGGCGCTGGCGCATTCACTGCAGGCCCGTGCCCGTGCCGAGGGCGCGACCCTTTTCATGGCGCTGCTGGCGGGATGGCAGGCGTTGCTGGCCCGCTACAGCGGGCAACAGGACATCCGTGTGGGCGTGCCCATCGCCAACCGGCACCGCGCCGAGACCGAAGGGCTGGTCGGCCTCTTCGTCAATACCCAGGTGCTGCGCAACCGCATGGACGCTCGCCGCCCCGTCGTCGAGGTGCTGCGCCAGGCCCGCGAGGCTGCGCTGGCCGCGCAGGCGCATCAGGACCTGCCCTTCGACCAGCTCGTCGAGGCCTTGCAGCCAGAGCGCAATCTCGGCGTCCATGCCCTGTTCCAGGTGATGCACAACCACCAGCGATCAACCCTCGGCGGGGGAGGTCGGCTGGGCGGCCTCACGCTGGAGCCCTGTGCCCAGGAGGGGCGCAGCGCGCAATTCGAACTCACGCTCAACAGCACGGAAGATGCCGACGGCGGCGTGCTGCTGGAGATCAGCTACGCTGCGGGCCTGTTCGAGGCGGCGACCATTGCGCGCATGGCCGGGCATTTGCAGGCCATTTTGCAGGCCCTGGCTGATCATCCCGACCAGGCGTTGGGCGATATCGTCCTGCCGGGCGAGCCGGAGCGCCGGGAACTTGAAGCCTGGGGGCGCGATGCCGAGGTGGCCGGCGACGGCCAGCCCGTGCACCGCCGTTTCGAGGCCTGCGCTCGGCGCCTGCCTGAGGCGCCGGCCCTGGCTTTCGGCGATGAGGTTTTGGGCTATGCCGAACTCAACCGGCGTGCCAACCGTCTCGCCCACCGCCTGATCGCGCTGGGCGTGCACCCCGAGACCCGTGTCGCCATCGCGGCCGAACGCTCGGTGGCCATGATCGTGGCCCTGCTGGCCGTGCTCAAGGCCGGCGGCACCTATGTGCCCCTGGATACCGACTATCCGCGAGACCGGCTGGCCTACATGCTGGCCGACAGCGGCGCACGCCTGGTGCTCTGCCAGGGGCCGGGGCGCGGGCTGCTGCCCGAGGATGCGGGCCTGCAACTGCTGGACATCGAGCCCGAGACGGCCGCAGCCGGGCCCGAGCACGATCCCCAGGTGCCGGTCGATGGCGAAAACCTGGCTTACGTGATCTACACCTCGGGCTCGACGGGGCGGCCCAAGGGTGCCGCGAACCGGCATGCCGCACTGAGCAATTGCATGGCCTGGATGCAGCAGCGCTATGCGATAGGCGCCGGGGATGCCGTGCTGCACAAGGCGCCGTTCGGCTTCGATGTCTCGGTCTGGGAAATCTTCTGGCCCCTGACCGTAGGCGTGAAGCTGGTGCTGGCAGGACCCGGCGACCAGCGCGAGCCTGCACGCATCATCGCGCTGATCCGCCGTCACCAGATCACGACGCTGAACTTCGTGCCCTCGATGCTGCAGGCCTTTCTGGCATACGAGGGCATAGAGGAGCAGACACGGCTGCGCTACGTCATCTGCGGTGGCGAGGCCATGCCCGCGGCCACCCAGAGCGAGGCCTTGCGGCGCCTGCGCGGCGTGAGCCTGCAAAACCTCTATGGGCCCACGGAGGCCGCCATCCACGTGACGCAGTGGACCTGCCGTGACGACGGCCTCAGCCTGGTGCCCATTGGCCGGCCCATCAGCGCCACCGAAGCCTGGGTGCTGGATGCCGACATGGCGCCCGTGCCCCAGGGCGTGGCGGGCGAACTGTACCTGGGTGGCATGGCGCTCGCGCGCGGCTACCTGAACCGGCCGGGGCTGACGGCCGAGCGCTTCGTGGCCCATCCCTTCGATGGCAGCGGCAAGGGTCGGCTGTACCGCACGGGGGATCTGGTGCGCTGGAATGCGCAGGGCCAGATCGAATACCTGGGCCGGCTGGACCACCAGATCAAGGTGCGCGGCCTGCGCATCGAGCTGGGCGAAGTCGAGGCCCAACTGCTGGCCCGGCCCGGAGTGCGCGAGGCCGTCGTGGTCGCCGCCCAGGGCGCGGGCGGCACGCGGCTGCTGGCCTACGTGGCCGCGCCGCAGGCTGGGGAAGGCCTGGCGGCCGAGCTGCGCCAGGCTCTGGCCGCCGTGCTGCCCGACTACATGCTGCCTTCCGCCATCGTGGTGCTGGATGCGTTTCCGCTGACACCCAACGGCAAGGTGGACCGCAAGGCCTTGCCTGAACCGGAAATGGCAAGTACCCAGCAATACGAGGCGCCGCAAGGTGAGCTGGAAGAGACGCTGGCGCGCATCTGGGCCGAGGTGCTGGGCGTGGAGCGCGTGGGACGCCATGACAGCTTCTTCGAACTGGGTGGTCATTCGTTGCTGGCCCTGAAGCTGCTCGAACGCATGCGCGCC
>NZ_JACVUR010000049.1:0-44709 GCF_016516495.1 Delftia sp. S65
GGGGTGGGCAGTGAGTTGCGGCATCCGTTGGGGGTGACGTTGGTGGGGGGCTTGCTGGTGAGTCAGTTGCTGACTCTGTTCACTACGCCTGTGATTTATTTGACGTTTGAGGGGTGGGCGCAGAGGTGGCGGGATCGTCGGGGTGCTTCTTCGGAGCAGGCCCATGCTTGAGCTTGATCTGCGCTTTTGGCTGGCGCCGCTGGCCGGGGCTCGGCCCGGCGGCCGAGCGACATTATTTTGGGGGGGCAAAAAAATAGGAAAAAAAACGCGCCCCACTGCCCGCGACCCCTTCGCTTCGCTGCGGGGCCACCTGCGTCGTGGCGCTTGCGGGGTTCGCCGTGAAACTCACTTCGCGCTGGCGCGCTGCGTTCAGACAATCACGGCGAGTCAGAGGACGAAGCAGTCCTGTCCTTCGGCAGGACTGCAACCCCGCAAGCGCCACGACGCAGGCGCGGGCAGAAGGGGAGTTTGCTCGGGCCATCGCTTCGCTCGGCCTGGGATTTTTGGGGCTGGATCATGAGCCAGCTTTCCAATCTCTCGGCGCCGTTCATCTTCCGGCCCATTGCTACCATGCTGATGACCATCGGCCTGGCGCTGGCGGGGGCAGTGTCGTATTTCCTGTTGCCGGTGGCGCCGCTGCCGCAGGTGGACTATCCGACGATTTCGGTGTCGGCCAGCCTGCCGGGTGCAAGCCCGGACACGATGGCTGCCACGGTGGCGACGCCGCTGGAGCGGGCGCTGGGGGCGATTGCGGGGGTCAATGAGATCACGTCCAGCTCCAGCCTGGGCAGTACGCGCATCACGCTGCAGTTCGACCTGTCGCGCACGGTGGACAGCGCGGCGCGCGATGTGCAGGCCGCCATCAATGCGGCGCGCACGCTGCTGCCTTCGGGCATGCCGGGCAATCCGACGTATCGCAAGGTGAATCCGGCCGATGCGCCGATCATGATCCTGGCGCTGACGTCCAGCGCACTGACGCGCGGGCAGATGTATGACGCGGCGTCCACCGTGCTGGCGCAGAAGCTCTCGCAGGTGGAGGGCGTGGGCCAGGCGTCCATCAGCGGGGGGGCGCTGCCGGCCGTGCGCGTGGAGCTGGACCCGGTGAAGCTGGCGGCCAATGGCGTGTCGCTGGACCAGGTGCGTACCGCCATTTCGGCCACGAATGCCAACCGGCCGCTGGGCGCGGTGGAGCGCGAGGACCATTACTGGCAGGTGACCGCCAATGACCAGGCGCGCGTGGCGGCCGACTATGCGCCGCTGGTGCTGCGCTGGAGCAATGGCAATGCGATCCGGCTGCAGGACGTGGCCGATGTCACGGATTCGGTGCAGGACGTGCGCAACTACGGCGTGGCCAATGGCAAGCCCGCCATCCTGCTGCAGATCTTCAAGCAGCCCGATGCCAACATCCTGGAGGCCGTGGCGCGCGTGCGCTCTTTGCTGCCGCAGCTCAAGGCGTCCATTCCCGAGGCCATCGATCTGACCATCGTGTCCGACCGCACGCCCACGCTGCGCGCCTCGGTGGTGGAGGTGGAACGGGCGCTGTTGATCGCCGTGGCGCTGGTGATCCTGGTGGTGTTCCTGTTCCTGCGCAATGGCCGGGCCACGCTGATTCCGGCCGTGGCCGTGCCGGTGTCGCTGGCGGGCACGTTCGGCGTGATGTACCTGGCCGGCTATACGCTGGACAACCTGTCGCTGATGGCGCTGACCGTGGCCACGGGCTTTGTGGTGGACGATGCCATCGTGGTGCTGGAGAACGTGATGCGCCACATGGAGCGCGGCAAGACCGCGCTGCGCGCGGCGCTGGACGGGGCGCGCGAGATCGGGTTCACCGTGGTGTCCATGAGCCTGTCGCTGATCGCGGTGTTCGTGCCCATCCTGTTCATGGGCGGCATCGTGGGGCGGTTCTTCCGCGAGTTCGCGGTGGTGATGTCGGCGGCCATTCTGATCTCGATGGTGGTGTCGCTGACCACCACGCCCATGATGTGCGCGGCGCTGCTGCGCCCGCAGCGTGTCGCTCAGCCGGGCCGGCCGCGCAACGGCCTGCAGCGCGCCTGGGACCGCTTCGGCGCCTGGGTGGGCCGGGCCGAGCGGCGTGCCATGTCCGGCTACCGCGCAAGCCTGGCCTGGTGCCTGCGCCACCAGCCGCTGGTGCTGCTGGTGCTGGCCGGCGTGGTGGCGCTGAACGTGCACCTGTACATGGCCATCGACAAGGGTTTCATGCCCAGCCAGGACACGGGCCGCGTGATGGGCTTCATCCGGGCCGATCAGTCCACCTCCTACCAGGCCATGGAGCAGCGGCTCAAGCGCTTCCTGTCCATCGTGCAGGAAGACCCGGCCGTGGAGTACGTGACGGGCTTCACGGGCGGCGGCCAGCGCAATGCGGCCAACATGTTCATGTCGCTCAAGCCGCTGGCCGAGCGCAAGGTATCGTCCGACGAGGTGATCAACCGCCTGCGCGACAAGCTCAAGAACGAGCCCGGCGCGCGGCTGTTCATGGTCACGCAAAGCGATATCCGCATCGGCGGGCGGCAAAGCTCGGGCTCGTATGACTACACGCTGCAGGCCGACGACATCCAGGACCTGCGCACCTGGGAGCCGCGCATCCGCCAGGTGCTTTCGCAACTGCCCCAGCTCACGGACGTGAACAGCGATGTGTCCGACTTCGGCCTGCAGACCTCGCTGGTGATCGACCGCGACGCGGCCACGCGCCTGGGGCTGACCGTGTCGCAGATCGACGGCACGCTCAACAACGCCTTCGGCCAGCGCCAGGTGGGCGTGATCTACAACCCGCTCAACCAGTACCGCGTGGTGATGGAGGCCGCGCCCCGCTACCTGCAAAGCCCCGAGACGCTGCGCGGCTTCTTCTTCGTGAACAACCAGGGCGTGCAGGTGCCGCTGACCTCGTTTGCGCGCATCACCACCACCAACACGCCGCTGGCCGTGAACCACGACCGGGGCACGCCGGCCAGCACCATCAGCTTCAGCCTGGCCGAGGGCGTGGCGCTGTCGGATGCCAGCGACGCCATCCGCGCGGCCGTGGCTGATTTGGGCGTGCCCGTGTCGGTGCGCGGCAGCTTCAGCGGCACGGCCGGGGCCTTCCAGCAGGCGCTGTCCGGGCAGCCGCTGCTGATCCTGGCGGCCATCATCACCATCTATCTGGTGCTGGGCGTGCTCTATGAGAGCCTGGTGCATCCGCTGACCATCCTGTCCACGCTGCCCTCGGCCGGCGTGGGCGCGCTGATGGCGCTGATGCTGTTCAAGACGGAGTTCTCGCTGATCGCGCTGATCGGGGTGATTTTGCTGATCGGCATCGTCAAGAAGAACGCCATCATGATGATCGACTTCGCGCTGGAGCGGCAGCGCGCCGGCCATGCCACGGCCGCCCAGGCCATCTACCGCGCCTGCGAGCTGCGGCTGCGCCCCATCCTCATGACCAGCCTGGCGGCCATCTGCGGCGCACTGCCGCTGGCCCTGGGCCGGGGCGATGGCGCCGAGCTGCGCCAGCCGCTGGGCATTGCCATCGTGGGCGGCCTGATGCTGAGCCAGCTGCTCACGCTCTACACCACGCCCGTGGTCTATGTGCTGCTGGACAGGCTGCGCCAGCGTGCCATGGGCCTGCGTGCCCGCGTGCAGGGCAAGGACCGCGGCACCCCTGTGCCCGCCGCATCACCCCAGTGAACCGAATCCGAAAGCCCAAGGCCATGCAGCTGAAGACACTCCAAACCCCGGCGATCTGGCTGGCTGCCGCGCTGCTGGCCGGCTGCTCCACGCAGAGCGCCTACCAGCGCCCCGCACTCGAGGTGCCGGCCCAGTTCAAGGAAGCCACGCCCGAGGCGGCCGAGGCCGGCATCTGGCGGCCCGCAGATCCGTCGCGCGCGCAAGTGCCCGACAACTGGTGGGAGCTGTTCGGCGACGAGCAGCTCAACCGCCTGCAGCAGCAGGCCGCCACCGGCAACCAGAGCATTGCCCAGGCCGCCGCGCGCCTGCGTGCCGCGCAGGCGGCCGTGGCCAGCAGCCAGGCCGGGCTGTTCCCCACGCTGGGCAGCACGGCCGGCGCCACGCGCTCGCGCAGCGGCGGGGCCTCCGGTGCATCGGGCGCATCAGGCACGGGCGGCAACACCGGCAGTAGCGGCAGTAGCGGCAACATCTCGACCAACTACTCGCTGGGCCTGAACGCCAGCTGGGAACTGGACCTGTGGGGCCGCGTGTCGGGCACGGTCAGCGCCAGCCAGGCCAGCGCCCAGGCCAGCAGCGACGACCTGGCCGCCGCGCGCCTGTCGGCCCAGGCATCGATCACGCAGACCTATTTCTCGCTGCGCGCGGCCGATGCCAGCGTGCGGCTGCTGCAGGAAACACTGCAGAGCTACGAGCAAAGCCTCAAGCTCACCAACAACCGCTACCGCGCGGGCGTGGCCTCGTCGGCCGACGTGGCCCAGGCCGAGGCGCAGTACAAAAGCACCCAGGCCCAGCTCATCGAGGCGCAGACCAGCCGCGCCCAGCTGGAGCACGCCCTGGCCGCGCTGCTGGGCCTGCCGCCGGCCGCCTTCAGCCTGGAGGCCGGCGCCGAGCTGCCGCCGCCGCCCGAGGTGCCGGCCATGCTGTCGTCCCAACTGCTGGAGCAGCGCCCCGACATTGCAGCGGCCGAGCGCCGCGTGGCCGCCGCCAACGCCCAGGTGGGCGTGGCGCGCGCGGCCTTCTTCCCGGCGCTCACGCTGTCGGCCACGGCCGGCTACCGGGGTGCATCGCTGTCCAACCTGGTGAGTGCGCCCAACCTGTTCTGGTCGCTGGGCCCGTCGCTGGCGCTGGCGTTGTTCGACGGCGGCGCGCGTACGGCGGCCGTGGAGTCGGCGCGTGCCTCGCTGGACCTGGCCGCCGCCACCTACCGCCAGACCGTGCTGACGGCGTTGCAGGAGGTGGAGGACAACCTGGTCACCGCATCCGCCCTGGCGCGCGAGCAGCAGGTGCAGATCGAGGCCGTGGCCGCCGCGCAGAAGGCGCTGGATGTCGTCAACAACCAGTACCGCGCGGGCACGGTGGCCTATCTGAATGTGCTCAGCGCCCAGACCACGGTGCTGTCGGCGCGGCGCAGCCTGATCGATGTGCGCAACCGGCGGCTGGCCGCCGTCAACACCTTGCTCAAGAACGTGGCCGGGCGCTGGGAGCCGCTGGGGCCGGCCTCCGTGCAGGGGCCGCAGGCTGTCGCGCGCTGATGTTCAGTCCTGCAGCTCGAAGGCCTGGCGCAATGCTTCGCCGAAGGCCGCGCTGCCGCTGATCGACAGGTTCACCGTGGTGCGGCCATCCCCCGCCGCCACGGATTGCAGGCGCGCCGTGGCTGCGTCAAAGCGCCAGGCCAGCGGCTGGCCGCCATCGTCCTGGGCCTGCAGCTCGTAGTCCCAGTCGCCGCCTTCCTCGATGGGGCCGCGCCGGCCCTTGAAGCGGCGGTGCGCCCAGGCCAGCAATTGCTCCACCTCGGCCGCCAGCGCCGGCACGCGCGTGGCGGGCACGCTGGCCATGGCGTCCCAGCAGCCTGTGCCTTCGTCGTCTTCGCTGTAGTCGAAATCCAGGTAGTCGAGGGTCATGGTGGCGGTCCGCATGCGTAGTGCGTGGTTGGAAAAGGGAAAGCCCGGCATTGTGCCGCGTGCACAATCGCCCGCATCGCAGAACCGGAAAGACATTCAGATGGACACCGCACAGCAATCGATGGCGCCGCCGATGGTGAGCGCGCAGTCCCTGCGCTTCGGGCAGCCGGGCCTGCTGCTGTGGGATGGCGCCTCGCACGACTGGCCCGTGGGCCTGTGCCTGGTGCGCGGCGGCGAGGGCTGCGGCAAGACCAGCCTGCTGCAAATGCTGGCCGGCCAGTTGCCCTTGCAGGCCGGGCGCCTGGCGTATCCGCAGCAGCCGGACCCCTCGCAGCGCCCCGCACTGTTTTGGCGCGACCCGCGCGCCGAGCTGTCCAATGCCGAGCGCGCTCGGCCCGCGCAGGAATGGGTGCAGGACCAGCGGCAATTGCACCCGGCCTGGAGCGAGGCGGCATGGCAGGCCCATGCCGACGGCCTGGGCCTGGAGCCCCACCTGCACAAGCCCCTGTTGGCCCTGTCCACGGGCAGCCTGCGCAAGCTGTGGATGGCGGCGGGCTGGGCCAGCGGCGTGCCGCTGCTGCTGATCGACGAGCCGCTGGCCGCGCTGGACCGGGGATCGATCGACCATGTGCAGCGCACGCTGGCGGGGCTCAACCGTGCGGGCCAGCAATCGGCCCCCGTGGCCGGGCATGGCCCCCGCTGCGTGATCGTCGCCCACTGGGACAAGATGCAGGGCGTGGCCTGGGACGACGTGCTGGACCTGCCCGATCAGCCGCCGCTGCGCTGACGGAGCCGGCCCACCTACATCGCCACCTACATCGCCTTGAACCGCTGCGCGTAGAGGCGGCTGACGGCCAGTTTTTCCGCTCGCTCGCGCAGCTGCAGCCACAGCCGGCCGGCCTCGTCGCGCTGGGCACTGGCAATGGCGGCTGCGCGCACCACCGTGCCGCGGTGCACCTGCCAGAAATCCTCGGCGTCCAGCCGGGGCAGCAGTTCCTTGAGCGGCGTGCGCACCAGGTACTCATGCGAGGCCGTGAGCACGCGCACGTACTTGTCGGCGGCCTCGAAGTAGACGACGTCGTGCACGGGCACCATCTGGATCTGCGTGCCCACGCCGGCCTGGATCATCTGCAGCGGCGGCTCGGTAGCGGTGGCGGCGGGGGCCGTGGCGCCGGCCAGGTGCCGCAATTGCTCCAGCGCCTGCGCCAGGGCAGCGCCAGCCGGGGCCACCGTGCGCTGGGCCAGCAGCTCGCGCAGGCGCTGCACGCTGCGCGCCAGCCGCTCGGGCTGCACGGGCTTGAGCAGGTAGTCCACGGCCTGGGCCTCGAAGGCGTCCATGGCGTACTGGTCATAGGCGGTCACGAAGACCAGGATGGGAAACGGCTGCGCCTCTGGCCAGGCGTCGGCCAGTTCGGCAGCGGCCTCCAGGCCGCTTTGGCCCGGCATGCGGATGTCGAAGAACAGCACATCGGGCTGCAGCGCCAGCGCCTGCCGGGCGGCACTCAGGCCGTCGCCCACCATGGCGGCAATCTGCAGCTCGGGCCAGGCGCGGGCCAGGGCCTGGCGCAGGTCCTCGGCCAGCAGGGGTTCGTCTTCGGCGATCAGGGCGCGGGGGGCGTAGGTCATTTCAGTCTTCTATTTCACTTGCGCATTGCCGACAGCGTATGAAACTGGCGCGGCCCAACTCAGGGACACCGAGGAAGGGCCGCCCCGCACCGAGGGTGTCGTCCCCCCCGCGAAGCGAGAGGGGGAAGGCGCGAAGCGACTCAGGGGGTGCATTTGAGGGTGATTCTGGCTAGCGTGCCGCCTTCGGGCAGGGCGGCCAGTTCGAAGTGCGCGGCGTCGCCATAGCGGCTGGCCAGGCGCTCGCGCAGCTGGGCCGTGCCGAAGCGGCTGCCGGGCAGGGCGGGCGCTCCGGAATCCAGGCCCATGCCGTTGTCGGCCACGGTCAACTCCAGCGGGCCGCCGGCGGTGCGGCGCGCGCGCACGGCGATATGCCCGCCTTCCAGCTTGGGCTCCAGTCCGTGGCGTATGCAGTTTTCCACCAGGGGCTGCAGCAGCAGCGGCGGCACGGGCACCTGGGCCAGGTCCTCGGGCAGGTCCAGCGTGTATTGCAGGCGCGGGCCCATGCGGATGGACATCAGCGCCAGGTAGTCGCGCAGGCGTGCAAACTCTTCGCCCAGCGCATGCTCGGTGCTGCGCGAGCCGCCCAGCGTGGCGCGCAGGTAGGCGATCAGATGGTCCAGCATGGCCTGGGCGCGCTGCGGGTCGCTGGCCATCAGCACGCGCAGGTTGGCCAGGGTGTTGAACAGCATGTGCGGCTCCAGCTGGGCCTGCAGCAGGGTGAGTTTGGCCTCGGCCGCCTGGCGGCGGGCCTGCTCGGCCTGCATCTGCAGGTGGCGCGAGTAGCCCAGCAGGAAGAAGGCCAGCGACATCACCGTGCTGGCGACGATGGTGACGGCCAGAGGTATCCACAGACGGTGCATCAGGGCCGTGCTGGCGTCGGGATCGGCCCACTGCCTGTAGGCCGTGCCGATCAGCGACCCGATCACGAACCCCGTCACGATGCCGGCCACCACCAGCGCGGCGCCGCGCCAGCCGCCGGGCCAGGGAATGTCCTGGCCCCGCGTCAGGCGCCAGCGGCCCAGTTCGATGGTGAGCCAGCTGGTCAGGCCGATCGACAGCGAGTAGATGAGGTTCACGTCCCAGCGGCCATGGTTGCTCAGGCTGAATGCGGCGGCAATCAGGGCGCAGGCCGAGGTCGTTGCGATGCCGTGGCGCAGCAGCGTGGTCCGCTCCACGATGTGGCCAGGGGCGGCCGGCTGGCGTGTGGCGTTGGATGCGGGGTCGGGCATGGAGGGCAATGGTAGTCCCATGGCGTCGTTCAGCGGGCGCGGCCCTGGCGTGACTGCAGGGCCTGCCGCTCGCGCTCCACCATGCGCCCGTGCCAGCCGTTGCCCGGCAGGGCCAGCCAGACCACGGCCCCGTGGATGGCCAGCCCCAGGCCCCAGCCCAGGGCCGGGAAGATGGCCCAGTGCCTGCCCTGGGACAGCGACAGCGCCGCCAGCCCGAGGTTGACCAGCACATAGACGCTGGCGTGGATCATCCAGCCCATCTTGGCGCCTGCGCGGCGGCGCGCCATGCGCTCCAGGGCATCGTCGTCGTGGCGGGCAGAGGGATCGCGGGGATCAAGGGTATCGAGGGTTCGCATGGGAAGTTCTCCGTCAGGGGGAAGGAAAGCGGCGTCAGGCCAGGCCCAGCTGCTGCCACAGCAGGTCGCCCAGGTAGCGGCCGGGCAGCAGGGTGAACAGGCCCGCCACGACGCAGGCGCCGATGTAGACGCTGCGCATGATCTTGCGGTGGCCGGCGATATTGCCGTGGTACAGGTGCCAGAACGAGCGGCCCAGGCCGGCAACGGTCAGCGGCACCAGCAGGTGGACGGGCGTGTAGCCGGCCCAGTTGGGCAGACGGTAGTCGCGGATGAAGCAGGCGGACACCGCCGCGCAGACCATGAGCGTGACGAAGGCGTAGCCGGCCGCGCGGTGCAGGCGGGGATGGACGGCGGCCTGGCGGCGTGCCAGCAGGGCGATGGCACCCGTGGCCGTGGCCCCGAGGGCGGCGCTCATGTGGATGGCGATCAGCGGTGTCATTTGCATGGCGGTGTCCTGGCGTGCGGCCCGGCTCTGCGGGCCTGTATGGGACAGGACTGTCGCTGCTGGACGCGGGCCGGGCCAGCGCCATGCGACGGACGGGCGCCGGCAGGGCGCCAGATGCATCGGGGCGCCGCGAGCTGCAGGGATCTCCGTGGTCGTTGGAAGATTGTGGCTATGGGGAGTGCGCACAAACTATTGCGAAGGGCCTTTGAATTCAATCACTTGGAGGATTGCTTCGATGCAACAGATTGAGAAAATTCATAGCAGCGCCCTAACGTGGTTGGTAAGCTAACGGATTCTGTAAATCATTCTCAGTATCATCCTCATGCCCTCCATCCGCCCGATTTCCCTGGCCGTTCTCTGCCTGTGCAGCCAGCAGGCCCTGATTGCCCAGACCCGGGGCGGCGACCCCGTGCTGGAGGCCGTGACGGTGGAGGCCAGTGCCGACGCATCGGCCCAGGGCCTGTCCAAGCCCTTCGCAGGCGGCCAGGTGGCCACGGGCGCGCGCAACGGCGTGCTGGGCACGCTGGACTGGAAGAACTCCTCGTTCTCCACCACCAGCTACACGCAGCAGCTGATCGAGGACACCCAGTCCAAGAGCGTGGGCGACGTGCTGCTCAACGACCCGGGCGTGCGCCAGGCGCGCGGCTTCGGCAACTTCCAGGAGCTGTATGTGCTGCGCGGCTTCCCGGTGTACTCGGACGACATCGCCTACAACGGCCTGTACGGCCTGCTGCCGCGCCAGTACATCGCCTCGGAGTTCTTCGAGCGCGTGGAGGTGCTGCGCGGCGCCAATGCCTTCCTCAATGGCGCGGCACCGGGCGGCAGCGGCATTGGCGGCACCATCAGCCTGCTGCCCAAGCGCGCCGGCAACGATGCGCTGACGCGCGTGGGCGCCGGCATCCAGACGGGCGGCCAGGCCTTTGTCTCCACCGACATCTCGCGCCGCTTCGGCCCTGACCAGAGCACCGGCATCCGCCTGAACGCCGTGCGCCGCGACGGCGGCACGGGCGTGGATGGCGAAGACCGCTCGCTCACCGGCCTGGGCGTGGGCCTGGACTGGCGCAGCCGCAACGTGCGCCTGTCGGGCGACGTGGGCTACCAGCGCAACAGCTATAACGGCGGCCGCCCCAGCGTGACGCCCGGCAACTTCATCCCGGCCGTGCCCGACAACAAGACCAACTACGGCCAGAACTGGTCGTACTCCACCGAGCGCGACCTGTTCGCCACGCTGCGCGCCGAATGGGACATCAATGACACCACCACGGCCTGGGCCGCAGGCGGCCTGCGCCGCGGCAAGGAAGACAACTCCCTGAGCGGCGTGACCGTGAGCAATGCGGCCGGCGACACCACGGGCACGCGCTTCGACAACAAGCGCAAGGACAGCGTGGGCACGGGCGAGGTCGGCATCCGCACGCGCCTGGCCACGGGCAGCGTGGGCCACGAGCTGGTGGCCACGGCCAGCACCTACTCGGCCACCGAGCGCAATGCCTGGGGCATGGGCTTTGGCGTGGTCAACAACATCTACAACCCCTGGAGCAGCGCGCGCCCCGCCATGACGCTGTTCGGCGGCAATCTGGCCGACCCCACGCGTGCGGGCGAAACCCAACTCAACAGCTTTGCCATCGGCGACACGCTGACGATGCTGGACGAGCGCCTGCGCCTGACCGTGGGCGTGCGCCGCCAGAGCATCGAGCAAAGCAGCTACGACTACAACACGGGCGCGCAGACCGACAACTACAAGAAGTCGGCCACCACGCCCATGCTGGGCCTGGTGTTCAAGACCAGCGAGAACACCTCGGTCTACGCCAACTACATCGAAGGCCTGACCAAGGGCGCCGTGGCGCCGCAGACGGCCAACGACCTGCCCGTGTCCAACGGCGGCCAGGTGTTCGCGCCCTACAAGTCGCGCCAGAAGGAAATCGGCTTCAAGTGGCAAGGCCAGCAGCTGGGCGCCACGGTGGCGCTGTACACCACGGACATGCCTTCGGCCTATGTGGCCAACCAGGTCTTCGGCCAGTACGGCAAGCAGCGCAACAGCGGCCTGGAGGCCACGGTCTTCGGCGAGCCCGTCAAGGGCCTGCGCGTGCTGGGCGGCGTGACCTTCAGCGAAGCCAAGATCCGCGAGGCCGCCGATGCCACCACCATTGGCAACTACGCCATCGGCGTGCCCAAGCGCCTGCTCAACCTGGGTGTGGATTGGGATGTGCCCGGCGTCTCGGGCCTGGCCCTCAATGCGCGCGTGATGCACACCTCCAGCCAGTACGCCAACGGCGCCAACACGCTGAAGGTGGCCTCCTGGACGCGCACCGACATCGGCGCGCGTTATCTCATGGACATCGGCAACAACCGCCTGCTGACCCTGCGCGCGCGCATCGACAACCTGTTCGACAAGGGCTACTGGTCGTCCGTGGGCGGCTACCCGGGCGCCAACTACCTGGTGCAGTCCATGCCGCGCACCTTCTCGCTGAGCGCATCGGTGGACTTCTGAGCCGGAGCGATCTGAAGCATGCGCGCGTTGTGGACGGTGGTGCACCGCTGGATCGGCCTGGTGCTGGCCGGTTTCCTCACCATGGCCGGCCTCACCGGGGCCGTGCTGTCCTGGGACCATGAAATCGACGAATGGCTCAACGCCGACATGCTGGAGACCCCGGCACGCGGCCCGCTGAAGACCCCGCTGGAGCTGGCCGCCGCCGTCCAGGCCAGCGAGCCGCGCGCCGAGATCAGCTACATGACCCTGGGCCTGGTCGAGGGCGAAGCCGCCATGTTCATGGTGCGCCCCCGGCCCGACCCGGCCACGGGCCAGGCGCCTGCGCTGGGCTATGACACGGTCTTTGTCGACCCGGTCAGCGGCCACATCACGGGCCAGCGCAACGGGCGCAGCTTTGCGCTCAGCCAGCGCAACCTCATGCCCTGGCTGCGCCACCTGCACGAAAGCCTGCTGGCCCCGCGCTTTTGGGGCACGGACCGCTGGGGCTACTGGTTCATGGGCAGCCTGGCCCTGCTGTGGGTGGCCGACAGCTTTGTCGCGCTGCTGCTGACCTTTCCCGTCAAGCTCAGGAAAAGCGCCCCGCGCCTGACGGCGGCCGTGGGATCGTGGTGGCGGCGCTGGCTGCCCTCATGGCGCGTGCGCTGGGGCGGCGGCGCCTACAAGCTCAACTTCGACCTGCACCGCGCGGGCGGCCTGTGGGTCTGGGCCGTCATCGTCATCGTGGCCTTCACCTCGTTCTCGCTGAACCTGTACCGCGAAGTCTTCTACCCGGTGATGAGCACCGTCTCCACCACCACGCCCGGCCCCTACGAAACCCTCAAGCCCGCGCCCCAGGGCACGCTCCTCGTGCCCCAGGTCTCGTTCGCCCAGGCCATCGCCATCGCCCAGAGCGAGGCCAAGCGCCTGGGCTTCGCCCAGCCCGCAGGCGGCATCTGGTGGGGCGGGGACTTCCCGTTCTACAACATCTCCTTCTTCGACCCGCACGACGAAACCGGCGCCATGGGCATGGGCCTGTCCAACATCTACGTCAGCTCGGACAACGGCGAAGTCCTGGGCACCTACCGCCCCTGGCACGGCACCGCAGCCGACGTCTTCGTCCAGCTGCAGCTGCCCCTGCACAGCGGCCGCATCCTCGGCACCCCCGGCCGCGTGCTCATGTCCTTCGTCGGCGTGCTCGTCGCCGTCCTGTCGATCACCGGCGTCATCATCTGGTGGCGCAAACGCAGAGCTAGGAAGATGACCCCCTGAGCGGCTGCGCCGCTTCCCCCTTCTCGCTTCGCGGAGGGGGACGCAGCCCTCACTGCGGGGCGGCCCTTGCTCGGCTGCCCGCGCTTGAGCCCTGCGAGTTTGAACGGCTGTCGGTAGTGCACGGCTCCATTGATAGCCAAATCAGAAAACTATCCGCCTAAACAGCAAAGCCACCGAAAACGGTGGCTTTTTGCAATGCTTGACGGGCTCAAGGCCATCCCGACTGGCGCGCCCCAAAGCGAGGGACACCGAGGAAGGGCCGCCCCGCACCGAGGGTGTCGTCCCCCCCGCGCAGCGAGAGGGGGAAGGCGCGCAGCGCCTCAGGGGGTCAGTCCTTCTTCAAGCATTCGCTCATGAACGCCTTGCGCTCATCACCCTTCTTGCCCGTGGCGTCCACGTTGCAGGTCTTCATGCGTTCCTGCTGGCGCTTCTTGCCGTCGGACAGGCAGGACTTCATGAACTCCTTGCGTTCATCGCCTTTCTTGCCGGTGGCTTCGGTGTTGCAGGTGCCCATCAGCTTTTGCTGGGCCGTGGGAGCCTTGTCCCCTGCGGCCATGCCCATGCTGCAGGCCAGGGAGACAACTGCCAGAACAACGATTTTTTTCATGATGGAATGGTTTTGAAGGCGCGCTGAAGTCCAGCGCACCCACATTGCAGCACAGTGCCGGGCGCGCAGCAACGTTGCGGGCCGCGCGTTGTAAAAGTTTGCGATTGCCGCTGACAGGCGGGCAGGCGGACACCGGCAGGCCATGGCCAGCGCAGATAATGGCCCACTTTTGCATTGCAACAGGACGCTTGCCGTGGACATTCTTTTGCTGGTCAAGGCCGCCATCATGGGCATCGTGGAAGGGCTGACGGAGTTCCTTCCCATCTCTTCCACCGGGCACCTCATCCTTGCAGGCTCGCTGCTGGGCTTCGACGATGCCAAGGCCAAGGTCTTCGACATCGCCATCCAGACCGGCGCCATCTTCGCCGTGGTGCTGGTGTACTGGCAGAAGATCCGCTCCACCGTGGTCGACCTGCCCACCAGCCGCCAGGCGCAAAGGCTCACGCTGAACGTCATCATCGGCTTTCTGCCGGCCGTGGTGCTGGCGCTGATCTTCGGCAAGTTCATCAAGGCGCACCTGTTCACGCCCACCGTGGTGGCCACTACCTTCATCCTGGGCGGCTTCGTCATCCTGTGGGCCGAGCGCCGGCCGGCATCGGCCATGCGCGTGCAGACCGTGGACGAGATGACGCCGCTGGACGCCCTCAAGGTCGGCCTGGTGCAGTGCCTGGCCATGATTCCCGGCACCAGCCGCAGCGGCGCCACCATCATCGGCGGCATGCTGATGGGCCTGTCGCGCAAGGCGGCCACCGACTTTTCGTTCTTCCTGGCCATTCCCACGCTGATCGGCGCCGGCGTCTACAGCCTCTACAAGGAGCGCGCCCTGCTGTCGGCGGCCGACATCCCCATGTTCGCCGTGGGCCTGGTGTTCTCCTTCATCAGCGCCTGGCTGTGCGTGCGCTGGCTGCTGCGCTACATCTCCACCAACAGCTTCGTGCCGTTTGCCTGGTACCGCATCGCCTTCGGCATCATCGTGCTGGTGACGGCCTTCACCGGGGTCGTGAGCTGGAGCGAGGTTTGACCCAGGCTTGGGCGAAGGGCCCCAGGCATTCCTCAGGCACCAACGCAGAAGGCCACCGCAAGGTGGCCTTTTCACATTCGGGGTGCCCGGTTCAGCCCTCGGGGCCGAGCAGGTTCAGCAGAGATGCCTCGATGGCGGCGGCCGTGGCATGGGGCCGCTCCATGGGGAACAGGTGGCTGCCGTCCAGCATCATCACGCGCCCGCGCGTGATGCGGCGCGTCAGGTCCATGCCCACCTGGCGCATCTCCACCGAGGCACGCCCGCCGATGAAGGCCGCCGGGCAGCGCAGCGGATGGTGGTGCAGCAGCGAGGCCAGGTTGTGCGGCAAGGTGTTGTAGATGGCGGTCTCCACCTCGCGCGTGAAGTTCAGCATGCGCCGGCCGTCCACATCGGCCAGGCCGCCCTGCACATAGTCCTGGAGCACCTGCGGGTGCCATTGCGCAAACACCTTCTTGGCGCGGAAGTAGGTCATGGCCTCGTCATCGCTGTCCCATGCATTGCGGCGGCGGGCGCTGATCTTGCCCGGCGAGACCGAGCCCACCAGCTGGGTGCGCTTGGCCACGCCCACGGCATTGGCGCGCCAGCCGCTGAGCAGGGGCGAGTCGATCAGCAGCACGCCGCGCGCCAGTTCGGGGTGGCGCGCAGCCGTCATCACGCTCAGGAAACCGCCCAGCGAATGCCCGACCAGAAAGACCGGACCGCCCACGCGCTCGACCTCGGCACGCGTGAACTCGGCCAGTTGTTCGACCAGGTGCGGCCAGTTGTTGGTGACGGGAAAGCGCGGGTCATGGCCGAAGCGCTCCACGCCCTGCGCCGCGATGCCGCGCTCGGCCAGCAGCGAGAACAGCAGCCGGTAGGTGGGCAGCGCAAAGCTGTTGGCATGCGAGAAGACCACGGGCAGCGGTGCCGATTCCGTGCCCGCATCGCTGTCGGCCCGCAGCGCGGGCCGGGCCGCGTTCACGGCTGAGGCTCCTGGCCGGTCCGGTCCGGAGCATCCGGCATGCCTTGCTGGTGGCCGGAGGGTTGCCCGGCGTCCGGCCGCATGGGCGATGCCGGGCCCGGCTGCAGGGGCGTCATGGGCGAGGTGGCCAGCCCGTCGGCCGTGGAGGTGCCCAGGCCTGCACCCGTGCCGCTGTGATAGGGCTGGCGCAGCGCCGCAGGCGGCAGCCGGCCCATGGTGCGCGCGTTGGAGCGCAGGGCGCCGGCCGGCGCGGTGACCTTGGTCAGCGGCTGGGCCTGGCGGCTGTGCACGCGAATGGGCACCGCGGAGTCGCCGCCATCCCAGGCCGGGTCTTCGATGCTGTCGAAGACATGGCGCAGGCGCTCGCCCCAGCTGTCGTGCAGCATGCGGAAATACGGATTGCTCTCGTCGATGCTGACGATCTTGTCGGAGGCGAAGCGGTCCTTCTCGTACACGATCAGGTCCAGCGGCAGGCCCACCGAGAGGTTGGACTTGAGCGTGCTGTCCATGGACACCAGGGCGCACTTGGCGGCCTCGTCCAGCGGCGTGCGCGGCGTGATCACGCGGTCCAGCACAGGCTTGCCGTACTTGGATTCGCCGATCTGGAAGTAGGGCGTCTCACTCGTGGCCTCGATGAAGTTGCCTGCCGAGTAGACCTGGAACAGCCGCATGTTCTCGCCCTGGATCTGGCCGCCCAGCACCAGCGAGATATTGAAGTCCACGCCCGACCGGGACAGCGCCACGCCGTCGCGCTCGAACACATGGCGCACGGCCGCGCCCAGGACGCGGGCCGCGTCGAACATGCTGCGCACGTTCCAGATGGTCAGCATGTCGCCCGTGGCCTCGTCGCGCAGTTGCTGGCTCTCCAGCAGCTCGCGCACCGATTGGGTGATGGACAGGTTGCCGGCCGACAGCAGCACCATGAAGCGGTCGCCGGGGTTCTCGTAGACCATGAGCTTGCGGAACGAGCTGATCTGGTCCAGGCCGGCATTGGTGCGCGAGTCGGCCAGGAAAACCAGGCCGGCGTTGAGCTTGATGGCAACGCAATAAGTCATGGGAACATCCGAAACTGCGGGATCGACAAGTTTAGTGCGAGGCGATTGACCGCGTTCAGGCGGCGATCTTCTTGAGCTGGTAAAGGGCTTCCAGCGCCTCGCGCGGGCTCAGTGCGTCGGGATTGATGGCGGCCAGCGCCTGGGCCAGCGGGTCGTGGCGGCTTTCGAGCTCGGGCATGTCGGGCGCATCGAACAGGTCCACCTGCAGGCGGCCCTCGTCGGCATGGGCCTCCAGTGCCTCCAGCGCATGGCGCGCGTGGTGCAGCACGCCGGCCGGCATGCCCGCCAGCTTGGCCACCTGGATACCGTAGCTGCGGCTGGCCGGGCCGGGCTGGATCTCGTGCAGGAAGACGATGTCCTGGCCCGACTCCGCCGCGCTCACATGCATGTTCACGGCCGCGCGTGCCTTGGCCGGCAGCTCGGTCAGCTCGAAGTAGTGCGTGGCAAACAGCGTGAAGGCGCGCGTCCTGTCGTGCAGCTGGGTGGCGATGCCGCTGGCCAGCGCCAGGCCGTCGAAGGTGCTGGTGCCCCGGCCGATCTCGTCCATCAGCACCAGGCTGTGCGGCGTGGCTGAGTGCAGGATCTGCGCGGCCTCGGTCATCTCCATCATGAAGGTGGACTGGGCATTGGCCAGGTCGTCGGCCGCGCCGATGCGCGTATGGATGGCATCGATGGGCCCCAGCCGGCAGCTGGACGCCGGCACATGCGAGCCCATGCTGGCCAGCAGCACGATCAGCGCCACCTGGCGCATATAGGTCGACTTGCCGCCCATGTTGGGGCCGGTGATGACCTGCATGCGCGTGTTGGCGTTCATGCGCGTGTGGTTGGCGATGAAGCTGCCGCTGGAGGTCTCGGCCATGCGCGCTTCCACCACCGGGTGGCGTCCGGCCTCGATCTCGATGCAGGGATGGTTCACGAACTCGGGCGCGCACCAGTTCAGCGTCAGCGAGCGCTCGGCCAGCGTGCACAGCACGTCGATGGCGGCAATGGCACCGGCCACGCGCGTGAGCGCCGGCACATGGGGCTGCAGCTGGTCCAGCAACTGCTCGTAGAGGAATTTCTCGCGCTGCAGCGCACGCTCCTGCGCGGACAGGGCCTTGTCCTCGAAGGCCTTGAGCTCGGGCGTGATGTAGCGCTCGGCATTCTTCAGCGTCTGGCGGCGGCGGTAGCGCTCGGGCACCGCGTCCTTGTAGCTGTTGGTGATCTCTATATAGAAGCCGTGCACCTTGTTGAACTGCACGCGCAGGTTGGGAATGCCGGTCAGCAGCTTTTCCTTGGCCTCCAGCTCCAGCAGGAAGTCGTCGCAGTTGTTCTGGATGGCGCGCAGCTCGTCCAGTTCGGCGTCGTAGCCCGTGGCGAACACGCCGCCGTCGCGCACCAGGGCGGCCGGCTCTTCCATGATGGCGCGCACCAGCAGTTCGGCGCAGCCCTCGGGCGGCTGCAGGTCGGCAAACAGCTGGGTCAGGTGGGCCGAGGGCGTCTGCCCGGCCTGGGCCAGCACGGCCGCCTTGTGCAGCGTGCGGCCCAGTCCCACCAGCTCGCGCGGGCGCACCTGGCGCAGTGCGGTGCGCGCCGTGATGCGCTCCACATCGCTCACGCCCTTGAGCTGCTCGCGCAACTGCTGCCAGGGAGCGGCCATGCCGCCTGCGCTGGCGCCCTGCAGCGCCCGCGTGGCTTCCAGACGCGCCATGGCCTGCGTGCGGTCGCGGCGCGGCTCCAGCAGCCAGGCCTTGAGCAGGCGGCTGCCCATGCCCGTCATGCAGGTGTCCAGCAGAGAGAACAATGTGGGCGAATCCTCGCCGCGCAGCGTCTTGACCAGCTCCAGGTTGCGGCGCGTGGCCAGCGGCAGCGCAATCAGCTCATCGTCGCGCTGCACCTGCAGAGCGTGGATGTGCGACAGGCTGCGGCCCTGCGTGTGCTCCGCATACGACAGCAGGGCGGCGCTGGCGCCATGGGCCAGCGGCAGGTCCTCGGCCTCCCAGGCCTTGAGGCTGGCGGCGCCCAGCAGCTCCAGCAGCTTGCGCTCGCCCAGGCCGCCGTCGAACTGCCAGTCGGGGCGCGGCGACAGCGGGCAGGCAATGGAGCCGCCATGGCGCAGCGCGAACAGGCTCTGCTCGAAACGCTCGGTCACGCCTGCGCTGTAGATCAGCTCGCTGGGCGCAATGCGCGAAATCCAGGCGCCCAGCTCGTCGTGGGAGCATTCGGCCAGGTGGATGCGCCCCTGCGTCACCGCCATCCAGGCCAGGCCGCAGCGCTGGCGCCCGGCCGTGTGCAGGGACAGCAAGATCGCCTCGCTCTTGTCCGACAGCAGCTCACTGTCGGTCAGCGTGCCTGGCGTCACCACGCGCACCACCTTGCGCTCCACCGGGCCCTTGGCGGCGCCCACCTCGCCCACCTGCTCGCAGATCGCCACCGACTCGCCCAGCTTGATCAGCCGGCCCAGGTAGTTCTCCAGCGCATGGAAGGGCACGCCCGCCATAGGAATCGGCTGCCCCGCCGTCTGCCCGCGCGTGGTCAGCGTGATATCCAGCAGCCGCGCCACCTTCTCCGCATCCCCGAAGAACAGCTCGTAGAAATCCCCCATGCGGTAGAAAACCAGCGTGTCGGGGTAGTTGATCTTGATGCCCAGGTACTGCTGCATCATCGGCGTATGTTGCGCCAAATCGACTGCGCTAAGTTCTTGATTGGATTCGCTATTCTCGGATTTAACTTTTTTCATCAATAACTTAGGTTGTGCTGCTGTACGTAAATACAGTGTGCCAACACCTCAAAGAAACCCCGCTACACTTCGCGCCGTGGCGTAACTTTTTTGCCTGCCTTGGCTGAAATGTTACGCCGATCATTTCCCGAATTATCGGGAATGTTACGCCGCTGGAGGAGTGGATGAGTTTCAACGCGCGCAGAGCCAAAGCACTACAGCCAGGGGAGCACATTATTGTCGATGACGCTCCGGGCCTTCGCTTGGTGGCAAGGGCGAGCCGTACTACCTGGCTGTATCGCTATAAGAGTCCGGTGGACGAGCGGATGCGTCAGGTGGCAATAGGCCATTGGCCTGAGATGGGGTATCCGGCCGCGCTGGTTGTGTGGGACCAACTGCGCCGCCGGCGGGACTCAGGCGAGGACTTGGCTAGGGAAAAAAAGCGGTCCGTAAAGGTGGCCGCAGCCCAGTCGGCCGCGCGTGCGGCCGAGGGTGTCTATACAGTCGGCCAGCTCATCGAGGACTATCTCCGAGGGCACATCGAGCGCCACCGCAAACCGAAAGGGGCGGCAGAGGCTCGGCGGCTGCTGGTGGATTACACAACAAAGCTGCAGCCGCTGGAGCCTGGCCAGGTCACGCGCGCTCAGGCCTTTGGTTTGCTGGAGAACGTGGCGTCACACGCGCCCGTGCTGGCAAACACGCTGCGTACAGAATTGGGGGCGGCTTGGGAGTACGCGCTCGATGCCGGCCGTATTCCCGAGGATGTGCCCAACTGGTGGCGCCAGATTCTGCGGGGCAAGCTGCGTAGCCGGGGCAAGATCGTCAAGGGAGAGCACCAGGGCGTAAAAAAGCGGGCGCTGCAACCTGCAGAGGTGGGGAAGCTGATTCGTTTCCTTCCCAATTTCTCCACGCTGATCAGCGACCTGCTGATCCTCTATCTTTGGACCGGGGCGCGTGGTGCGGAGATTGTGGCGATGAGCGGTGCAGAAATCACGGACGAGCCCGATGGTGTCTGGTGGACTGTGCCGCGTGAGCGTCTCAAGATGGCGCGCAATGAGAATCTGACGGATCTGCGCGTGCCCCTGGTTGGGCGTGCCCTAGATGTCGTGCGCCGGCGCCGGGAGGAACACGGCACAGGCTTTCTTTTCCCGTCGCGGCCTGGTGCCGCTGTTCGACATGTCGAGCAAAAGGTGCTGGGCGTGGCGATCTGGGCTGCCCGGCCGGATACGCCGACTCCGTACGAGAACAGCATGCGGCAGCGCCTGCAGATGGAGCCTTGGGCACCTCATGACTTGCGGCGAACCGTGCGCACGCAGCTGGCAGCGCTGAAATGCCCGGCTGACGTGGGCGAGAGTGTGCTCGGGCACATCTTGCCCGAGGCCACGTACAACAGGCACCAGTACGACCAGGAGCGACGTGCCTGGCTCCTTACGCTGTCGGCGCATTGGGAGCAACTTGCTGCGCAATGATCTGCGCCTTGGTCTTGCGGCCGCGCTTGGGCGCACCTGTGTTCTCCGGCGGCAACAAATTCGAGGGAGGCAGGCCCAGCAGCCAAGCGTCCAGCTCGGAGCGCAGCCAGGCGACACGCCGCGTGTCGGGAAACATGCGCGGCAGTGGCGCGTGCTTTGCTTGCACCAAGCGCTCGAATGTAGAGATGCCCAGCGAGACATAGGCGGCGGCCTGGTCGCGTTCCAGCGCGGCCGGCGCGAATTGCAGGACGGGGATCGCGCTCATGCATGCACCTCCTTGCGCTTTGGGTGGTAGGGACTGGTTGCGCTGAGGTCCGTCTCCGCTTTCAGCATCTCGCCGCCGCTGCTCTGCGTGCGGGCGACAAGCCGCCGCGTCACTTCGTGGATCTCGCCGGCCGTGAGCTGCTGCAGCTGGTAGACGTGCAGATCAATCGCTGTCGTGAGAGCGTCCAGCTCGTAAAAGTGCACTGCGCTGGGGCGCCATGCCCCGCTGGCCATGCCGCGTGCATAGTACGCATCGCAAGCAGCCAGGGCACTGTCGAAGTGCTCGGCCAGGCCCCGCACGATGCCGCCGCGCTCGATCTCCTGTGCGACCTGGATGGTGCTGTGCATGACCGTCGCGTTCACCTCGGTAGCCGTGCCGGCGCGGATCTGCGCGAAGCACTCGGGCACAGGGTCGATGATCGATGCGACCTCTTCGGCGGTCAGCTTGGTGCCGTGGTGATTGATCACGGCAAAGGTGTCGGGACGGCCCGCCCAGCGACTGCGGAAAGGTTTGCGGCGTCCGTTCATGCCAGGCTCTCCAGTTCCTTAGTATCGAAAATAGCAGTCTTGGCCACGGTGCCAGGCTTGCCCGAGAACTCCACTTGCCAGCCGTCTGCTGTGCATGCTGTGACGGTGCCTTCTTGCCAGCGGTAAGCGCTCTCCAGATTGAGCACACGCACACGCTTGTGCACGATAGGGTCTGCGGTGTAGGGCTCCAGCTCCTCGGGCTCGAAGCCTGCGCGCTGGCCTACGCCGGCGCCGAATTCAACGATCAGCGACAGATGACCAGGCCGCACCACGCCTACGCGGCCGCACTCTTTGCGGGGCCTCCCCGTCGGGCCTTTGAGGCCGACTTTGACGCGCACCAGGTCGCCGGCCACGAACGTGGGCGCCTGGCTGGTGGCTGCTTGATCTGCTGCCCCGGTGCCGGCGTTCGCACTGTCCTGGCTATCGTCAGCGGTGGCAGTCTGCGCGGGCGCAGACTGCAGCACGTCAGGGGTCACGGCCTGGTCAACTTCGGCGGCTGTGGAGGAGGGCGGCAGGCCCTGCGCAGCGTCAGCTGCGACTGGGCCTGCATCGTCGCCCTGTGCGGCTGCAGCCGCACCTTGAATGGGTGCCTGCGCGTCAGCGACAGGCGCCCCCTCGTCGCCTTGCGCGGCTGCGGCCGCGCCTGATTGTTGGTCTTGGAGCGCGGCCGCGATCGCGGCCGAGGCTTCAGCGGCAGTCGTCTTCGGCTCAGCGCTCGCACGCGCAGCGGGGGATTTTTTGGCTTTGCCCTTCGCGCGACTCTCGCCAGCGCGCGCAGCGGGGTTCAGGGGTAGATCACCCTTCGGGGCTGCAGGTTCGGAGGCCTTCGCGGCTGCTTTCGCCTGGGCCTGTGCTTCGGCGGCGCGCTGATTGGCCTTGGTCTTGGCTTTGACGGCTGCGATGTTTACGCTCCAGTGCGCAGCAACCAGGTGCAGGCCTTTGTTTGCATCGGCGTCGTCATTGAGCCAGTGGCGGTATTCCACGTCTCCATACATCACCAGCAGTTGCAGCAGATCGCCGGGCGCATCGTTGTCGGCGATGTGTTGCAACAGGCCCTCAACGGGCGCCACCTTGCCCAGATCGAGCAGCTTGCACAGCTTCTTCGCGCGGTCCTGGCTGTAGGTTCTGGCGATGTTGCGAGCGCAGTAGCGCAGCAATTCATCGGACACCGGTGCGCCGCCGAGTTCGCTGAGCGCGGTCCAGGTTTCGGTGAGCACGTCCCAGCGCCATTGGGTTTCGTAGTCGCTCTTTCGCTTCTGGTCGGCGGCATACTTGGCTTGCTGCTGCTCGCGCTGGGCTTCTTGCTGGATCTTCGCGGCAGCCTCTTCCTGCTGCGCCTCCTTGAGCAGTAGTTGTGCCTGGTCTGCTGTGATCACCGCGACCAGTTCCCCGTTCTTGTGGGGGTTTGCGATCAGGGTTGGCAGGATGCCCTGCCTTTCCATGGCCTTGCCGATCAACTTGCGCAGGGGCTTTTCGGTGGGGCTGTCGCGCTTGTCATCGAGGCGCAGATAGCCGGCCACTTCGCCGGACCAGGCGCTTGGCATCAGGGTCTTGGCTTCGCGGCCTTCGATGATGTGCTGCCCGCGCACTACCGCTGTGCGCTTGATGGCGATGGCGTGGGCCTCTTCCTTCTCGCGGTAGCACTTGGGGTCGGTGCATATGTCTGCACTGACATCGTTGAAGAGGTCGGGATTCGCGCCGGTGCGTTTGGGGCAGGCCTTGCAGCTTCCTGCCGCCGGTAGCAGTGCCTCATCCGTCATCTTGAACGTGGCACTGTGCAGATTGAGCATGTAGTTTTGCTGGACATGCTCGGCGCAGGAGCGATAGCTGGGGGTGTCGCCCCTGTAGTTGGTCTCCGTGCAGTAGCTCAGCGCCTTGAGCTGCAGCCCCTCGTCGGGAATGCGAGCGATCAACTGCGCCTTGCTGAAATCGATCTTGCCCTGGCGCAGCGCATCACGGCCTTCCTCGCACAGGTCGAGCACCTTCATCACGTTAAAAATATAGGTGCGGCTCTTACCCACGTCCTCGGCGATTTTTTCGGCGGTGGTCTCGCCCAGATCCAGCAGTTCGCGGTAGCCCTCGGCTTCCTCCAGCTTTGTCACGTCCTCGCGCTGCAGGTTCTCTATGACAGCGGCCCGCAAAGCCTCCGCGTCGGACATCGGGCGAATCATCGCGGGGATCTCTGCCATGCCAGCAATCTGGCTGGCGCGCCACCGGCGCTCGCCCGCGACCAGCTCATACTGCGCGCGCTCGCGCTTTTCGGCCTTTGCCCATGCCTGCTCATCGGCAATGCGAGATTCGGGCAGCGGACGCAGCAGTATGGGCTGATGCACGCCGGTAGCCCTGATAGATTCGGCCAGCTCCTGCAGCTTGGCCTGGTCGAAGTGCTTGCGCGGGTTGCGCAGGCTGCGGGCGATGCTCATGACGGGCACATGCAGCATCAGGGCGCCTGCGCCAGGGGTGGGCATGGCGGCGGTCTGGGTGTCGTGTGTGCTGGTCATGCTGCAAGTCCCTCCTGCTGGCCCTTGATGCCAAAGGCGCGGCGCGCTGCGTTGCGGACCTCGGCTGTGACGCTGTGGCCGAACTCCTCCGGGTCCAGCAGATCGCGCACCAGGGCGACGCAGGCGGCTGTGTCGGGATCGACGCGGGGGCTGTCATAGATCACGCGCCGGCAGGCCGGTTGCCGCTGGATGTGCTGGATCATTTCCAGTGCTGCGGATTCCTGGGGCGCCAGAGGCGCACCCACGCGGGGTGTGCGCAGATCCGACTCGACCTGGACGGCACCGGGGCCGACATGCTTGATTTCGATGACGATTGCTTTAGCCATGAGCGGCCTCCAGGAGTTGCATTTGGGGTTGGACGGGGGCGGGCTCATGCAGGGGCTGGATGTCGCTGCAGTGGCCCAGGGTGTGGCGGATTTGGTGGACGGGCGCGGTGATGGACACACGCATGCCGCGCTTGAATGACTTGGCGCGCTGCTGGGCTTGCGCGCGGGCTGCTGGCGGGTAGACCTGCTCGGCTTTGACAGGTAATTGGCCGGGGCCGTCGCTGTCGATCAGCAAGCACAGGACTGGCATGGGTGTGCTGTCCACGCCCTGGGGCAGCGTGCGTACCTCGGCGTCTTGCACCAGGGTGCCGGTGATGAGGATCAGAGCCATGGCGCGCCCCCGAACTTGATGGCAACGAGGGCGCCGAACATAGCCAGGACCAGCCAGCGCAGCACGGTGCGGCGGACGCGGCGCGGACGGTAGGGACCATCCATCTCGAACGGTGGGCGGCTCATCGTGCGGCCCTCGCGCTGATCGGGCGGCTGTTGCCGAAGAGGACCATGGCGCGGGCGATGGCATCCGCTGCGCCCGTGGCGCGGATCGTGTGGCGAGTCCGGCCGCAGGTGACGGTGTAGAGGGTCATCGCTCGCCCCTTACATCGGCCGTCAGCTTGACGCCTGCCAGGCCGGGGATGGACATCAGTACGTCGATGACGTGGCTGTCCGGGGGCGTGACGTCGAGGGCGATGTATGCCGCGCTGGCGGACTGCAGGATGTCCTGCTGCACCCGTGCATGCGCGGCGTCACACATGGCAGCGAGCCGATGCGGCCAGAGCAGGCACTCAGGCTGCTGGATTTGCCGCTGCAGCGGCGTCGTGTCTACGGCGAGAGAGAGGGTGCAGACGTGTGCACTGTCTGCTGTACTGCTGCATTGCATGCCGGGCCTCCTGTGCTGTGGAGGGCGCTCGGCCTGCATGCCGGTGCGCCCGCCTGAGCGATGACTCAGGCAGGCGGATTACAAATCAGTTTGTTGGTTGTGTCAACAAGGTGCTTTGTAGATCAAGGGAGTGTCCCGAAAGAGGCGTCCACGACGATTCCGGTGAACGTGTCTCCGGCTTTCATTTCTAGGTACTTGTGCGGCCAGTCAGGATTGATGGCTTCAAGGTAGGGTTTCCCATCAATGACCGTGTAGCGCTTGAAGGTTGCTTCGTTATCGGCTTCCCTTCGTGCGATCACGAACTGGCCGGGCGTGGGATCTTTGTCGGGGTTGACGAACAGCAGCATGCCCTCCGGGAAGGAGTAACGCCCCTGTGGATTGGTCATGGATTCGCCGCGCACTCGCAGCACATATCCCCTTGGCCCCAGGTTATGCGGGCTCATGTACCAATGCTCGGCCTGGTAGGGCGTGAAGGCTTCGCAGTTGCCGTTCCAAGCCCCGGCTTGCACCCAGGTGATCAACGGATACAGGGCGCCTTGTCTGATGTCCGGGCCGGGTTCCACATTGGCGGGGGTGGTGATGTCTGTTGGCCTGCCGATGCCAGTAGCAAGCCAGACAGCGCTAACGCGAAGCGCTTCAGCGATCTTCACAAGATGTTTGCTGCCAGTGGCGTTGTTCTTTGGATCGAGCAAGTACTGGATTGCTTGCGGCTTGATGCCCACGGCACGCGCCAGTTCGCTTTGGCTGCTCATGCGTGCAAGTTCCATGGCGATGCGGATGCGCTCTGCGAGTTGTGGGCTGTGTTCTGGCATGAGGGTGATGCTACAAATTTCTTTGTTTTATTGGTTGCAAAATTCTTTGTAGTAAGATACAAAGCAGCTTGTTATGACTCGACAAACTGCTTTGAATCCTCACGATGCTCTGCTTGCTGCCATCAAGAAGGCGGGCGGTCAAGCCGCGCTTGCTCGTCTTATTGGCAAGAAGCAGGGGCATGTGTCCTATTGGCTGGACTCTGGGAACGGTGTCCCGGCTGAGTATTGCCCCCTCATTGAGGAGGGCACGGGTGTTCTTTGTGAGCAATTGAGGCCGAGAGTCCGTTGGGATGTCCTGCTGCGCCGTGGTGCTGATGCTGCAGGGGATACCAATGCATAGCCGTTTTTCCCCCTCCAGCAAACCGGCAACGTCGCCCGGGATTCGTCTCCTTCCCCAACTTGGTGCCGCACGCGCGGGAAGGCGTGTGCGGCTTGCGTTGCTGGCTGGAGTGGGTCTTTCTTTTCGTCATGCCCGCAGTGTCTTGCGCACTGCGGCTTGTCGCCATCCTGAAATTTCAACTGCTCAAGGGGAGCGCGTATGTCTGCGAGTTATGGCCTTGATGACTGGGATGGAGTGCCGCGCTTGGCAGATTGGTGTGGTCTCACTCTGGAGAGTCGGTGCGATTGCGAATCAGACGATGCCACCGGGCCACAGCCGCTGCATGCGTGTCCTCTGCCTCCTGCTGGTCATCCGTCGAGAGGTCGGCAAGCTCCTCATTGGCAGCCTTCTGAGTGAGGGCAAGCGTGCGTAGGTTTGAGCACCAGTTTTTCTGCACCTCTGGTGCCAGCACCCCTATGAGCGCATCAAGGGCTAGATCTGTAGCCGCTTGCTTGTGCCGCATTCGCGCTGCGCGCCAAGCAAGTGTGGGCCGTTCGGGCAGAGCGTTGACCTGTAGCGCGCATTGCGCATCAGCTGCTGCCACGGCGTGCGCCGCGAGCCGAGCGGCCAAAGGGCTGCTGCTGGGGAGCCGCTTCTGTGCCTGGGCCGCTGCTTTCAAGTCGTCTCGCAGCTGCTTTGCATCCAACTGCTGGCAGGCGGCGGTCACGAGCAGCGCCATTGCCTCGCCTTGTGCATTGATCAGCTCGGCGAAGAGCTGTTTGAGGTCTGCTTCGTTCATGTGTGCATTCGGTGATGGGCTGAGAGGTCTCCATCGTATCCAAGGCCACGCCGTGCATCTATCTGCGTTTCTTAGTTTCCAAAGGGGGCAGGGATGACCCGTCGCTATTCCACTGCCGATTGGCGTGACATCTTCTACAACGCTGTGCGCGAGGCGCCGGGGGGCGTGACTGCTGCGGCCGCGTTTCTCACGGACCGGCGCGAGAAGGCCATTCACCCGGAAGACCTTCGCCGCCGCCTGCGTGGCGCCGATGGCGAGTCTCTTAGCACCGAGATGCTTGAGCTGCTGAGCGAGTGGCTGATCGACATGGGCAGGCCTGACGCCCGGCGCTGGCTCCAGTCTTTCAACGCGCGATTCTCGATGGCTGCGGCGTACCTGCCGCCCCCGCCTGAAGGTGGCTGGGCCTGCGAGGCCTCGGCCATCAGGCAGAAGGTCATGCAGATCACAGCGAAAAACGGTTTGCTTGCCGAGATCTGTTCCCGCGTGACGGAAGACAACCAGATCGACAGCCGTGAGTGCGATGAGCTGGAAGCGGGCTGCATGGAAATCATCGAGCTGGTGTTTCGACTGCGCCGCAACGCTCGCCGCGCCGCTGGCCGGTCGGAGGACTTCACATGAGGCCGGCGGGGGAAGTCAGCAAGGCCTTGCTGCAGGCAGTGGAACGTCTGTGGACTCCTGGCAAAGGGCCAACCATGCGCGAGATCGCCGAGGCGGCTGGTGTGGGTGTGGCAGCCGCCAGTCGAACCATCAAGGACATGCGCCGGTATCACCGGCTTGCCATCTGTGGTGAGCGCTCCGTGCCGGGCCGCAATCGGCCTGCAGCCGAGTATGCGCTGCCGCACCAGGTCCACGCCGCCAATGAATCGAATTTCGGCCTCACGCAGGCCCTGCAGCTCTGGGGATAGTCAATGAAGTTTGTGCACGTCGCTGGTGTTAGGGACGCCGGCGTGTTTGGTCCGCTCGCGGGCGCGTGGGGTGCTGCATGACCCAGCACCGGGAACCACTGCCCCCCATCAATTTCGAGGCGCTGGCCGAGGCGCTTCTGAGGGATGTTCACAACCTGGTGCCGCGCTGGCTGCCAGGCGGGACTGTGCTCGGCCATGAGTACAAGTGCGCGGACCTGAGCGGAGGTCGGGGCGACAGCTGCAGCGTCAATCTCATCACCGGGCAATGGGCGGATTTCGCCGCATCGGATGAGCAGGGCCGAGACCTCATCAGCCTCTATGCGGCAATCCATGGCCTGAGCAACGCCAGGGCGGCGGTGCAGGTGGCGCGTGAAGAGCGGCTTGAGAGTATCGCGGGATTGGTCAAGACGGCTGCAGGGGCAGCGGTTGTGCCGGCTGCGAATCCACGACCGCAGCCGGCGCCCAAGCCCCAGAAGGAGCAGGAGGGATGGAGCACTGTGGTGCCCGTGCCCGCTTATGCGCCCGCTGCAACGTTTCAGCACTACCACCGGCAGCCTGACGACCTGGTGCATGTGGCCGATTACCGGCTCGGCGATGAGCGACACGGCTATGTCGCGCGTTTCATGACCAGCGCTGGCGGTAAGGACACGCTCCCCTACACGTTCTGCCAGTCAGCCCGCGATGGTGCTGGGCAGTGGAAATGGAAGCAGTGGGACGAGCCACGCCCGCTGTACTTGCCTGGGCATGCGCTGCCAGGCGGCCGCACCGTGGTGCTGGTCGAGGGCGAGGTAAAGGCCGAGGTACTGCAGCAACTGCTCGACCAGGTGGCGCCGGGCATCTATTGCGTTGCCAGCTGGCCCGGTGGCAGCAAGGCCTGGCAGAAGGCCCTGTGGGTCTGGCTTGCCGGGTGCACGGTGCTGCTGTGGCCTGACTGTGATGCGCAGCGCGAGCGGTTGACGCGGGCGGAGCAGGAGAGCGTCAAGGGTGACGACGCCGCAAAGGAGGCGCTGCAGGCCCGCAAGCCCCTGCTCCCGGAGGAAAAGCAGCCAGGCATGAAAGCCATGCTGGGCATCGGCCAGATCCTGCGCGATGAGCACGCATGCACGGTGCAACTGCTCCCCATTCCCAAGCCGGGCGAGAAGGTGAGCGGCTGGGACTGCAAGGATGCGATTGTCGAGGACGGATGGACGGCAGAGGACGTGCTCGCGTTCTTCGGACGCGCGCAGCCTTTGCCCGCCTCGGCGGCTCAGGCGGATGACGCTCCTGTAGGGGCTGCAGCTGGCGACGACAAGCCGCCCAAACCCCTTGACCCGGTTGGCACGGGCGGCGGTGGGGTGATGCCGCCACTGGACCCGCCAATGGCCGACGAGGAGCCCGGGGACCAGGGTTGGCTTTGGCCGTTCTACGACAAGAAAAAGCGGCGCTGGGATCTGCGCCGGAGCTTGGTGGTGGCCGCGCTGCAGAACGACCCCAAGCTGCAGGGATGCGTTGCCTACAACGAAATGACCAAGGGCACTCAGGTGCGCAAGGCCTGGCCCTGGGCTCATGCCCAAGCGGGCGAACTGGAGGCCGACAGCACCCTGCTGCTCGGCTTGTATCTCAACGATGTTTACAAGGTGGGTGACGTGTCAACGCAGAACATCAAAGACGGCATTGCGACGGTGGCCTATACCGAGCGTTTCCATCCCGTGCGGGAGTGGCTGCAGGAGCAGGAGTGGGACCAGGAGCCGCGCCTGGACAAGTGGCTGATCCATGTGCTGGGCGAGTCCCCGGAAACGCTGTCTCCGTCGATGGCCGAGTACCTCAAGCTCGTCGGCCGCTACTGGGTGTTGGGGATGATCTGGCGGGTGATGCAGCCAGGTTGCAAGTTCGACTATTGCCCGGTGCTGGAGGGCAAGGGCGGCTTGCGCAAGTCCACCATGGTGGAAGTGCTGGCCGTGCGCCCTGAGTGGTACAGCGATACCAAGTTCGACTTGAGCCGAGGCAAGGATGCATATGAGCAGGTGCGCGGCAAATGGGTGTACGAGCTGGGCGAGTTGTCGAGTTTTTCCAAGGCGGATGTCAACGACATCAAGGCCTTTATCTCGTCCAAGACCGATAACTACCGTGTGGCCTACGGGGAGCAGGCGCAGGCCTTCCCCCGGCAGTGCGTGCTTGTGGGCTCGACCAATGACAAGAAGTACCTGCGCGACCGCACGGGCAATCGCCGGTTCTGGCCCATCCCCGTGCGTCACGTCATCAAGACGGAATGGCTTGAGCGCATGCGGGGCCAGCTGATGGCCGAGGCCTATGCGCTGTATCAGCAGGGCGGGATCGTCTACACGCCGTCCGAGGACGAGGAAAAGCGCCTGTTCGTGCCCATGCAGGAAAGCCGCCTGCAGGAGTCTGCAGTGGATGGTGAGCTGTTCAAGCTGCTGACCCGGGAAGCCGGGATGCATGCCCAGTTCATCAACGTCAATGCAGAGCGTGTGCCGATCAACGCACTGATCAAGGCCCTTGGCGTGGATATCGGCAAGGTCACGCCCGCGCTCAAGGGCCAAGTTGAGGCCTGGCTTGAGAGCAACGGGTGGGAGTTCAAGGGCAGGCAGCGTGTCCATGGTGCGCTGGAGTCGGGCGTGTACTTCCGCCCTGAGGTCTGGCCGCCTGAGCTGGAGACAGTGGCCGAAGACTGGACCCGGCAAGACGATGCCAGGCCGGAGCCAGAGGGGCCGCGCCCCAGCGATCTGCCGCCCCTGCCCGATGGGTTGGGCGAGCAGCCTTCCGCATGGCCGGGTGACGATGAGCCCTTCTGATTTCGTTCGCAACCACACGGCAGCGCCTGAAACGCGCTGCACTGCCTGCATGGCTGGAGGCGTGATTCGCGTCCATGCAGTGGCCAGGGCGACAGTGCGCCCGGCCTGCGGTGCAGTGGCGGGGATGGCCTGCCATGCCCCCATGAGCTGATCTGTTCAGTTGTTCAGGGTGTTCAGGCTTTCCCCTGGGGCCTTACAGCAATAGCAAACCTTGATTTCAAGGGTTGAAGCCGCTGCATTGCCTGGTCATTGACCGTTCACCCCAAAGCCCGGATGTGCGTAGGTGGGCGCACCTGGGCGCTGGCGCGCGCGTGCGCAAGTCCACTCGCAATCCCTCTATCTACTTGACTGAACAGGGTGAACAGATGAACAAGACAGGTGGGGCCGCAGCAAATGGGAGCGGTCAGACTGAATGGACGGAGCAGGAGAAGGCCTTGATTGCAGCGGGGCAGCAGCGCATCAAGTCCTTCATGCCCGAGGTCTACAGGACAATCCAGCGCTATGCAGAGAAAGACGCCAGGGTGTGGCGTCTGGTGCGGATGGGGTTGGCTGGCCGGCCTGGCTGCTTTTGGGCCACAGAGGCGGGGCAGGTGGCAGGTACGCCCTTCACCAAGCTGAGCCGGACTGTCGAGGTCTCGCGCCTCATCTCGCGAATGGGCTGTGCACACGTCTGCATCATCGCCGGCCATGGTGATCTGGGGGCGAATTGATGGCACGCATCGAGCACATCAAGCGCAAGCTGGACAACTGGGCGTTGTGGAAATCCCGGCTCAACAGCACTGGCCTCGGGTTCCATTCGGTCAGCGTGCTGGCCGTCGATGTCTGGGGCCGCAACAGCTACGGCGGTTGCCAGATTCCACACATCGACCAGGAGGCCGAAGAGGTGGACAAGGCTGTGCAGGAAATGGAGCAGGCAAAGCGCCATCTCTATGCAACGGTTTGCGACTACTACCTGCTGGATCTGGGTGTGTCGGAGATTGCCCGCAACATGGGGAAGGGACCGAGCACCATCCATGCCCAACTTGGCCAGGCCGACCAGTTCATTGACCGCTGGCTGCAGGAGCAGCAGCGCATCAGGGAGGAGCGCGAGGCGCTGGCCCGTGGCCGTGAGTACATGCGACGCGCGGGGAGTTTTCCACCATAGAGAGTTGGGCTACATTTGCGGCAAGCTAGTGCTCAGTGCCCCTAACCGCTGAACACATGCCAGCCCCGCCCGGTGCAGACCCGGCGGGGCTTTCTTTTTGTCCCCCTCGGAGCATCTATGACGCCGGAGACCCGCCGAGCCATCAGCCGCCAGGACCACGATGAGCGGCGAGGCTCCGCTTCGTCGCGTGGCTACGGTGCCGCATGGCGCGCTGCTCGGAACCAGTTCTTGCGGGATCACCCGCTGTGTGCTGAGCACGGAAAGCGTGGCGAGTCGATCCCGGCCCAGGTCGTGGATCACATCGTCGCGCCTCGCCTTGCTGAAGCCCGGGAATCTGGAGACCCGGAGCGTATGGGCGAAGCGCAGCGGCTTTTCTGGAGTCGGTCCAACTGGCAGCCACTGTGCAAGCTGTGCCACGACTCTGACAAGCAGCGCCTTGAGAAGTCCGGGCGCATTGCCGGCTGTGCACCTGATGGTCGGCCGCTGGACCCGCGTCACCCGTGGAATCGGCCCGCCGCATCGACGATTTCGGCGTTTTTGGCCCGATCCGGCCCAAAACTGGCTCCGAGGGGGTAGGGGGGTGAAAAACTTTCGCCCTTTTTAGCAAGAGACCGACCGTTCCTCTCCGTACGCAAAATGCGGGAAATATGGGGAGGGGGGGGTATACGACAGGAGGCACCCCAATGGCTGGAAACGCCAATTCCGGGCGCAGTGCAAAACCGCCGTTCCTGCATCTGGCGGGTGGCAACCCCGGAAAAAAAGACGCGGCTGCACTGCTGCGCGAGCAGGAGGCCAACACGGTTTCCGCCAGCGAGCCTGACATGCCCGAGGTGCTCACGCCGGAAGCCCGTGAAGAGTGGCAGCGCGTGATGCCCGACTTGCTGCTGCTGGGCTGGGTGCACCGTATCGATGTCATGGCGCTTTCGTCGTACTGCGAGGCAGTGGCGGACTGGCGGCGCTTTCGCGCGCTGATCGTCAAGAAGAATGCAGAGCAGGCCGAGGCCGGCGATGTGCAGACCTATGCGACGGGCGCCAAGCAAATCAGCGTGTGGCGGCAACTCGCCAACGATGCCGAGAAGCGGGCAAACGCCGCCGGTGCGTTGTTCGGAATGTCGCCCCTGGCGCGGCGAAACATGAAGGCCCAAGCGGCGCCGCAAGGGGAGTTGTTCGGCAATGACGAAAAGGATGCTGCCGCTCGCTACTTCTGACTGCCGAGTGAAGAAGTTCGCCCGCCGCGTGCTGCAGGGGCGAATCATTGCGGGGCCGTATGTGCGGGCCGCGTGCAAGCGCCATTTGCAGGACCTGAAGCAGGGGCACAAGCGTGGCCTGGTGTGGGATCAGTCGGCAGCAGATCGAGCCATCGGATTTTTCGAGGATGTGCTCAAGCTCAACGGTGGCGAATACGAAGGCAGGCCTTTCCTGCTGGCCCCCTGGCAGGCTTTCATCGTGGGCAGCCTGTATGGCTGGTACACGGCGGATGGATACCGGCGCTTCCGCGTTGTCTACATCGAGACCGGCAAGGGGTCGGGCAAAAGCCCGCTTGTCGCTGGAATCGGGTTGTACGGGCTGACGGCCGACAAAGAACAGCGCGCCGAGATCTACGCTGCCGCGACAAAGAAAGACCAGGCACAGATCCTGTTCCGCGATGCCGTGGCGATGGTCAACCAGTCGCCGCATCTGCAATCGCGCCTGGTGCAGTCGGGGCGTGATGAGAAGGTTTGGAACCTCTTCTATGCAGAGACGAACAGTTTCTTCAAATGCATCTCTGCAGATGAAGGGCAGTCTGGCCCGCGTCCCCATGTCGGGCTGATCGATGAGGTGCACGAGCACAAGACGGCGACGGTGATTGACATGATGGTGGCCGGCATGAAGAGCCGCCGGCGTGCCATGGTGGTGATGATCACTAACAGCGGAAGCGACAAGACGACGCCGTGCGGCCAGTACCACGACTACGGTGCAGACGTGTGCACGGGGCGTGCACAGGATGACCATTTCTTTGGCTTCATCTGCTCGCTGGACAAAGGCGATGACCCGTTCAAAGACGAACGGTGTTGGCCGAAGGTCAACCCGTCGCTGCGCTTTCGCCTGGCAGGGCAGCGCGAGGGCATCCCGGGGTATCCGTATCTGCGTGCCCAGGTGCAGAACGCGCGCGGCATGCCGGCGAAGCTGGCCAAGGTCTTGCGCCTCAATTTCTGTGTATGGACGCAGGCCGAATCGCCATGGCTCGACTGGGAGATATGGGCGGCGGCCGAGGGGAAGGTGCCGCTGGAGCTGCTGCGACATCGCAAGGCGGTGGGCGCGCTGGACCTGTCCAGTACGACCGACTTGACGGCATTCGTGCTGCTGTTCTTTCCGACGCTGGAAGATCCTTATTGGCGGCTGATGCCGTACTTCTGGATTCCAGATCACGACCTGGACGAGCGGGAGAAGCGCGACAAGGTGCCCTACCGGCAGTGGATTGCCGAGCGCTGGCTGGAGACCACGCCAGGCCGAGCGGTGAGCCGGTTGTTTGTGCTGCGGCGGCTGCAGGCCATCAGCACCTATTTCACGGGGCTGGAGCGCATCGCTTTCGACCGCTGGCGAATCGAAGACGTGATTCAGCTGATGGCCGAGCACGGGATAACACTGCCGCCCCTGATTGGCTTCGGTCAGGGCTATGAGTCTTTCGGGCCGGCCGTCGATGAGTTTGAACGCCGGCTGCTGGGGGCGCCGGTGGATTCGGGAGGTCCAGACGAGCCGGCCGAGCCGCTTGCCGAAGTGGAGCAACTGCGCCATGACGGCAACCCGGTGCTGACATGGAACGCTGCCAATGCGGTGTTGACCCATGACCCGGCCAATAACCGCAAGGTGGACAAAGCCAAGTCCGTGGGCCGGATTGACGGCGTTGTGGCCTCGATCATGGCCTGTGGCATCAGCGGAAAGGGTCGCAAGTTGGGCGGCCCATCCGTCTATGACAAGGGGATAAAGATATGAAGTTTCAGCTGCCGAGTTCTCGGGTGGCACTGGTGCTGCTGTCGCTGCTGTGCGGCCTGCTGGGCTTCGGCTTGGTGGTGGCGGGCATCTGGCGCATGCACCCGCCAACGGCCATGGTGGTGGCGGGCGTGGCCCTGGTTGCTTACGCTTGGCGAGTTGACCGCGCCGCATCTGGCTTGGCTGCGTTGGCGGCTGCGCGAGGGGAGGGATAGGACATGTTCTTTTCTTCCTTGGTTGGCGCCAATGAGGGCCTGGTCTCTGACGGCTCCAACGGCTTTTGGCGTGGACTGATCGGGGCCGCTCGCAGCAGCTCCGGCATGCGTGTGACGCCAGAAACTGCGCTGGCCCTGCCGATCATTCAGAACTGCGTCACGCTGCTGGCCGAAAGCCTGGCGCAGTTGCCGCTGGAGTTGTATGAGCGCAAGGGCGGCGGGCAACGTGAGTCGGCGAGCAGCCATCCGCTGTATCGGGTGCTGCGCTACACGCCCAACCCGTTCCAGACACCGTATGACCGGGTGGAGCTGTCGCAGATGTCAGCAGGCCTGCGCGGCAATTCGTACACGTTCATCGAGCGTGGGCAGGACGGCCAGGTGGCGCAGCTGTGGCCCCTGGATACGGCAAAGGTGACTGTGCTCAAGGGGCCTGACATGCTGCCGTATTACCAGGTGGCCGGCGTGTCCGATCCTCTGCCTATGCGCTTGGTCCATCACGTTCGATGGCATTCCCACAATGGCTATGTCGGGCTGTCGCCTATCGAGCTGCACGCCGACTCCATCGGCCTGGCTCAGGCGGTACGCCAATACACCGGCAAATCGTTCGCCAATGGCGTCACGCTGTCAGGGGTCATCGAGCGGCCGAAGGAGGTGGCCGCGATCAAGGAGCAGGGCACCATTGACTCCATCGTGAACCAGTGGGGCAGCAAATTCAGCGGCGTGGACAACGCCAAGAAGGTGGCATTGCTGCAGGAGGGCATGACGTTCAAGCCGGTGTCCATGAGCAATGTGGACGCGGATGTGGCGGCCATCCTGAAGCTGTCGGGCGTGGATGCGGCGCGCATCTACAAGGTGCCACTGCCCATGGTCAACGACCTGGACAAGGCCAACTACAACACGATTGAGCAACTGCTGATTCACTTCGTGGTGTTCGCACTGTTGCCCTGGGCCAAGCGGCATGAGCAGGCCATGATGCGCGACTTTCTGCTGGACGATGAGCGGCCGCGCTACTTCATCGAATTCAACCTGTCGGGCCTCATGCGGGGTGATCAGAAGAGCCGCTATGAGGCCTACGCCATCGGGCGGCAATGGGGCTGGCTCTCTGTCAACGACATCCGGCGCCTGGAGAACCTGCCGCCAGTGGCCGGGGGCGATACCTACCTGCAGCCGCTCAACATGGTTGCGGCGGGTGCTGCGGCGCCCGATCCGAAGAATCCCGCAGTGCGGGCTCAGCTGGAGATCCAGCGGCAAGAAATCGAAAGGCTCCTGACCCAATGAAAAGCTATCTTCGCGCAGCGGGCCTGCTGTTCAATCAGCCGCTGCTCACTACCCCGGATGCCATGGATATGGCGGTGCGCTGGGCCAATCAGGTGATGAGCCTCAACATCATCAACATGGCGCCGGTGGCCGAGCCCCGCATGTGGCACGACGATGACGACTATGAGTCGCGCATTGCCCGCGAGGAAGAACGGCGCCGGGCCAACCTGCAGGCCACGGGCGTGCAGGTGATCCCGGTCCATGGGCTGCTGGTCAGCCGTGCGGCGCACCTCAATGTCTGCGAAACCATGACCAGCTATGAGGATCTGCGCAGCCAGCTGCGCCAGGCGGTGGCTGATCCCCTGGTCGAGCGCATCGTGCTGGACATCGACAGCCCTGGCGGCGCTGCCACCGGCGCATTTGAGCTGGCGGCGGATCTGCGGTCCATGGCTTCGCAAAAGCAAATCATCGGCCTGGTCAATTTCTCGGCCTACAGCGGCGGCTACCTGATCGGCGCGGCCTGTACCGAACTGGTGGTAAGCCGCACCAGCGGCGTGGGCAGCATCGGAGTGATCGCCAAGCACATGGACCGCTCGGCCATGCTGGAGCGCGAAGGGATCAAGGTCACGACCGTGTATGCCGGCGCGCATAAAAACGACCTGTCGCCGCATGAGCCGCTGACAGAACAGTCCATGAAGTTCCTGCAGGAACTGGTCAACGAAGGCTATGACATGTTCGTGAATGCCGTGGCCGAGTACCGGGGCCTGAGCGCCTCTGTCGTGCGCGCCACCGAGGCCGGTCTTTACCGTGGCCAGGCCGCTATCTCCGCCGGCCTGGCCGACCGGCTGCAGACCCCTACCGATGCCCTGGACGGTATCACCCGCGCCGTGGCCGAAAGCCGCGCCAATCGCCCCGCGCCTGGCCGGTTGGCTGTGCGTGCTGCTGCAGCCCACCTGCAAGCCCAGATCTGACCGCGTTCGCGGCAGTTTTCCGGCCCGCCTCGGCGGGCTTTTTTCATTGCTCTTTAGGAAGCAAAACCATGTCCCTTGTGACCCAACTGCGTAGCGAACGCGCCCAGCTCAATGAAACGCTGCAGGCCCTCGCAAAGAAGGATGCCGCCGGCGAGCAACTGTCTGCAGAAGAGCTGCAGCAGTTCACATCGCTGGAAACCCAAATCGGCGAGCTGTCCGCCAAGATTGCACGCGCTGAATCCGCCGAGCGGCTCAATGCTGCAGCGGCGGTGCCCGTCAACGAAAGTGCGCGCGGCATCAACGGCCCGCCTGCCGGCGCCCACGTCACTGTCACCGACAACGCCCCGCCGGGCGCATCCGTCGCCCAGGTGGCCCGGCTGCTGGCCGCTGCTGGTGGCAACCAGCAGCATGCGGCCCAGATGGCGCAAGAGGGCGGTTTCGGGCAAGACATCGTGCAGACCCTGAGCACGGTCACTCCAGGTGCGGGTGGCGTGCTGATCCCCGCCAACATGGCCGCCTCGGTGATCGAGGCGCTGCGCCCTCGTTCTGTCGTGCGGTCCATGGGGGCGGTCAGCCTGCCCCTGGTCAACGGCAACATGACGCTGCCGCGCATCAAGGACTCCACGGTGGTGGGCTACATCGGCACCGAAACCGATATCCCGGTGACCGACATGACCTTCGCGGACATGAAGCTGCAGGCCAAGAAGATGGGCGCCCTGGTGCCGATCAGCAATGACCTGCTGTCGTTTGCTGGCATCAATCCGCGCGTGGACAGCATCGTGGCCAATGACCTGCTGATCAGCACCGGCCTGGCCGAGGATCTGCACTACATCCGTTCTGCGGGCAGTGCGCTGCTGCCCAAAGGCCTGCGATATTGGGCGCTGCCGGGCAACGTGGTGGACGCGCCCATCGATCCGGACCTCAAGGCCATCGACCTGTTCCTGGGCGGCCTGATGCTGCGCCTGGAAGCCGCCAATGCCGCGATGGCCAACTGCGGCTGGCTGATGCATCCGCGCACCATCCGCTGGCTCCAGTCGCTGCGCGACGGCAACGGCAACAAGGCCTATCCCGAGATCGATCAGGGCCAGCTCAAGGGCTACCGCTTCGGCCTGTCCACGCAGATCCCGGTGAACCTGGGCGCCGGCGGCGATGAGTCGGAAATCTACTTCGTGGACTTCTCCGATTGCTACATCGGCGAAACGGGGCAGCTGTCCATCGCCTACAGCACCGAGGCCTCCTACAAGGACGCGGGCGGAAACATGGTGTCCGCCTTCCAGCGAGATCAGACCCTGGTGCGTGTGATCGCGCACAACGATTTCGGCGTGCGCCATGTCGAGTCCGTTGCGGTCGGCGCCAAGGTGAAGTGGGGCGCGGGCATGTGAGATGACGCCCCGGCAGGCGCCGGGGCGCAACCAATCGAAAGGACAAGGCGATGAGCAAGCAAGAGGCAGGCAAACAAGAGATCGTTGCGGTGGTGTTCCTGAAGCACTGGCGCGGCTACAACCCGGGCGAAACCGCCGCATTCCCGGCGGACCAGGCGGACCGCCTGGAAGCGGGCGAGGTGGCCGAGAAATCGGGCACTGCGAGCGGTGCGGTAACCAGCGGGCGGGGTGCACGCGGCGCGGCGGGCCGTGGCGGTGGCAAGTCCGCAGCGCGTGACACGGCCCAAACGGCGGACGGCGAAAGCGGGGGTAACGGTACTCCGGCTGCCTCTGCAGCAGCGGCAACTGCTGCTACTGCCAACGCAGAGGCGGGGCCGGGCGCGGGCGCTACGGGCAACCTCAACGCTGACCGGCCCTGACCATGGCCCGGCGCAAGCGTTACGCAGGCGATCCCGTGCTGACTGCCGCCGAGGTCGCGCAATGGTGCCGCGAGCACATCGATGACCTGCAGCGCTCGCTGGTGGAAAACATCATCGTGCCGGGCGTGACGCAGATGTGCGAGGCGGAAACCGGGGCGGCCATCCGTACGGCGGAGTATGTCGAAGACTGGTCGCAAGACCGTTTGGGCAATGTGCTGGATGTCGGCCAGGTGCGGGCCGTCAGCAGCGTGAACGTGCTGCGCGCTGGGGCAGATCCGATCCCGGTTGAGGGCTTCGAGCTGGAGGTAGATCAGCGTGTCGGCCGCCTCATTTTCGCGGGTGGCCGACCGCCTGGTCGTCTGCGTATCGAGTACGTGGCCGGGGTCGATCTTGACGCATATCCATCGGTACGCGCCTGGCTGCTGCTGCAGGCGGGGACGCTGTATCAGCAGCGGGAAGCCTTGGTGACCGGAACCATTGTTTCGGAACTTCCCTTGAAATTCCTGGGCAGCATGTTGGCGGAGATCGCCGTGCCGCCCCGATTCTGAAAGGTGGCCCATGCTGCAATCAGGAAGGCTCAGGCGCCTTATCGTGATCGAGGCTCTCCAGCAGGGCAAAGACGGATCAGGCGGCATTGTGCGGGCGTGGACTCCGGTCACGCCGACCGATGGCATCTATGCCGGGCACACCAGCGATTCGGGCACAGTGCGCCCCGCCACGAAGGCAGCGGGGGGCGAGGTGCCCGTGTCTTCGGAGGTGTTCACACTCCGGTGGCGCGATGGCATCAAGGCCGGCATGCGCGTGGTCAGTCGTGGTCTGTACTACCAGATTCGACATGTCAAAGATCTGGCGGATCGCCATGAAACGCTGATCCTGACCTGCGAAACGGGGGTGCGTGATGGCTAACAAACCCGATGTCACAGGCGTTCCCGACCTGACCGCAGCCTTCCGCGAAGTCCGCGAGGACATGGCGCAGAAGGTCTCGCGCCGTATGGTGGTCGCCGGCGGCAAGGTCATCACCAACCGTGCGAAGGCGATTGCCAAGGCGAACGGATCAGTGATCACCGGCGCCATGGTCGAGAACATCTCCATCAAGCGTGAGCCCAACGCCCCGGACGGAACGGCGCAGTACCACATCGGGGTGCGCCACGGCCGCGACCAGAGCAAGCGCGTACAGGCCAAGGGGCAAAAGCGCCTGGTCGTGAGCCGAGGACGCATCAAGGTGCGGCGCGACAACGACCCGTTTTACTGGAAGTGGGTCGAGACGGGCCGCCGTGTGGTGCCCTCTTCGGTCAAGTCCGGCGTCACCACGTACACCCAGCGGCTGCGCAATGGCCGCGTCGTGGTGCGCTCGCGCAAGTACGAGGCCTCAAGTCTGCGTGCTCGCCGGCGTGCTGCATCGCAGGGCGTGGTCGGCCGCAAACCGTTCATCGAGCCCGCGCTGCAGCAGGAGCGTGACAACGCCATCACGGCCATGGAACGGGCGCTGCAGCGCTACCTGGCCAGCGAAAGAAAGAAGGGAGGCGCATGACGGCAGCTCCAAGCATTCACCAGCGCTTGCAGCCTGTGCTGGAAACGGCGCTGGATACATGGTGGAAAGAGCTTCCTGCAGACCCGACCTGGCCAGCGGCTGTTTTCAGCGTCGAGACGGCACCGGAGCCAGGATGGTGCGCCGGCGGCGGCTATGACGCCCATGACGCGACGGTGATCGTGCTCAGCCGCAGCGCGGTCGAGCTGGACACCCTGCTGCCAACCAGCGGCGGCGGCAGCGTGCGCGCGGCTGTCGAAGCCATGGAGCACTACCAATGGGAAGTGGGCTGCGAGGACGCGGACTATGAAGACGATCCGCAGGTCTATGCCCGCGCCCTGATCGTGCGCTTGCGCACGCCCCGATTCATCACAGCAAAGGACACGCCATGACGGCAAAGAAAGACAAGGACGAGGCAGTGCACACGTCTGCACCGGCCCCTCAGAACGCCAAGCCGGCCAAGCCCGCGCACCACCAGGCCACCGCGCTGCCGCCCCGGGATGAGTTTCACGGCAAGGCGGGCCGCTACGTGCGCGACCCCGCCACCGGCCTGCGGGTGCCGCAGGACTGAAAGCAGGCCCTATCCCTCAACCTCTGAAAGGAACCCCCATGGCAAAGTCCATGAAACAGATGCTGCTGCTGGCCATGGTCCAGACGGCGGCAGGCGCAGCGGCCACGCCCACGGCGGCGGCCAATGCCATCCTGTGCCGCGCGCTGATGCCCGAGCCCATCACGGCCGACCAGGTGGCGCGCGATCTGATCCGCCCCTACAAGGGCAACAGCGGCAAGCTCACGGCCGGCGAGCATCGCAAACTGTCGTGCGAAGTGGAAATCGCCGGGAGCGGCACGCCAGGCGTGGCGCCTGCCTATGGCGACCTGCTGCAGGCCTGTGGCTTTGCGGAGACCGTCACGGCCGGCACCGATGTGCAGTACACGCTGGTGAGCGGCGGTGAGCCGCTGCTGACGCTGTATGGCTATCTGGATGGCACACTGTTCAAGATCGTGGACGCCAAGGGTACGGTCAGCTTCGAGCTGAACCCCAAGGGCATCCCCGTCATGAAATTCGAGTTCCTGGGCGCTTACTCCAAGCCGGAGGAGGGCGCCATGCCCACAGGCGTGGATTACTCGAAGTTCATGCAGCCCAAGGTGGTTGGCAAGACCAACACGCCCACGCTCACGATCTTCGGGCACAGCGCCTGCACCAGCGCGTTTTCGGTCAACCTGGCCAATCAGTTGAACTGGCGCGAGCTGATCAACTGCGCAGGCGCCGCCAGCCCCGACCGCCAGCCCACGGGCTCCATCACGATGGAGTTTCCGAAGGTCACGACAAAGGACTGGACCGAGATCGTGCGCAACAGCGAGCGCGGCGCTGCCGTGATCGTCCACGGTGTAGACCCCGGCAACATCGTTGAGCTGCAGATGCCCAACATCCAGCCCGGCCCGTTCACGCTCAGCGATGACCAGGGCGTGGCAATGATGGCCTTGCCCTTCGACCTGGTGCCCATCGTCGGCGATGACGAATTGGTGCTGATCGTGCGCTGACCAGTCCCTTTTTTCCCTCACCTGAGGCCGCTCTATGCGGCCTTTTTCTTTTTCTGTCCCATCTCATCAGGAGTTAATCCATGTTCAACCTCACCCCCTCGGAAACATTCAAGGAAACCGTCAAGATCCAGACCAAGACCGAAAGCGGCCTGTGGCGCGAAGAGTCCTTCACCGCCGTTTTCAAGCGCACGGCAGAAGAGCGCCGCCAGGAACTGCACAACAAGCCGTTCGGCGAGGTCGTGGATGAAGTCCTGGTGGGCTGGGACATGGTGGACCTGGAGCGCAAACCCGTGGGATTCACGCCCGAGAACAAGGCCGCGTTTCTGCAGATCCCTGCCGCCGTGCGTGAAACGGCCATCACGTACCTGCGCACCAACGCGGGCGCCAAAGAAAAAAACTGATTGAGGCCGCGCGCTGGTGGGCGGGCATACGCCCGCAGGCTGTCGATCCCTTCGCGCCGCAGGAATCCATGCTGGAGGCCATGCGCGCGATGGGGGCGCCGGCAGGGGACATCGAGCGCGTGGCACAGGCTATTGCCGACCAGCGCGCGGCCGTCGAGCAGCCCCCCGAGGAATTCGGGATCTACCGGGATAACTGGCCCGTTGTCACGGCCTGGCGAGCGCTGGAAACGCAGTGGCATTTCGCGGGCATGGATGGCACCCGCATGGGCCTGCACTACGGCTGCGCCTCTGCCTGGCTGGACATGTTCGTGCCCCAGCGGCAGCGCCGCAAGGTCATGGTGGGCCTGATGGTCATGGAGCGCGGCGCGCTCGCGGCCCTGAATGAAATCCGAGAACAAAGCAAGGAGGACTAGCAATGTCTGCATTGGGATCGCTGGTCGTCAAGCTCGCGCTGGAGTACGCGCAATTCAGCCAGGGGCTGCAGTCCTCTGAGCAGGACGTGAAGCAGCACGCCAAGCGCGTGCAGGATGCCTATGACAACATGGCCGCCGGTGTGTCGGCCCGCATGGACAGCCTCAAGGGCGCTGTGCTGGGCGCCATCGGCGGCGCGATCAGCGTGGTCGGGATCACCTCGGCCATCGCCAAGATCAAGCAGGAAACCATCGACGCCGAAAAGGAGCAGACCCAGCTCGCGGCCGCGATCAAGTCCACAGGTGGCGCGGCTGGCTGGAGCGTTGAACGGCTCAACGCCATGGCCGACAGCATGGAGAAAACCAGCACTTTCAGTGCCGGTCAGATCAACCAGGCGCAGACCCGCATGCTCAGCTATGCGGGCGTGGTGGGCGATCAGTTCCCGCGTGCCATGCAGGCCGTGATCGATATGTCCGAGCGCATGGGCTACGAGGTCACGGCCTCGGCCGAGACCATCGGCAAGGCGCTGGACGTGCCCAGCGAAGGGCTGACGGCGCTGTCAAAGCAGGGCTTTCGGTTCACCGATGCGCAAAAGGAGCTGGTCAAGCAATTCGAGCGCACGGGCCAGACCGCCAAGGCGCAGGACATCATCCTGCAGGCCCTGGAGTCCAGCTATGGCGGCGCGGCCAAGGCGGCGCGCGACACGCTGGGCGGTTCGCTGACGGCAGTCGGCAACACCATCAACAGCCTCATGACGGCGGACAGCGCGAGCCTGCCAGGCCTGCGCGATAGCGTCGAAGGGCTTAACAACACGCTCAACAGCGATGACGTGCGCAACGGCTTCCAGACGCTGATCAGCGGGCTGATCGACGTGGGCAGCTTTGCCGCCAGCAGCATGGCGGGCATCGTCAAGCTGGGCCAGGCAGTGGCTGAGCACAAGGGCGAGATTGGTGTGGTGCTGGGCATGATCGCCGGCACGGCCACGGCTGCCGGGGCGCTGCAGGTTGCCAATGCCATCGGCGCCGCTGGCGGCGTCTGGGGGGCATTGACCAAGGTGCGCGGCGCGGTGATCGCGCTGAGCCTGGCCCTCGCGGCGAACCCGGCCACCCTGGTGCTGCTGGGCATTGGTGCGGCCACGGGCGCGGCCATTGCGTCGAACCTGGGCGACCCTGTGGGCGACCGGCTCAGCAAGGAAATTGAGTTCCAGACCGAGCGCCTGGCACAGGCCGAGGCATTGCTTGCGCGCGCTGGTGGCCCCAAGGGGCAGATGACGGCCAAGCTCGAAGAGCGCATTGCCGGCATCAAGAACCATCTGGATGTCTTGCGAACTGCCGCCGGCGCGGCAAAGCCAGCTGTTGAGGAGGTGGCTAACCAGGTTGCCGGTGTGGCAGCTGCTGCCAACAGCACGCAGATCCCGCTGGGCCAGTCAGAAGACTGGATCAAGAAATATGGCACGGCGGCGCAGAAAGCTGCGCTGGAAGTCGAGGAATGGAAGCGCAAGCTCGGCTCTGCGTTCACGCCCGAGATGCAGCGCCAGGTCGAAGAGACCTATGCCAAGCAGGAT